>CALKWO010000156.1 GCA_938003875.1 uncultured bacterium
CATTTTCTACCTTGCGAAACAAATCTTTGTAATCCACAATATACCCAAACTGCTTGTCCTCGCCATCCAGACGGTTCACACGACAAATAGCCTGAAACAATCCGTGATCCTGCATCTTTTTATCAATATACAAATAGCTACAGGGCGGGGCATCGAATCCAGTGAGCAGCTTATCCACCACGATCAAAAGCTTCATGCTGGCAGGCTCTTTTATGAATTTCTCTTTTGCCTTATCTTCATACTTTTCAGTCGTCTGGTTGCCCAGAAGTGCCTTGTAGGTTTTATAGACAAACTCTTTTTCTGTTTCCGTGCTGGCCCCTGTATCTTCTGTTGCAATATCCTGCGGTGTTGGGTTATAGGAAGTGATGAGAGCGCACTTGCCTTTTAAGGGCGTATTCTGAAACGCCTCGAAGTATCGGGTGGCTTCATAGATGCTGCTCGCTACCAGAATCGCATTGCCAAAATCACTGCTCAGTCTTGGCCTTGTGCTGAAATCCAGAACAATATCGCTGACGATTTTTTCGAATCGCTGCCGAACGCCCAGAACTTTTTGCATGGTTCCCCATTTTTTCTTCAAGGCGAATTTCTGGAAATCGTTCAGCCCTTTTGTTTTGGCCTCAAACCAGGCATCCACTTTTTCAGGCGAGGAAAGCCTCTGATCAATATCTCTAGCCTCGTACATCAGATCCAGAATCACCTCATCTTGTACGGCTTCGTTCATTTTATAGGTGTGGATATACTTTCCAAAGACCTCCATGCTGGTTTTCTTATCTTTCTTGAGAAGCGGAGTTCCTGTAAAACCGAGGAACACAGCCGTTTGCAAAACGTCCTTCATGGCCTTGTGCAATTTGTTGGATTGGGTTCGGTGGCATTCATCCACAAAGACGAACAGTTCGCCCTGGACGTGGGCAGGCACCTTTTCCAATTCAGCGATAAACGCATCCGAATCCACCTTTTCCCTTACACCAAACTTATGCATCAAGGTGCAAAGCAAACGAGGTTTTACCTGGTTGAGGTGCTTCATCAAATCCTTTCCGCTTTTGGTTCGGTATATTTCTTCCCCTGCATCGTCAAAGACCCTTTTGATCTGCTTATCCAGCTCGATCCGATCCGTCAGAATCAGCACTCTGGCATGAGGGTTGTTTTCCAGTACCCATTTTGCCAGCCACACCATCACCAGGCTTTTGCCACTGCCTTGCGTATGCCAGATAATCCCGCCTTCTCGCTTGCGGATGCTTTCCTGCGCTGCCTTGACCCCAAAGTATTGATGGTGTCGTGGCAGTTTCTTGATTCCTCCATCGAACAGCACAAAATCATGCAGGATTTCCAGAAACCTTTTCTTTTCGCACAGCTTGAGCAGGTATTTGTCCAGCAAATTCCGATTTTCTTCTCCCTCTTTCCATTTCAGGAAATATTTTTCTGGCGTACCCATCGTGCCATAGCGGAGTCCTTCTGTATCATTGCCCGCCAGCACCAACTGGATAGTCGCAAAAAACGCCTGGATGAATTCTTTCTGTTGGTTTGCTATGCTCTGTCGGATTCCATCTCCCAGAGACACCGTGCTGCGTTTGAGTTCCAGCACGCCCAAAGCAATTCCATTCACATATAGAACAATATCAGGCCGCTTCTCTCTGTTTCCCCATATCGTTACCTCCTGAGCAATCCCAAACTGGTTCTTTTCAGGATGCTTCCAGTCCACAAGCTCCACAGTCTGGCTGTTTTTCCCCGCCTCTTCCTTCACCTTGATTCCATAGCGGAGAAGTCCATACACGTTCTTGTTGTTCGTGTACAAACTTTCCTGAAAGTTGTTCGCCGTAGTGCGAAGCTGGTCCAGACTACGGGCGATCAAAGCATCGCTATAGCCCTTGCCAGCCAGATATTTGTGCAAAAGAGCCTCTTCGATATTGCTATTCCCTTGCCGATCTTCCCAATCCCCCAGATACTCATACCCAAGCTCAGAACAAAACAACGCAACCACACGATCTTGCGTTTCCCTTTCTTTCTGACCAACCGAATAGAATGAATGATTTTTATCCATAATTTGATCCTGAGTCTGACGAATACTGTTTTAGCAGCCCCTACAAAAAACTTTGCTATAGACCATTTACAAGGATTCTATAGATAAATCTTTGATTCTTTCATAATGCTTTCTGTTGTTTGTTAGCAAGATAAGGTCATTACAGAGTGCTGTGGCAGCAATAAGTATATCAAAATCCCCAATAATATTACCTTCTTTGCGTAATCTTCCCCGTTCTTTAGCAAATATTTTAGAGGTCTCTTCATCAATGCCAAGGATTGCTACCTCAGAAAGAAATATCTTTAGGCTCTGTTCACTTTTTTGAGGGTCTTTAGAAAAATAAACTCCTTCATATAATTCTGCTAAAGTAATAATGCTGATCGCCAGACCTTTACTTTTATGACTGTTGATTCTTTCTGTGGTTTTGGTGCTTCCTTTAAGATGATCTATAACCCAATCAGTATCTATAAGATAAGATATTTTCATAAGTTAATCTCCGGTCGTGTAGAGATTAGCCTATTTTCATAGATGCCCTTCTTTAATTTTTCAGTATCTATTAAATCTTTCCATGCGCCAGCAGAAGCTTGTATTCCATTTTTTACAGCGTTAGAAAAGACAATATCCATAGTAATTGTTATTTCTTGACCCTCTGGTATATCTAATTTTTCTAATGGTTTAAACATTCCATTGATATAGGATGCCCTGATGGTTTTAATCATCTGTTTTCTCCTTAAGAAGTTATTTTCCAACTATAGACTAATGCTACCATTTACTTTTGCTATTTTACCCGATATGAACCAGGATATCAAGTCTCGCTGAAAACTTCCAGAGCTGTTTGTTTTATGGCATACTATCTTTTTGCTTTATGGATTCACTAATCGAATCTTTCCAGTAAGCAATTGTTGCATCATGCCTTGTTTGATTTTTTTGTATTTCTCACACTTTTGTTCTAAAACTTCGATCTCGCTATCCATGTCAGACAGAATTTCAGCGATGGCGGTTTGTTCGGCAAGAGATTTGGGTATTAATACTAAAATTTCATAAAAAGTATTTCTGTTTAAGCTAGGGACTCCTGTGGATTCATTATATTTTGAAAAATCTATACTGGATAAGAGATAAAATAAATATTGAATATTTTCTTCTGATTTTAAATAAAAAGCAGTATCTATAACCCAAAATTTTTGTTGTTTTGGGATGTATATTGGCTTATTGATAGTGCCTTTTCTTCCAATTACAACACTTTCACCAATACTTAAAAATTTAGAAGAATTTCCAACTATACCACTTGTTCCATATACAAAAGATTCAGAAAAATTATCATATTCTTTTGATTCTAAGCTTGAACCATATTCCAAAGTACACAAATTTTTTAATTTTTTCACTTCCCACTCTCCGCTAAACCCAGGCAATCTTTTTTTACCAGTGAGAAGCTGTTGCATCGTGCCTTGTTTGATAGCTTTCTTTTTGGCAATCTGTTTTTCCAGGCTTTCTATCAAGGCATCTGTATCAGAAAGAACCTCAGCGATGGCGGTTTGCTCATTTTTTGAAGGCAATGGAATTTGCATTTCAGCAATCATTTCCATTCTTACTGAATCTACAGATGATTTTGCAGTCATCTGCATTATTCTATTATAAAAACTGTTACTAAAATAAAGATAAAAAAAGTATCCATTTAGTTTTTCATTGAAATCACTAATTTTATAGACTCGTTGATGAAAATCAAACTTATCATTAATATAATGGAATACTTTCCCTGTTCCAACCCCATCACCAGCAGTCAAAACAGCTTCTCCATCATAAGAATAGCTATTGATTCTTTCAACTGTTTGAGAGCGAACAAAAAATGGATATAACCCATCCTCAATTCTATCTTGTGTGTTTTTAGCTCCAGTAGTAATGCTCGTTAAATTTTTTATTTCTTCAATCTCCCAATCCTCTGGGATAACCCCAATCTCCGTCTGTTTATACCCTTTTTTTATTGTACTATGTTTTGCCATAAGAATCCCATAATTTATAATTCATCATTCACCATTTATAATTTACCACAAGAATCCCATTTTTCTCAGATGCCCTTCTACCTTCTCTTCCAATTCCTTCCCCTTCTTTTCCAACTCTGGCAAAGTCACTGCATACCGTTCAGCAAGCTCTTTGATCCGTTGCGTGAGCCTTTGGGATATACGATCCATTTCGCCTTTTATTGCATCGTAAAGGGCCGTCATCCATTTGTCATCCACTACCATGTCTTGGATTTGCGCTTCCGTAAGGTTTTTGTATTGGGCAAGGACTTTGTTTTCCAGGGATTTTTCCATGATTTTGATTCTCTTATTGGCTTCGGATAGTCTTTCCGATAGCTTCAAATAGGATTCCAGGGCTTTTTGCTCAGGGGCATCTTCGGAGTTTCCCTGGATTTCTTTGAGCCTTTTGCTTGCCGTGGCTTTGTTGAGTTTATCCAGAGAGGCGAAATAACCCTCTTCGCCGCTATGCTCTTCAATGAGTTCATCCAGTTCCTGGCTTATACCGTCCCGCTTTGTTTCCAGCTCTTCGATTGCCTTTTTTTCCGCCGAAAAGTAGCGATGGACGAGAAAGCGTTTCGGGAGCAAATCGCATTCCCATTCGTCTTTTTTCCCCTCTATGGGTTCTAGCTCTGCTTTCCAGCCAAGAGAAGCGACTGCATACACATCGTCCTGTATGGTTTCGCTCCAATAGGTCATCAGGTGCTGGTAAATATCGTATTGATCCAGGAGGCTGGTTTTGCCAAACGCACTCAGGATATCCTCGGATATTTTGTGGATAAGCTCTTTTGGCTTACAGCCCATCGTGAGATTTTTCAGGAGAAGCACGGTTCTTTCTTTCCATAGGGAGAAGGTGCTTTCCATGGTTTTGGCGTATTCCTGAAATTCCGGATGCGAAAAAATCGTTTCCTTGATCTGCTCCTGGGGGATAAGGAGCGTGCTGTATCCCTCGCGTTTGCTTTTGCCAAAGAGCATGGTTTTCAGCGTGGGATAAACGCAAAAATAGTTTTCCAGGCTTTCTACATCTTCTTGAGGAATATCCCCTTGCAAATGAGCGGCAATGTCTTGTATATCCTCTGTTTCCTGGCTGTCAATGTAGCGAGGGATATTGAGGTTGAAATCGTTCTTCTCGATCTCCGAGAGGCTCACCATGCGAGAATATCGAGGGATTTGTGTTTGCTTGTTGAACACATCCACGATTCTATGAATGTCCTGCGCTCTGAGGCGGTTTTTGTTGCCATCTTTCATAAAGCCACGGCTTGCCTCTATCATGAAAATGCCTTTTCTATGCTCGGCATTTTCTTTATCCAGAAGAATAATGCACGCAGGAATCCCTGTTCCATAAAAAAGATTAGCAGGCAGACCAATGATTCCCTTGATGTAGCCTCTGCGAATCAAATTCATTCGGATTTCCCCCTCGGCATTGCCCCGGAAAAGAACGCCATGAGGCAGAATGCACGCCCCTTTGCCCTTGCTTTTGAGCGATTTTAGGATATGCAGCAAAAACGCATAGTCCCCATTCTTGGCAGGAGGAATGCCAAAATCCTGAAACCTGCCATAGCTATCCTGGATGTTCTTATCATCCATCAGGCCATTCGTCCAGGATTTAAAAGAAAACGGAGGATTCGCCACAACAAAATCAAACGCCTTGAGCCGATTGCTCTCCTCTAAGAACAAAGGAGATGCCAGAGTGTTTTCTCGCCTTATATCTGCCCCTGGATGCCCATGCAAGATCATGTTCATTTTGGCAAGCGAAGCTGTAGCAGAATCCAATTCCTGACCATATAAAGCCACCTTCTTTTCGGTTTCGTCCGCCACCTTCAGGAGCAAAGAACCAGAGCCACAGGTCGGATCGTACACAGTAGGATTGCTGATCGAAGAGCTTGCGATTCCAATAGTCTTGGCAATGATACTGCTCACCTCCGCAGGCGTATAGAACTGCCCTTTGCTTTTCCCACTCTCCGTAGCAAAGTGCCTCATGAGATATTCGTATGCATCGCCCAGAATATCATCCCCCTCTGCCCGATTCTTGCTAAAGTCCAAAAGAGGGTTTTCAAATATGGCAACCAGATTCGTCAACCGATTCACCATATCCTTGCCACTGCCTAATTTATCTGCATTGTTGAAATCCGGCATCTCCGATAGCTTATTCGCCTGGGCAATCGGCCCCAGAATCTTCTTATTTATATCATCGCCAATCGTTGCCTTACCTTTCAGCTTCACCATATCCTTGAAACTCGCTCCTTCTGGTATGGTAATCGGAGCATAAGGCACACCATCGTATTTATCCGAAATATACTTCACAAACAAAAGCACAAGCACATAATCCTTATACTGCGAAGCATCCATACCACCTCGCAGCTCATCACAGCTTTTCCATATCGAACTATACAATTGAGATTTCTTAATCGCCATAGTTTCTTTCTTATCGTAAAATAGGACTTCTTATTTTAGTTTATATTTTGGGATTATTATAGCCTGTTTTATTGGATTTGCAAAGAATTATCTGCTATTTTCTCAGGTAGGGGGATAAAGAAATCTCGTAAAATTGTTTTGGATTCTATGGAAGGAGAAATAACGGCGGGAAAAAAAAGAAATCCCAAAACTCATCCTTCGCCTCCCATTCGGGGATTTTGCTATTGGGATGAGTTTTGGGATTATGAATTACAAAAATTAAGCAGACTCTTTAGAGCGTGGTTGCCGTCCTAAAAACGTTGGAAATTTGGATAAAGAAGCCACAACTAACAATGTTGAGCAGGATATCAACGCCAGTTACGCTCTTTTTAATCTTATTGTTTTTTTGGTATTTACTATACATATTTTAGAATTATTTGGAATATTTACTATTTTTGAATTGTACACTTATAACAAATATCATAAACTTAATTTTCATCATATAAAAAGCCAAAAAGACTTTTTTATAGCTCTATATTAAAAATAGATCCCATTGGTGTATTGTCTGTTACAAAAATATGACCTCCGTGCGCTTCGACTACTGTTTTGCAAAAAGCAAGGCCAAACCCTGTTTGGGGAATATTTTTGTTTTTTAATTCGACGACTTCAAACTTGTTAAAAATGCGTTCCTGGTCATCTTTAGCAATTCCCCTTCCTTCGTCTATCACCTGGATTCGGACTTTCGGCGTTCCCGATTCAGGGTATTCGGTACGTACAGTTACCTTGCTTTCCGAGGGCGAAAATTTCAGAGCGTTTGCAATCAAATTATCCAGGACTCTCTGAAACAATTTTATATCGAGAGAGAGTTGGTGAGAATTTTGCGGACTTTCTATAATAAGTTTGATACCTCTCGAATCGGCCGTAACGGCATGTACTCCTTCTAAAGAATGAAAAATAGCACCTAAATCTATCGAAGAACGGTTTAAGACCAATTGTGTTTTTTCTGTCTTTGCCATTATCAGCATGTCGTTTAGAAAAGTATTCAGTTGATGTGCCTGTTTTTGTATATTTTGGATATATTTCAAATATTGGAGGGAAATGCATTGCTTCATTATTAATAAATCGCTGTATCCCATAATAGCTCCAACCGGATTTCGCATGTCATGCACAATCATATTAGCCATGTCTTCCCGTAACTTCAGTATTGACTGCAATTGTTCATTTTGCTTTTCCAGTCCACGGCGTGCTGCTCCCAATTCTATGTGAGTTTTCACCCTTGCCTTTACTATTGCAGGACTGAAAGGTTTGATAATGTAGTCAACAGCACCCACGTCAAATCCCTTGGTTTCATCATTAACCTCATCCATAGCTGATATGAAAATAACAGGGATCTTTTGGGTAGTTTCATTGGCTTTTAAACGCTTGCAAACTTCATAGCCATCCATTTCGGGCATCATAATATCCAGAAGAATCAAATCGAGAGGTTCCTGGGCAAAAGCTTTTTTAAGAGCTTTTTCTCCATTAAGCACAACTTTGATATTGTAATCGTTATTTAAAATTTTATCGAGAATTTTTACAATTTCAGGAGTATCGTCTACAATAAGTACTGTTTTCCTGTGATCTTCGCTCATTTTTTTTCTCCTTATTGGATTTGCCTCAAATAGCAGAAATCTTGCCTTCTATAGCGGGCTTATTTTTGCATGGTTCTCAATTTATGGGTTATATTGGATAATGTTTTAAGAGCCTCCTTAAAATCATAGATGCTCATCGTTTTTTCCAACAGGCTTAAATCTTTCTGAATGCCAGAATTTTTCAGTGAATCCTTAATATCGTCCATATATTTTAAAGCTTCTGTATTGTCGTCTTCCATGAGTTTTCTCATTTTCTCAAGAACAAGGATGCTGTTCGATATATCTGAACTTTTTACCTCTTTTGTTTCTCCAAGATCAAAAGAATGCCCTACTTTTAAGATAGCAAGAGAGGATAAAACCTGTTTCATTGCATCCCTGGCAAGAGCAAGCTGATCCTTCCAGTTATTCTCGCGGAGAGCGACTTCCAGATTGCGGATTGCTGTATATAAATCATTGGCACCAATATTTCCTGAAATCCCTTTCAGTGTATGTACAAGACGTTTTGCTTCCTCAAAGCCGCCTTTTTCCAAAAGAGATGTAATTGCATCCATGGTATCAATATGGCTTTCTGAAAAGCAGATGAGTATTTTTTTGTATGCTTTCTTGTCTCCTCCCACTCTCGCCAGTCCAGCTTTTGTATCTATTCCTGCAATTTCGAAGGGTTCCTCTTCCTTAGTTTTTGGCCTGACATCTGCTGCTGGAAGGATTTTTTTTACGAATCTTTCAATTTTTTTTTCTTCTTCAGGTTGCTTTCCTTTTTGGGAAGCACTTAACCAAGTTGCCAAAGTCAAAAACATTTGAGGTGGATCTATGGGTTTGGGAATATAGTCGTTCATTCCTGAAAGAATAGCCATTTCTCTATCTCTGGCAAGAACATCGGCCGTCATGGCAATCACAGGTAAGTCTTTAAAACGCGGATTATTTCGTATTTCACGGGTAGCCTGGTATCCGTCCATTTCCGGCATCTGAATATCCATAAGCACCAAGTCGAACTCACTTCCTTCAAGGGCTTTCAGTGCTTCTTTACCACTATTTGCAGCGATTACTATCACACCTTTGCTTTTGAGTAATTCACAAGCGACCTGTCGATTGATTTCGTTGTCCTCTACAAGCAAAATTCTTTGTTTTTTTAAAATTTCCAGCCTGCTTGTTATCAAGATTTTCTTTTGAGTCTTGTAAGCCATAGGTACCTTTTTGCCAAATACGCTCAAGAAAGCATTGAAAAGAGCCGATGCTGTTACCGGTTTATTTATAAAAACGTCCACTCTCTTTTCCTCTTCCAATTCTTTGCCCGGTAACAAATAGCTCAGAGCAATGAGAATCGGCTTGATTAAGGGTGAATTGGAATATTTTTTAATTATTTGTATCGTCTGGGCATCTTTTATTTCTGGAGTATCCCAGTCTACGATTACTATTTCATAAGTTTTGCTTTGCAGCTCTCTTTCCAATTCTCCCTTAAAATCACCAGAGCAGGAAAATAACGAAACTTGAAAAGAAAATGATTCGATGTACTCTTGTAAAATTTTTCGTGAAGTAGAATGACTATCTATCACTATCACATTAAGCTTCGGTAATTCCGAAGAAAAACAGGCCTTTATTTCTTTATTTTTGCATTGAAAAACGGCGGTAAAATAAAAAGTGCTTCCCTTACCGTACTGGCTTTCCACCCGTATCTCTCCGCCCATCAAGTTTACCAGTCGCTTGCAGATAGTAAGCCCAAGACCGGTACCTCCATATTTACGAGTGGTCGAACTATCCGCCTGAACAAATGGATTAAAAAGTTTGGCAATTTGTTCTTCTCTGAGGCCGATTCCTGTATCCCGAATGGAAAATTGAACGGTCAGCCGTTCTCCTTCTTCTTTTAGTACCTCTACGGAAACAACAATTTCACCGCTATTGGTAAATTTGATAGCATTGCTGAGGAGGTTGGTAAGAATTTGTTCCAAGCGCATAGGATCGCCAATGAGTGATTGTGGGATATTAGAAGAAACTTGCCAAAACAACTCTATTTTTTTCTCCATGATTCTTAAACTGAAAAGGTTTGAAAGCCTCTCAAAAACTTCATCCAATTGAAAATTTATGAATTCGATTTTGAGCTTGTCGGCTTCCATTTTAGAGAAATCTAAAATGTCGTTCACAATTCCCAATAAGGCATCAGAAGAGATATGAATTTTATTCAGATAGTCGCGTTGCTGCGAAGGCATTTCTTTGGAAAGTAACAAATTAGTCATGCCAATGATACCATTCAATGGCGTGCGTATCTCATGGCTCATGTTAGCAAGAAATTCGCTTTTAGCGCGAGTGGCACCTTCTGCCGCTATTTTTGCTTTTTCCAATTCGTCTGCTGCTCGTTTTTGCTCGGTAATATCTTCCTTGACCGCAACAAAATGAGTTATTTCTCTCCGTACATTGCGTACAGGTGAAATGGATGATATTTCCCAATAAAGCTCACCGTTTTTTTTCTTATTACAAAATTCTCCACGCCATTCTTTGCCAGAAATAAGTGTATCCCACATTTTTTTATATAATTCAGGCGACTGCTTCTGGGAGTTCAGGATTCTTGGATTTTGCCCTATAGCCTCCTCAGCCGTATAGCCAGTCACTTCTACAAACTTTGGGTTAACATATTGAATGTTCCCTTTGGTATCCGTAATCACAACGCTTACAGGACTTTGTTCTACTGCATGATAAAGATTGCGCAGTTTTTCTTCTATATGGCTTCGCTGGATGACATCGCTGCTAACCCTTGCCCATATCCAGCTTATCAATACGACTACAACCAATATTCCACTGATTGTCTGAACAAATGAGCTGTGGCCTCCTACAATTATACGGTCATATCCTATTCCCAAAATGAATAATATTATCGGGGCAACCATGGATACAAAAATCTTCAAAAATTCTTTGTAGGTATCCTGTTTTTTTTCCATTTTAACCTCATGGAACGATATATGGTGGAGTTAACGAGAAAATATACCTTTGTGTGTATGAATTTTTATCTCTATGCTATTTTTGATACTTATAAGCCAGTTCTATCTATACAAAGAGACTTTTCATATATAACCCGCCATATTGTGCATCTCTATCATATTTTTTAGTTGATTCATGAGACTCCCTAATTTTTATGTCCCAATTCCCCTCGTTATTGACACCGTTTTTTCGCCGATTCAAAAATTTCGTTCTTCCCGATTTACTTGCTTTTGCGCCGATTGTTTTTTATTGTGGTACGTTTTTGAGACTGTCTGATAATTCATTCTACCTTTTTTCCTTCTCCTTGCAATAAAATATTTCTGTATGCTTAAAAAAATTATGAGCATGCCCAAGATAAGGCTGGGTAATTATGGAGAGCTACCATTGTTATTCCATGCGAATAGAGTCTGATGATTCTATCGCATGGATTGTTATGAAGAAAAAGGCAAATCAGTGTTTTGTCACTTCGGAAGATGTTTGATTTTGGCTGTTTTTTCCATTATGTTTGAGATAACGGTAAAATGTTGATCTGGAAACCTTTAAAGTACGACATATACCGCCTATATCGTTGCTACAATTTTGATAAAGGGCGATTGCCATAGCGATTTTTTTATCATCCATCAGTTTTTTCCGTCCTCCGGTTCTGCCACGAGAGCGGGCTGCTGCTAAACCAGCTTTTGTTCTTTCTCTGATTAGTTCTCGCTCGAATTCAGCGAGAGCACCAAAGAGGTGGAACGCCAGCTTCCCTGAGCTACTTGTGGTATCAATATTTTCCATGAGGCTTCGAAAACCGATATTGCCTTTTTGAAGAAGTGTTACAGTTTCTATGAGGTGTTTCAGAGAACGGCCAAGTCGGTCCAATTTCCAGACAACGAGGGTATCGCCCTGGCGTATGAATTGCATGGCTTCTCCAAGCCCTTCTCTTTCTGCTTTGCTCCCGCTTATAATATCTGTGAAAATTTTCTCGCATCCTGCTTTTAGCAAAGCATCCTTTTGCATATCCAGGCATTGGTCGGATGTGGAAACTCTTGCATAACCTACTAACATAATGGTTTCCTTTCTTTCTATGAAGTTTTAAGCGACAAAATGGCTAAAATTAGCCTTTTGGGCAAAAGTATAATTTTACCTCCATCGGGGTAGGCATATTTTATAATATTCTTAGACTTACTATGTTCTGTTAGGATTTAAAATAGGGAATGATTGATATGCACCAATTTTGCTGCCAAAACCTCCTTATATATAGAGGTACTGGCAACATTTTTGGTGCATACGATTAAGTATTTATATTCCAACAGCTTGCCGAATTATTGCTTGTTCTTCCTTGCTTTTTCTAAGAAGATGGAATTTTCGATAGAGCTGATACCATTTAATATTTGGGTTTTTCTTTGAGAATTCCTTTATCTGATCAATAACTTCTGCCAAGCTTTCTTGTGGATTGCCCTTGTTAGAGCTTCCCTGAAACCATTTTTTGATTTTATCTTTATACTGCCGAGCTAAATCCCGCAGAATTCTAGGCCCAACCACAACTTCCCTCCAATCGGCTTTGGGATGTTCTTTCTGATATTCGAGAATAGCGGCCTGAGCTTTGCCAATAATTTCCTGCTCTTCGTATGTTTCTACGCCTTGCGATTCCAGGAATGCGATGTCCTCTTTTGCCAGCCATTTTATCGAGACTTCTCTGGCGTATTGGAGGCATGTTTTAGCATTGAGCACCTTTATGGTATGGCCTACTTTGGAAAGCTCTGCTTCTACTTTATGGGCGACTTCATAGGAATACCTGCCGTAGAAAAGGATTACACGAGGAGCATCAGGGGTTTCGCCCTCGGTTAGCCGAAGGATGCGTAAGGCTGCCTGTCTGGATTTTTCTGCCACATCTTCAAGAATATATTCCTTGTTGGTTTTGGTGACGGGGCGACCGGTGAAAAGGCATTTGGGGCGTTCGCAGTTGGTGGAAACCATAGCGAGCTTGAATTGACCGAGATCAAGGCCCTGACCTAATGGGCCGTGGATGCAACTGATGCAAATATCGAAATGAAGGCATGTGCCTTCAATGGGGGCATTGCGAATCTTCTGGGCACCGTCGTAGTACATGGCCTTGGTGTTTTCGCTAATGGCACTTTCTGACAGAGAAGCATCATAGTAAGTCGGGAGAAAAGAAATTATCTTGGTGCTTTGTGCCCAGAACTCAAGAAGGGATTTTACCTCTGGTTCATCGAAGGACAGGTCTTTCTCTAAGATCAGAATAAGAAGGTTGCTGAATCGAATGTAAGGCGTACTGGCTACGCTATAGTGTTCTGTGGAAAGCCCGATAGCCTGCTTTAGTATGTAACGATCCGTATTGGTGGCACCTGGGGCTGTCAGACCGATTTGTACCTGTTTGTTGAGCTTTCGTAAAACAGCCAGATCCCAACCCTGAAGAATGGGAACACCGCAAACGTGGTGAGGAAGTGCAATTTGCCGGCCTTTTTTTCTTTCGTCCAATTCTTGCTCGGTGAGAGAGCGACCTAAATTCTCTTTTTTTACTATGTCGTAAGGGTAAAAGTAAACAATGTGAGGCGCAATCATGCGGGAAATGACATCTGTTCGCCAGTATTCGAAGCTCATTTCCAGAGTAAGATCGTCTTTGCTTCCTGTGGACCATTGCCTTTGCTCGAAGGTTTTGGGTTGAAAAACATCATATACCCGCATAGTATTCTCTTCGTACCAGATGTCCCATTTTACGATTTTACCCACGTCCACTTTTTCTTCACGCAATTTATCTTGTTTGTGGCGTTGGAAGATGGTTGTATAGGAAAGCATTCCGCCTTCTCCACTGTGAGGATGTAAAAACATATTGCCTTCACAATTGAGGCAATTGCCCGATGAGGTATAGAGCGGGCATAGCCTGTTTTTAATCCACAGTTCTTCCCAAAGACTCTTTTCAGAGATTTACGAGAGCCGAGAACTTTGGAGATAAAGGCCGACTCCATAAAGGAATTGAGTTCATCAATGAGCACCAGAGGCTTTTCGCCAAATTCTCCCTGGAAAAGCATATCGGCAAGGGCATAATGATATGGTGTATCGCCTTTGAAGTGGAAATAGGCATGAGGAGCCAATACTATAATTGGCCTGACATCAGGAATGAAGGCAGCATCAGTCTTTTCTCTCTCCTTGCTTCCTTTGAGATGGAATAGATGGTATTCTGGCATTCCGATTTGTTTCAGTAGCTTTCGGGTTGTTCTGCCGATCTGGTTCAGCTCATCGTGAGAACGAGAGGATAAAATCACACAGCGTCCTTTTTTCAGTTCATTTACGGCGATGTAGCTATTGGAGTATGATTTTCCGGAACCCTGGGGAGCGATGATGAAGAAGTTTTGCTGTGTTGCAACGGCTTTTTCCATAAGTTCCAGGACTGTTTTATTTTCGGGTTCGGGTAACTCCGGTATCAAATTTCCATAATCAACAATAATATCCTTGGGTTCAAATAGAGAAATCGGTCTGGCATCGCTTACCAGTTGAGCAAAATCTTCATGGAAATTAGATGAACTACAATGCAAATCATTGGGGTCTTTGGCCCCTTTCATTGCTACAACAAAAGCCAGCCCTTTGTATTCCATTTTATAGAGCCTTTTTCGGATACCACGAACGAAGGTTTCTCCGCCCTGGTCGGGTTCCTGGATGATGTAAATTTTTTTGATCTGATCCAGATACCTGGCTTCTATTTTTTCAGCCATATCAGCCCCAGGCAATCCCAGAGCGGGATAACCATGATACCAGAGAGTCCAGCAATCGCTTTCGCCTTCGACCAGAAAGAGATACCCTTCTTTTCGGGCTTCTTTGAGTTTCCATAGTCCGTAGGGTACTGGGTGTCCCTCTCCTGCTTCCCATGCGCTACCTTCTTTGGCTGATAATGCCCATCGTTTTCGCTGGCGGGAGGCGAGAGTGCCGTCTTCCATATAATAAGGAATCCTGAGCCAGTTCCCTTTCGGCTCAATGCCAAGGTTTTGCAAAAATTTTTCGGGTAATCCTTTGGCAAAGGCCAGGTCAGCAACGGTAATTCCATAGCTTTTTCGGAAATCGGTCTGAGGGAACAAATCTTTCCAGGATAAACCCAATGCCTGTAAAATTTCCTCTCCTCTGCATCCAGCATGGCATTTGATCAGAATTTTTTCATCACTGCCAAGGCCAATGGAAAGGCTATTGTGTTTGTCATCGTGAGAAGGGCAACGAGCGATCCAGTTTTCTCCGCTTTTCTTTACATTCTGAAGTAAGGCCAAAAAATTTTCGAGAAACATATTTTTTTCCCCTAATTTTAAAAAAATTATCTGGCATTCAGGGGAAGTTTTTGTTATAAATAATAGAACCCCTGAAGCCAGGTGGTGATTGAAAAGCTGAGGGCACTTTTCTGGTATTGCCTCAGCTTTTGCCATTTACACGCTATTTCCTTCCTTCTTTTTTAAAGCTTGCCAGACCATTGAGCCTGTTGATAGCTTTGCTGCCATCTTGTGGGAACAAATGCCTGTATCTCCTTCTCATCGCTTCTGTCTGATGCCCTACCAGTTCATCAATGATGTATTGTTCCACGCCTGCTGCTGCAAGATTGCTTATGAAGGAATGTCTGAAAATATGGTAGCCTACGCCTTCAAAATGTGTGTTTTCTATCAGATAGCGAAAGGCTTCCCTCATGGTGTTTACACTGAGTTTTTTATCCCCGGATACATAGAATACCCAGCGATAATGCCCTGTTGCTTTCTTCATTTCTTTCAAAATCGGCAACAGCCGATCATGGATCGGGATAGCTCTTGATGTTTCTCTTTGCTTTTGGGATTGCTTTTCCGATTTGATGTATAGTTTGGGTGGGTCTGATTCTAAATCTATATCTCGCCATTCCAGCTTAACGAGTTCTCCCCTTCTTATGCCTGTGTATGCAAACGCAACGAGAATGGGATAAATCCATTTTCCTTTTGCCAGGGAAATCAATTCTTCTACTTCATCCATTGTAAGATACTGGTACCTTTTGATTTCCTTCAGCTCTTCTTTTGTATAATGACCGCTGCCTATCAGCTTTAGGACTTCGCTATGAGGTCGGAAGCGATCTGATGGGATTTCGCTTTTATCCCTCTTTACCTCTTTCACGATATTGGAAGAAATATATTTATGCTGAACTGCCATCTGAAGCATGGTTTGGATAGTGGCCAGCTCTTTATTGACTGTATCTGTTCGGACTCCCTGGCTATAGCGGAATTGCTTGTATAGATCGAAAAATCTGACATTCAGCGCAGATAGGGAAATATTTCTATACCCTTCTTTATCCAGGAATCTTTTTAGATGCTCTAAATGGATTTTTTCTGTTAGCCAGGTACTTTTCGCCTTCGCTGGTGGTGTAGAATGCAAAAGATATTCTTCTATAAGCTCTGATATGCTATCCAATATTATGAAAGGGATTTCAATATCCTCTGTTTTCTTTCTTTCATCTACACTGCCAAAAACAAAATCCGTTAAGGAGATATTCTGAGGCGGGATGAGCCATCCTTCTTTTATTTCCATCACAAGCTGGTTGATTTTATGCTGGAGTCTGTAGGCAACCTCTTTGTTGGCTATGTATCGGTTGCGATACTGTTTTCCCTTCCAGCAAAAGTGAAGGCGGTAGCATTTATGCCTTTTTTCAAAAATGGGGATAGGTTTTACTTTCATGTTTTCCTCCAAAATTGTTTTTACAGACAGAAATATTCCTGTCATCTTATATATTCTTCAAAAAAGCGAAAATTTTAGGAGGAATAGAATTTTTTTTTTAAAAAATTTTTTTTTGGTGTGATTTTGGGTATGTCTGAATTTAACCTGGTTTTTAACCTGTTAAGGGAAATAGCCATAAAAAAAAAGACAATGAACCACACTCATTCATGAGCGAAATCCATTGTCTTTTTTATACTTATGTATATCTGTTATCCAAGATAACTGTATATACAAGCTTATTCAGGTTTTACTTAAAAAGCTGAAACTTGGTTTTTGAACCAAAATCAGTTCTTTTTTGGCTCTGTCTCCCTTTATTTACGGCAGAAACAAAAAAAGAGCCTCTCGGCTCTCGTTTATTTTTCTGCCCCGTAAGGACTTGAACCTTAATCGCATGATCCAGAGTCACGTGTCCTGCCAATTGAACGACGGGGCAATTCATGGTGCCGAGAGCAGGGATCGAACCTGTACGGGGAGTGGGTACCCCACTAGGACCTGAATGTAGGATGCGCTTATTTTCCGGCCTCTTGCAAACACCCTATTTATGGATGCTTGCAGCCGATTTATGGGTATCCTGAGAGCTTTATCGTAAATTCTCTTACTGATCAGAATAACATATTTGTGTTCTTTTCGCCACTATTTTTAACCTCTTTAACCTCCAAAAAAGTGATTTTTTTTGAAAATTTTTTACTGCCTGATTTTTCCAACAGTTATTGATTGATAAAGAAGAGAATAAAGTTATAATAGATACCTGGATCGGAAATGGCAGAAAAAGGGAATATCTGCCAAAAAGAAGAGACTTCTTAGAGGAGCAAAAAGTATGGTTTCTCATTTTCGGCTTCTATCCACAAGGCTGGTAAATATAGGCCCTTTTAAAGATACGCTGATTAAATTTACGAATGAAGAAAATATCCCCATGTCTCTCGTTCTTATAGCAGGGGCAAATGGTAGCGGGAAAACCACGGTATTGGAGACAATTGCCCATGTAGTATCACTTTTCAACGGAGGCGGGACTTTGTTGAATAAAAATTTATCGAGCCAGGAGTATGCCCAGGTAGATATTGCCCTGGATGAAAAAAAAATTTCTCTTTTTTATGGACACAAACCGCACGACCAGGAACTTCAGGAGCATTATCTGGGGTATTTCGGAGGCAAGCTGGATTATAGTTCCGACTCGGTGAGAAAAGATATGATCGCTATACAACGATGCGAACAAAGTATCGTTGATCTTAAAAAATGCGAAGGCCATCCTTCCTTGCTCTATTTTCCCCATTTTCGAATGATTCATCCTGTACGAGGCGATGCAGTCAGTAAAGAGGTCATTATGTATCGTTGGGTCTTTCGTTACCAGGAATGTAGGCAATTCCCTGGTTCCCTGGATGCCTATCTTGTGTGGCTTGATTATGCGAAACCAGAAGTTTTTATAGAGGTGAAAGATTTTTTGAATAAATATGCTCTTACCGGCAAGAAAATCAGCCATGTGGAACGAGAAGAGCTAAAGGCTATCATTATTACTGAACAAGGTGGGAAACACTATCTGGAAGACCTCAGTTCTGGAGAACAGAATCTCATGGCCTTGCTCTTAGAAATAAAGAAACGTCTGATCCCTGGTAGCGTACTCATGATTGATGAGATTGAAAACAGTCTGCACGAAGCCTTTGAGTATAAAATCGGCCATATATTACAAAAATTACAAGAGGAATATCAGCTTCAAATCATTGTATCATCTCATTCAGATACATTTTTGAAACTATTTGGTACACAAAATACACTTATTTTTACAGGAATCCAAAGATGAAGCAAGTGATAAAACCTCTCAAAGAAGCCGAAGTCACCGAGATTCTTTTCAAATTGGGAAATCGCAAGCTAATTCTCCTAGAAGGCCCAACCGATACGGAAGTCATGGAAGGGATTTGGTATGCAGAGTTTTTAGATAGAGTCATGTTCTATGACTGTGGAGGAAACGACAACGTTATTCGGTATTGCCACTCCATCAAAAAATTTGTCAAACAAGCTTATGGAATTATAGATCGTGATTTCAAAGAAGAATCAGAAGTAGGTGTGCATAACGGGATACTGGTATTATCATTATTCTGTCTGGAGAACTACCTGCTTTTCTCAAACACCGTCTATGAGGAACTGCGCATAGCATTAGCAAAAAAATTTACTTCCAGCCTAGCAGAGTTGGAAAAAGACCTATTGGAGTTATGCCGGCGGCTCATACCAATCGTTGCCTCTAACTGGCTAATTTGGGAAGAAAAAAAGGGCAAAGAGGCTTACTTGACTCCTGGCTTTCCAGCAGAAAAAAGGGATTTTTTACTTCAGCAACTATCTGAAAAAATGGGTACTCCGGAGGCTACTCTACAAGATCGTCTGATTCAAAAAGAAAAAGAGCTGGAATGCCTCCTGGAAAAATTGGAAATGGCCTATACCAGGATTAGTGGCAAATATCTTTTGAAATTGCTCTACCAACATTTTCATTTTCCAGCCTCCGAATCTTATATTCGCAGGAGGCTGGCAGATAGAGCGAAAATTCAGGGGAGCATCAACAAGGAAATTCACGATTTTGTGATGGGAATCATTCATGCCTAAAATAGGCATCAGTCATGAAGATGAAGAAAAGAAAATGATGGGATTTAGAAAAAAGAAGTAAAAGCCCAGCGTTATCGACTGGACTTTTATAATTCTCATTTTTCTTACTTTTCTGGCAATCCAATTCTGGATAAATAATGTGAAAATCTTTGTGAGATTGATTCTCTAAATATTGGGCTAATTGAACATATACGATTTTCAAATTTACTTTCTAAATAATATAAAGAAATTGAAAAATAATGTTTAAAATCAATAATAATAGGAGGAATTTCTGTTTCTTCAGCCAGTTCAATGTAATGATATCTTGCATCTCTGTTACTTTTAATATAATTTTTTTGTTCACTATTTTTTTTTTCAGTAGTAACATTTAATTCTGAAAGATTTTCCCCTGAGAATAAATGCTGTGCATTATACAAAGGAGCACAGAGTAAAGATACTAAATACTTATCTTGCTTTTTATTTTCTATTCTTTCAATAAAATTTTGCTTTAAATCACATTCTTGCGTTAAAATAATAGCTAATGGAAACTCAATCACAGATAAACTGAATTCTCCTTGTATCTCTGAATAACTTTCATAAAAGGGCATATTTTTAAATATATCCCCCTGATGAATTCTATTATCATTATATTTTTCCCATTCATACTTGGTTGCCATCAATTCTTCCTTTGATGATTTTCCTTTTTACCTTCGATGTAAAATCGAATGATAAATTGGGTTGGCTTTGACTGCTTATCTCTTTATCCAAAATTTTTTGATAATCTGGAGGCTCACCTGATAAATCATCAGCTGCTGGTTGATTTTCAAGCAAGCACTTTGAATAATCTGGAGGCTCACCTGATAAATCATCAGCTACTGTTTGATTTTCATGCAAGCACTTTGAATAATCTGTAGTCTCACCTGATAAATCAGAAGATAAGAGCATAGAATAATCTATAGTTTCAATTGGTAAATGTGACTTATTGTTATTGGATTCATCCATTTAATACCATGCTCCTTAGTTTATCAGTAATGCAATCTTCAAAGGTTTTGTTTATTGTCTTATAAAATGTCTCAAAGTATCCATTAATATCATTAATAGTATGAGGAAAATCAATATAAGCATCAAGATCAATTAAAAAATATCTTTTTTTAATAATGGCTGGATAGTCAGGGTTAAATAGGCCAGATTGTACTCTCATTTTTATATCATCAAACATAAATTCATTTACAAGAAATGACCTTGTACATTTTTCTAAATCTGCGATCCTTTCAATATGTTTTGAAATACCATCTGAAAAGTATTGATTTATTTCTTCAAATTTTTCGATTTCGAAATCGAAGATATTAATAAATCTAACACCGGTCCTTCCTACTAAATGATTTGGCATTAATTTTATAACATGGCTTAATGGTAACATTAAATCATCTTGGAAATCTGCTTTTGATTTAAACTTGGTCAAGACAACCTGCCAGCATCTTTGATTTATTTTTACTGTTTTTTCTCTATCAATTCCATGAAAAATCCATTCAGGAAATTCATTTCTTTGGGTTTTATAATTTGCATCTTCTTTGGGAGAAAATTTAAATTCTAATGTCTGCTCAAATCTTGTTGATTTCTCTGTTATGGGAAATCGTTTTTTTATCTCTGTTACTACCCCAACTATATTTTGCTCTGTTAACACCTCAAATGGATTCAAAAAATCTATTCTTGCTATCACTTGCTTTAAAAAATTTTTTTTATAGCCCATTTGTTATCTCCATCATAATTTGTTGCCTCCATGAATTCTTAGTATATATAATTTAGTGTTAGATATCATTTATGTGTTTCTATGAAGAAATGGTATCACTTTTGATAATGGTTTCCAATCTATATACCATTTATAATTTTTGAAAAAAGCTGTTTCCTTAAGTCGTAATGAAAAATCCCAAAAATATAATCTTGCCCATCTTCACCTGTTTGATGAATTGTGCCAACTAATCGAGATTCATCCTTTTGTAAATGTACTTTTAATGAAGTATTATTTGGCTTTGGATATATTCTAATAATACCTGTTACATACCTATATCCCTGTGACCAAAGCAGTACTCCTAATGCTATTTTCAACCTACTAGAAACTCTCTTTTTACGGTAATCAGGATGGGTGAGAACTCGCTTAAAATAAACAAGTTTATTTATCTCTTCATTATATAATTTTTTAATTCTAGCATCAATTTCTATTATACCTGGATTACTTGTGAATTCTCTAATTTTTTCTTGCGTTAATCCGCCATTTTGTAATGTTCTAAATTCAATTAGGCCAATAATTTTAGGAAAATCAAAAAATGTTTTTTTATTAACTGAAATAAAAAATTGATTTAAAATATTTGCTATTTCTTCTTCTTTTTTAGGATAAGATAATACAAGATCTTTATTACAAATATGATATAACTTTAAAATATCTGATATATCTTTTTTATCGGCTAACCGGAACTTTTTATTTATAAATTTTGATACAATTTTTTGTAAGAATAAAGAAATTTTTGTCCTTTTATAAAAAATATTATTTTCCAAAATATCCAATCCTTTCTTTATTTATTTACTGTTCAGCTTATCATAGCGATTAACCCGAACATTGCTATCTGTTTCTTCCCTCAGCACCTGCCAATGCCCTCCCTTGCGACTGCCAACGCGAACAATATAGCCTGATTTTTTAAGTTTGGCGATTTGCTTTTCGATAGCTCTGGTAGATATATTGAGTTGCTCTGCTAGTCTGGGAATAGTGATTTCCTGATTTTCAGACAGTTTTTGGAGTATCTGCGCTCCTGTATGATCTATAGTTTTTCCCGAACTTTTTCCCGAACTTTTTCCCGAACTTTTTCCCGAACCTTCCAAAGATAGTTGTTGGAGTACATCTTTATCAAAAGGAAAAACCACTTTGAGAAAATTAGGCGAAAAGACAAAACAGTCTTTAGAATAGGATTTGAGGATGCGTGGTAAACCGGAACCCAGGTATTCTACCATTTGCAAATCCTTGAATATTCGCATGATTTCTTTATTTCTAGGAATGGAATATCCATCGAAAAATTCTTCTCTTCCAAGACCCTGGGGAAGTCCGCCGGCAGAGATAATTTCCAGTCTATCTAAAAAAAGTTCGAATTTTGGTGGGGCTTCATTCGAGTAATCATTATGTACGATTGCATTTATGACTGCTTCTCGAATGGCTACTGGGTCCAGCAATCGTCGTTCAATTCGTTTTCTGGAAGTAATTTGGGTTGCTGTAGGATTTTCAATATCTAATTTATCGAGAACCAGTTTTGTTGCTTTGATCAAAGAGCAATAACCGTATTCATTGCTTTCTATTAAATCCACTCTGTCCAGTCCTTTATATTTTGCCACTTTTATAGAATTGCCGTTATGATCCGCTAGAAGATAAGCAGCGTAATTGTAATCGCCAGATTCGGTTATCAACTCCAGGTTAACTGCAAATTTTTCTCCCAATCCAAAACCGATTTCATTGTAGTATATTTTTAATTGTTCAAAAGTCAAATCCTGGCGGGGTGATCTAATTTTGCCGATCGAATTTCGTATCCGTGATGCAAACATATCTTCGATCATCCGAACAGGCATAGGTTCTGAAGCACTCCCTATTCGGATATAGCAACCCTTTTCTGACATACCATGCTTTTTTAAGTAATAAGGTTTTTCTGGTCCACTCGCCACGGCGATTTTTATGATGTCTTTCTCTCTTTCTTTTTCATGAATCACATCAAAAAGCCCTAAGCAAGACGGCTGGATGTTGTTTTTCAATCGGTCTTTTATTTTCAACTGAATAGAATCAGGGTCATCTATACCAACCGACTGGCCGGTCTTATCAATCCCAAGATAAATGAATCCTCCTTCGCGGTAATTCAAAAAAGCCACTACTTCCTTTTCCAGAGAATCAGTTAATTCTCTTTTGTATTCGATGCGATTGGATTCATTCATATCTCATCCTTCTTCCAAAGAGTTCTATATTTATCCCAATAAAACGTTAGCATACGGTTTCAAAAATTTGTCTAACATTATACAGGAGAAACCAAAACAATCAAGGAAAAACAGATGGCTAAACCTGCCCACGGTCATGGTGAGTACATAGTATTTTTGCTTTATCCCCAATACTAACTTTAGATCAAAAGTTAGTATTGCCTTTTCCCTCCCAATCCCTTTTCCCAAAAGGCTTTTCCATAATTTTTTTTTAGCATTCCTTTTTAGTTTGTATTTTAATCTTAACTATAGTATATTTTATTACATATTAGTTAATATTAAGGCGATTGAAAAAGAGGAGTGAAAATGTCAAATCCTAACCATCCCAAAAAAGGTTGCACTATAACCGTTGATCCCATACGAACGGTCAAAGATATTAAAGCTATTATTGCTTTGCTCGAAAAGAGTCCGAGGGATCGGTTGCTTTTTGTCATGGGGGTGAACAATGGTTTAAGGTGTGGTGATCTTCTTCGGTTGAAGGTCAGAGATGTAAAAAATCTGAAGCCGGGGCAGATGATTTCTATCAGGGAGAGTAAGACCGGTAAGACAAATATTCTGGCTGTGAACAAAACCGTGTACAAGCATCTCAGAGGGTATCTCGACCAGTACCAGGTGGATGATGACGATCCTTTGTTTTGTAGTCGGAAGTCTGAGAAAAAGCCTATTACGATCCAAACGGTCAACAGTCTGGTAAAAAAGTGGACTAGGGAAATCAATCTATCGGGAAACTTCGGAGCGCATAGCCTTCGGAAAACGTGGGGCTACATACAAAGGGTGGAACATGGGGTAGGCTTTGAAATTCTTTGCAAGCGATTCAATCATTCTTCCCCTGCTGTGACAATGAGGTACCTGGGAATCCAGGATAAGGAAGTGCATTCTACTTTGATGAATGAAATCGGTTAGAAGAAAGATACCCCAACGCTCATTGGCGATGGGGATATGCGAATTTAAGGCTGGAAAATAGTGGGACGGTTCATCTCTTATCATGGAGGATGCATGAAACAGGGCGATGATCGCTTGCCACTGTTTTGCTGTTAGCTCCGCTATTAGCTCGTTCATACGCTTCGTGTTCTACTTTTCCTGCATTTTCATTTACAACCAGAGGCGCATTACCACGGCAAAGGGTTTGGCTAATGAGAATATGATCGAGTAAGAGTGGATTGGCAGAGGCAGACAAGCCCAAGAGTTCGTCTTTGTATTTGGCCGTCCACCTCAAATGACTAGGAAAATCAAATAGGGCATGGTTGAAGAATCGTTCGGACAGCATCACGTCTCCTTGAAGATTACCGATCAAATCGAAGAAAAGATATCGTTCTTCAAAGTAATCATGCCCAGGCCCATCGTTACAATCTCCCATTAGCAAAATTTTAGGATGGGCAGATTGGACGAATCTCGCTGCAATGTATTTTCGAATGTCGTTGGCTTCGGTCGCCAATTTTATTCTAGCACTCAACGAATCGGTTAGATATTTACCTGTTAAATTGTTATCTCCATCCCTCGTAATTTTCAGTAGATTAATTTTGGATTTTAGATGAACGCCTATGAGTTCAAGGTTATCTTCATTTTGCATATTGTAGAGTAATACCTGAGGATGCCTATAATGGTAGTGTTGATCGCTTTTGAGTTCTCCCCAGTAATTGACTTGCCAAGTTTTACTTTGAGTTAAAGACTGCCAAATGTTGGGAGATTGTAGAGTACATCTATGTGCCAATTCCGGACATACCAGAAAACAAATCCACTGATTTCCCTTGATCTTGTATTCAATATCCTTGTCGCCTAAATTATCCTGCTCTTGTTTTAAGAAAACTGGAATTAGGTAATTTTCCAATACTTGGCTACAAAAATTTTGAATATTTTTTTCTCCTTGTGGCCCTTCCTGGATACAAAGTATGTCGGGGCTAATATCTTTAATCATTCTTTGAATCCGTCTTCTCCTATCTAAAATATGTAGAGAAGGGCTGTCTGAAATCAATCGGTTTGCATGTTCTAAATTCCACGTTGTTACTTTTAAAGACACACTATTCTCCTTCGCATTTTTTTAAATTGACTGTGCTTTTTCGCATGTAAAAGGCAATTATTTACAGATAAGATGTTATCTGATAATTTTTTATAATTACTGATTTTATGGCAATTTAAAATCAATTGCAATTGAAATAAATTTTACTATACTCTGAGTATTTACAATTAAAGCCAACAGGTAATTTGACAATGTTAAATTCGTGTCCTTGTACTACAAGGGTTACCTAAATTTTTTGTATTTATTTTTTTTGAACAGTGACACATTTTAGTCGCTAAAAAAAGATCATCTTCTACCAAATTAATCCATGATTACGAACTATCGGATCGGAACCATCAACGACAGAGTAAACTTAAACTTACGGAGCAGGAAGTTGGTAACGGCGTCTTTCTTGTCTACGTCTGCAACTTGTAGAACGAGAACGGCCTACCAAATGTTTTACGACAATTTGCACAGCTTGTTCAATAGATAATCTTGGCAAAGGCAGTACCACTTTGAGCAATTCTCTAATGTTAGCGATGGAGAGACCAGGGAGAACTGTAAGTTCTAAGTCGCTAGCCAATTGTGGATCTCTTGGATACTGAAGGGCCCAGTCAAGCTTGATTTCAGAAGCAAACCACAGAGCCAGGGAAACCAGAGCAGCATGATGCATCCAAGAACGATATTTACGAGCTTGCAGTTCATCCCAACCCAGCTCTGATTTTGCATCTTCGAATGTCCGTTCTACGAAGTATCTCTCACCACGGCAACAGGCCATCTCTTCCAAAGAAGTTGTGATAGGAAAATTACTTAGAGAAAATCTGAATTCACCATTAGGCTCTTGTTTTATGAACAGCCATTCTTCCAGAATTTTGCCTTCCTCAGTCACTGTCCATACACGACGAGTGGCGCATTTCACGATAAGCAACCCTCGTTCAGTATAACGGGTGATGACTGGCTGCAATTGGATCTCTCCTATCAGAGAGCGTGGTTCTACAAACTTATCATCACTCAATACTTGATATTTGGAACAAGGCCGTCCTCGCCTGCCTTCGATAGTTTGCGGTATCCCAACTACAGGCATATTCAGATATATCGGCGTAGTTGAGTGGATGTCTGCTATGTAAAGAAGATTCTCATCATTGAGACCTACGCGGAACTCTGTGTCGCAACCATATATACAGTCGGAAGCTACGATTTTGAAAGGTAAATGGTTAGCTTTGGCTTCTTTGATCATTTCTAGGGCAATCTGAGGTTTGGTCTGAAACTTTCGGTCGTTTGGGATATGCCAATCTTCTCTCAATTCAGTATGTTCTTCATCAAACCAGATATTGGGAATGTAGAGATCTCCATCAACCATTACCCAGGCTCCCGCCTGGTAGTAACCCAGCATAACACCGACTTGCCCTAGGTCTACTTTGACTAGATTTCCTAGATATTGTCTGCTGGCTCCTGCACTATTTTTTCCAAATCGCCGATCTCCGCTTTCGTCCACGGTAAGCGTTCCTCCATGCATCTGAGGATATCCCTGTATTTCTTTTTGTATCTGCACAAACACAGCCTTTGCTTCCCAAGGAGCATCGGACATAAATTGTTGCAAATTCTGCCCGTCATCGTTTATACTTATAACACGACTGGCGATCTGTGCATAATTGCGTTTGCAGTCCATAGTCAGCAAACCTCGTAAGTAGGCAAAACCATATTCGCTTGTATCTCGGCCTCTTTTGCCTCTGAACAAGGGATGAAACCGTATCCATATACGTTGCAAGCGATCAGCTAAATCTTCTATCGCTTCCATATTCAATCCCCAACGTTCCGCATTCAATACACTATTGTTTGTGGTAACCGCTAAAGTCAATTCGTATCTCCTTCTGTATTTTTATTTGATTGATTGAGGGAGATACTTTTTTATCAAATTCGGATTTTCAATTCAAACTATTAAATCATAAATTTTTCGTAACTATTTGGTAATCAACAATCATAATTTAACATTGTCAAAGTAACATCTATCCTTCCAATTACGGAATGTTTATTGAGAATAGGGCTAAACTACAAATTGCTTCTTTTTGAGAAACTGTTCGATGGATTCACGAGGAATAAGATACCTGGATTGACTATGGTTGTTGAGTTTGAAGGCTTCGAGTTTCTTTTGCAGTATTAGCTTTCGGACGTTGCTTCTGCTGCATTTCAAGATTTTTGCAGCCTGGCCGACGCTCAAATATGTATCTAAGGCGTCCTTGTTAGAGGAAGTGAGGTGGGCTACGAGTTTTTTCAAAAGCAAGTTTTGTTGCTCCATGAGAGAACTCTGGTGCTTTAGTTCTTCAACAAAGGGCGAGATAATAGGATTTTTCATTGTTTTCCTTTCTTATAACAGGGAAATTGGTAGCTTCCCTGTTGTATCGAAATTTATTTCAGAAATTCTTCAAATAATCACGCAATATGTTTTGGAGTTCTTTCCAATATCGGTAAACTTGTATTTTGGGTACCTGGCATCTATTCCAGCATGTATGGCGCATCGGGCATCCTTTTTTGGGACAGCCCTTTGCTAATTCTTTTTGATACTTTTTTCCATGCCCAATCGCTTGTTTCATGTTTTTACCAATCGGGAATCTTCTCTCCAATAAGCAGAGGAGAAGAGAACAGTAAATATCTTCTCTCATATTTTTCCTTTCTAATAGCTATTCTTCTCTAACCAATCGTTCTAAAAGTTCTTCCATAAAGTGTTGGAACAGATCATCTAAATAATCCATGTTTTCTTGTTCTTCGAAAAGTTCATCGGGAGCCTTTTCGAAGCGAACCTTTTTCTCAAAATATACTTTTTGTCTGTATTCCTTTGCCTTCTTTTCCTTCTTTGCCATCCATGCTAAATCACGTCGTTTTCGTTCGGTGAAGACCAGAAGGTGATCCTGAAAGTTTTCACAAAATTCTTCTTGATGCCGGTGAAGAGTTTCAGACATCGCAGTGATTACGAGCTTAGATATATCCTGAATTTCCAAGAAAAGTACGGAAATTGCTTCAAGCTGGTCTTCATTCCGAAGAAACTTGAATATCTCCTTCTCACGAAAAAGCAGTAGTTGATTCAAAAGTTTTTTCCAGTTTTCAGAATATCTGCTTGGCTTCCAGGCTGTTGAGATTTCCGGCAAAATTTCTAAAAACGATTTTAGCAAGAGTAAATATATTTCTTCCGAAGGATCTCCACCTGATGGGCAGGTGGAAGGCTCATATCCGAAAGATACCATCTCATTCTCCTTAAAAATTTTGAGGCGATAATGTGGTAAAGATACATCGGCAAACCAAAAATTTTTTTTCTTCTCTGGGATAACGAATGAGATCGCCAAACATAACAGTTTTCCTTGAAAAAATTTTGTTGGAATATCAAACCTTTGGAATGTATGATGGGGAGGCTTTTTGTAGAACTCATTGTCCTGAAATGCTCATAAAAATCAGAAAAAGGCTTGTAGGAAATGAAGGATGATATTGTTTTAGTTTTTCAAAGATACCAAAAATACCCAACCCAGGAACTTGCTGCTGGCATTTATTTCTATGCTAAGGAACTATATGCGGCGATTGCCAGTAAATTTCACTTTTTCAGTTTAGAGGAAGAAGATTTTGTTCAGGATGGGATATTGAATTTATTGAATCATAAAATTTCTACAATAAATTTACAGAATATCAATCAAGAGGAAGAATTGCGCAGGCTTTTATTTCGAATTGCCATAAATGAAGCCAGGGATATCTTTCGTAGAGAAAAGAGACTTAAATTTTTCGTGTTGCAAGAATCCGATTCGCTTCTATCTCTGGAAGTAAATCATGTGGCTTTTATCGAAGAGCAAGAAATGCTGGAAATGATGTTAATGCACATTTCTAAGAGCAAAAGGGAACTTCTGTTGGCAAAGTATATAAAAGAATGGAGTAATGCTGAAATCCTGGAATGTTTTGGGTTTCCGAGTATCGAAGCAGTACGGCAAGCACTGTATGAAGCCAGACTGGCTTTACGACGGGCTTATGAAGAATTGAATGAGGATTGAATAATAAGGATGGTTCTATGGTTCCGAAAGAAATCAGTTGTGATAATTTCGACGAATTTTTAGAATTTTACAATGAAGACCAAGAGATAAAAAAACGCTTGGAAGAACATGCCGAAAGATGCGAGGAATGTTTTTTAGCAATGACGGCTTGGATAGAGGTGCAGAAAAATTTTGCCGTTTGTTTGAAGGATGCAGCGCGGAGTAATCAGGCCAAAGAAGGATTTGCCAAAATTGCTTCGAAGCTGAACACGGTGGCCTTGCCCGCTGAGTCAGTAGGATATTTCCCTGGAAATGGCCGATGGGTTTTCCGAAATTGGAGCAGACAGGAATTTTTAGAAAAAGTCGAGCCAGAGAAAGAGGTGTATCCCCTTGGGGAGAATATCGAAATCCATTTTGAGATTTTACAAGAGGGTTGCCGCGTGATTCTGGTATTTGTCAATGAATATCATGGTTCCCAGAATCTTTGGGTAGAAATACGCCGGAATTCGGAAGATTCTAAAAGAATTCAGGTTATACAATCCAGAGTAGAGTTGCCATACCTTTCTTGGGGGGAATATTCCCTTCGCATTTCGCTTCATGAGATTCCGTTAGAAGAGTTTATGCTGATAATTGGAGGCGAGGGAAAAAACCGTTATTCCTTACCAATTTCTTGGTCGGATTGGGAAATCATATCGGATGAAAAAAAGCTATCCCTGGTGAAATGGATTGATCTGCCGTTTGCTATGGGAAAGGCGCATATAAGCCTTGAAGATGAAGGCAAGTACCTGGTAATGATGCCCAAAATGGAGATATTACCATCTGGTTATGAAATTTTTATCAATGCTCGCAAATATTTGGGAGATAGTATCATGATAGAGAGCAGAGATATTGAGTTTCAGATCCGTTATCAAGGCGATTCGGTCTTTCGCTATCTTTTTTACGGAGATTCAGAATTAAAGAAAAAAGCACAAGAATCGAAAACTTTATCTTTATTTTCCAGGAAAACGCTAGAACTCGCTGTTAAAGAAGCTCGCTTTCCAGTGGATATAGAATTTTACACAGACAAGATCGAGCTAAATTTGTTGGAGATGCCCGATGAGATAAGGAAGCAGGTCAACCACATCGCTCTTTTTTATGAAGGGAAAGCGATTGGAATTGCAGCAATAGATGATTTTCTCGAATTTTCTTGCGATATAAAGATCAGCGAGCATATCGCCGAAGTACATCGGCAGGAACAAAGCAATTCTTTGGAATTTCATATCTCTGCGGTCGAGCAGGAACCAATCTACGAAGGTGCTGTAAAATTAGCGAGTTTGCAGGAAGACGTAATAGAATTGAAATGCCGACAGGATAGCAGAATACGATTACAAATGAAGCTCAGTCAGGGCGTGTTTCATCTTTTTCTGCTTTCAGAAAATCGACCTGGCAGAGAATGGGAGAATGCCGTTGTATATCTGGAAAATCAGGAAATAGGTAGGATTCGACAAATGGTTATGCAAAAGGTCATTTCTTGTTCATCAAAGATTTTCGCTGGCATATTGGCAGATGCTTCGATTCGATTGAAACACCAGGGTCAAAGCTGGGATTTTGTAAGAGAGAGATCATGACGAAAGAGTATTGGTTAGAAGGATTGGCCAGGCAAGTTACGAGTGGAAAAAAAAGTTTTGAGGATGCCCTGGAATATGTCGGAGATTTTGTCCAAAGAGGTATGGTAAGCCAGGAAATCCAGAAATCCGAGAGCAAGAATATCTATAACAAGACCGCAGAGTCTGAACCTACCGAATATCTCTTGGCTTTATCCCTTTTGAATAAAGCCTGGCAAGCGAATTTAAGGCAGGAATATGAAGTAGCTTGCAGTTCTTTTCGGATCGCTACAATTGCCCGTGGCCTTTCTCGTCTGGCTTTGGCTGTGGAATGCCTGGACGAATGCCTTGTGTATTTTGAAGCTCATGAGAAGACGTGGCAGTTGATCTTTGCTTTGCAGGAATTAGTGGCAATCCATCTGGAAACCGACAAACCCTACGATGCTGTCAAGTATAGCCAAAGGGCGTTCTGTGTTTTAGAAGAGCAAGCCAAAATTCGGTCGAATGGATGGAAAAAAAACGAAGCCCCTATGTTGGGAAACGTGGGCCAAATTTTATTGCTATGCGGAGTGAATTTACTCAATCGAGCATTGGCAGAAGATGCAATCCAACCTCTGCGAAATTCTCTGGCTGTTTTTTCCTGGCTTTGTTATGAACCGGCCCAAAGTGAAGTTTTGGGCATTTTGGGTACGGCCTATTATCGTTGCGGTCGGTCGCAAAAGGCTGTGGAGTGTTATCTGGAATCTTTAGCGATGGGAGAAAAATGTAGCCTGAGCTACAACAAGGCACCTCTTTTAGTGAATCTGGGAATTGCCTCTTTGTCTTTAGGGCAGGTAAAAATAGCTTTCGAATATTCCCAAAAAGCTCTTGAAATCGCAGAAAATCTCGGAGACGATCAGCACCGCATCATGGCCTGGGGAAATTTAGGCGATATATTTCTCCATAAATCAGAAATTTCGCAGGCTTTGGAATACTACGGGAAGGCCGAAAAATTGGCTTTTGCAATAGGAAATCTTGCTTTAAGAGCCAATTATTTACAGAAAATGGGAAGTGCATATCGTGATGCAAGTGATTGGGAGCAGTCCTTGAAATCTTATGGGAAAGCTTTGGAAATAGCCGAGCAAATGGAAGATATTGTACAGATAGGCAATTGCAAAGGGAATATGGGAAATGTTTATCGAGATATATGTAGATGGGAAGATGCGTTGTCCCTCTATCGAGAAGCATTTGCCATCGCAGAAAAAACACAAGATTTACGCAATCAGGGGAACTGGCTAGGAAATTCGGCGGTGATAAGGCAACAACAAGGGGAAGAGACAGAGGCTTTAGAGCTTTACGAGCGAGCGATCCAGATTGCCAGGGATGCTCAAGATCCCTTATCGGAAAGCAATTGGCATGGAAATATGGGGAATGTTTATCGAGATATAGGGTCTTTGCAAAAGGCAATCCAAAAATACGAGCAGGCTCTTGCTATTGTGGAGAAGACCGGAGAACGCCGAAAAGAAGGGATGTTTCTGGTGAATATAGGCAGTGCCTATCTCCATCTTGGTTATGTCGCTTTAGCGTTCGAGTACTACCGACGGGCATTTGCCATAGCACAAAAATCAGAGGATAAAGTTTCTCAACAGTCGGTCTTGGGAAATATGGGCAATGCTTACTACAGAGAAAACAAATTAGAGGATGCTATCGAATGCTATAAAAATGCCGAAAAAATCGCAGACGAAATAGGGATGAAACAGCATCGTATTTGTTGGCTAGGCAATCTGGGCAATGCCTATCGCTCTCAAAATAAAATCGAACAAGCGGCGCAGATGTACCGTCAATCTCTGGAAATTTCCAGGCAAATCCGTGACCAAAGGGGAGAAGCGAGCCAGATATGTAACCTGGCCCATATTTACCGGCTTCAAGGGAATCGGGGTTTGGCTTTGCAAATGTACCAGCAAGCCAGAAATATCCATCAGTCCATTGGAAATAAGGATGGAGAAAGGATTACACTGGTGAGTCTGGGAATTTTCCATTACGAGGGAGACCAATTTCTTCTTGCCCACGAATATTTCCAACAGAGCCTCGAATTATTGGAAGGTTTGCGGGATATTTCAGCTCTCGGTCCTTTGCCAGAAATCTTCATGGAAAGCGAAATGGATATGTACCAGGCAATGGTGGAGTGCTGTCTGCGCCTTTATAAGGATATGGAAGCCTGGCATTGGTCGGAAAAAGCCAGAACCCATTTTTTGACCACTGGAATCGCTGCCCGAAATATCGAACCTTCACCCAATGTGCCAAAGGAACTTCGAGAAAAATACAAAGGCGTCCGCCAGGCGAAGTTCGAAGCGCAAGCCAGAAAACAACTTTATATGACAGGCCAATCTACGGAAAATCCTCAAAATCTTGATTTTTGGGAAAGCCAATGGAAAGAGGTAATCCGTTCAATCCAACCCTACGCCCCCGAGTTCAGTAACGTTTTTTTCCCGCAAGACACAAGCCTCACGGAATTTCAGGCGATGATACAGGAAGACTCCCTTTGGATCGAATTTTTTGTAAGCCCGGCTTCCATGATTATATTTATGATAAGCCACAGCGAGTTTCAGGTGCTAAAAATCCCAGAATTCACGGAGGCTGTTTTGACAGAAATCGCTACAAAATGGGATCGTCTATATCAGAAAACGAAAATCCATCAAGATTACCGTAGTTTGAGAGCCTTTTTCACCCAAGAGAAAAAAAATACGTTTGTCGAGAAATATCTAAGAGAAATGATCGCTCAATACCAGCAGTACCGTACATTATGGGAGCAATGCAATTCCTTAAAAGATAAAATCAAAGCCGAGGCTATTCCGAATGTAAAGATGGCGTACAAGGAAGAATTCAAGCAAATTTCTTCTCGATTACGCAGCCTTCAAAACTGGTTGGATAAAATCCAACTGCAACACGAGCATTGGGAAAATTTAGAAAAATTTTTGCATTCCGGAGAGTTGCTTTCTTCTACGCTGGTGCTTTTGGAAGCCTACTATCGCAGATGTTGGGAAGAAAATATTACTACTACTTTGCAAAAGCTGAGTGCCTTTTTGTATCCCTTCCTGAACAGGCTTTCGAGTGATACCTGGAAGAACATCCAAAAAATCATTCTCGTCCCCCATCAAAATTTACAGATGCTTCCTTTGCATTTACTTACTTTCCAGGGCACTCTGGTTTGTGATGCCTATGCAGTCACATATTCCCCCAGTGCTAAAGCTTTCCTGGACATTCAGAAACGTAACCGAATCATGCAGGAAAATCCCATAGGAAAAATGGTCGGGATAGCTACCGACCCGACTGCGGAAATAGAGAATTCCCTATACCACGAGATGGAAATCGCAGAAAAATTATTCACAGATCATGGCTATGACATTGAAATCCTTCGAGGAAAGCATGCTAAAACCGAAGACGTATTGGAGAAAACCAGAGAGGCAATGTTCATCTATTTTTCCTGCCACGCTCTTTTTGCCGGAGATATACTTCAATCTGGCCTTTTGCTTCATGATGGGAAGCTATCTCTTTTGCAAATACTGCTTGAATGTTCCGTAGAAAAGGCGGTTCTGGTTATTCTGTCCGCATGTGAAACGGGAATGGCTATCCCAGGCAAAACCTCTGAATATTTGAGCCTGGCCAGTTCTTTTTTGTATGCCGGTGCCGGACACGTGTTGGGAACATTATGGAGCGTCAACGAACTTTCTACCAGCTTACTGATGGGCCGTTTTCTTCGAGAATACCTTTCGACTCAAAATCCATCCGCATCGCTACAAAAGGCACAAAACTGGCTACGTGAATTGCAAGCCTTCGATGTTCAAAAATATCTGGAAACGATTCTATCCCCTCATCTTGAACCGGATAAAGTTAAAGCAACCAGTACTCATGAGCAAATGCTATTCGGGATAGCCCATATTTTGAGAGAGAAAAACAATGCTACTTTGGATGAAAATGCCCAGGAAAAATGGAAAAATTTTCTGGCTAAACTGATTCAATCTCCCCAAAGCAAAATTTACGAGCATCCTTACTACTGGGCCGGGTTTTATGTGATTTGAAAGATAACAGGAGAGTACAAAGGAAATATCTTGAAAGTGCGTTCTAATCTCCTTCATTTTTCTGAATGTAATCAATACAAAGTGGTATATTTAATTCAGCGATTTTACTAAGTTCTGTTGGGGTAAATTCCATATTACTTTGAGTACCATACCAATAAATCCAGAATGTAATATCTGTCGCCCCTGCGTCCATAAATTTTTTCTTGTTTGCTTTTATAAAATCAGCCATCCATGTAATTCTACGAGGAATAGGTATGGAATCAGGAGTGCAGACACAACAAGCCCCGTATGGCAATGGTTTGTCTTTGTATTTGCCAAGACTGCCGATTTCTCCTGGTTCATTAACAAGGTGCATCTGTATGTTATTAATGGTGCCAAGACAAGATGGATGAAAATCCTTACCCCAAATATGGCATTCTGGTTGTATCAAAATATTCCTCCAGTATGAGATTAGCTAACGTTAGCGTTTTAGTTTTTCTAATATACCATAGCCGCTTTACTCTATCTATCAAATTTTTTTAAGCGTGCTGTTTCTCTCCATCATACTCAACCTCTTTCCTTCCAAGGTAATCCATACCGGCTGTTCGAAGATTTTATCAGGAACGCAGTCCTGGATTAGGAGAAAACGGGTGCAGGGTTTTATCTTCGAGTTTTCCAGGATTTTTTGGATTTGTTCGATCTGGGACTGGGTTTGGACAAGCACCAGGCAGCCATAATAGATCGGTAGAGCGGTAATTTTGGAAAGAAGGGTTTCTTCGGCCAAAAAATTTTCATAGGGGCGGAAGGCTTCTTGGGTAAGAGGGCTGTTGGGGGCGGAGAAGATCAGAGCCAGGAGAATGTCCTGGAGTTCGTTGTTTTCGTGTTTTTTGCGGATTTTCAGGTATCCGTGGGGTTGCCACAGGCAATGCCGGTTTTCATAAGGAATCAGCATTGGGAAAAAGGGATTTTGGGCTGGCATGGAAAAGATGGTTTGGATTTGAATATCGTAGCGTGGGTGGTGTTTTGTAGCAGTTTTTACCGCACTATGGAAAGAAAGCAGGGTTTCCCGGCTGGATGCCAGGGAAAACAGGGAGACATGCCGGCCTTCGTGAGTAAGGAGGACAGCATCGGCAAACAGATTGACTTTGGTATAGACGAAAAGCTGTTTGCCCCCGGCTTGGATCAGGTAGGAAGCGGCGTTTTCCTGATCTTCAATGAGCCAGGAGTCTTCCTGTTTTTGGATATGAGCAGAGGCCGAGAGTTTCTTTTTCTGAGAGCGAAAATCTTTTCTAAGATCGCTGGACACCTTTGCGCAGTCCAGGTCTTCTTGATGGCGAAGATCAAGAAGAAAGGGCTGCAAATTTTCCATAGGCAAAAAGAGAATATAGGGCATAGCTTCGTGCTTCTTGAATTTGTGGCAGATGTTGGCAATCCGTGCCTGTGGCGTGACAAAAAGCATATAAAGAGGCCGGGTTGTATAATCTTTGCTGATCTGTACACTTTGGAAATACAGGTGGTAGTTGTTCCATTTGGAGCGAAGCGTCGAAGCGATGGATTCGGTTCCCATATCTATTTCCACGCGCATACAAAGTCGTTCTTCTGCATTTTTAGTGATGCGTATCTCGGCATCGGATCGGAGCTGGATGGTATTTCCTCGTTCCTGGAATTTGATGAGAAGGCGGTTTTCATCATCATGGAACTCGTTGGTGCTTTCCATTTGGTATTCGGTAGCTGCTATATCGCGAGAGAGCATTTTTTCAAGCATTCGCACCGTCCAGTAATGACGGATATGCTGGAAAGGGATTTTCTTCAACTGGTGTGCGTCAAGCCCAAAAGATGCGAACGCTTTATCCGTCAAAAAATAGACGTGTTCCTGGGTATCCTGAAGCTCCCGGTACTCTACCATAGCCTGCTCTTTGAGTTTTTGGAGGAGCTTGCGGACATTCTGAATGGAAGTACCTCGTGGAGATAAGGCTTTGAGCTGAGCAACGATACTTTTGGTTAAAGCATATCCTTCGGTTTTGAGGTATTCGAGAATCTGTTGTTCTCGTTGTTGCAGAGACATTTCATCCATTCGAGGTATCCTTGAAATCGGAACGTGGTAAAAAATGGGCGAAATCAGGAGGCAGGCTTGGATAGATTCTGGCTTCCTGCACTGGAACTTCAGGAAAAGAAGAAGGGAACAGGGTAATGCTTTGGCCAGCAGGCAGATGATGATAGTACAGGTAAAGGAGCGAAAAAAAATCATACTGCCCGAATCGGGTCGGTAGATCGAAGCAGTTACCGGTGAGAACTTTAGCCGGGTTGCTACCTCCGATGCCAAGATAGAAAAAACGACGAGGAAGAGTATGAATATCTTGAGCCAGAAGCCGTTTTTCTTCTTCCATAGTGTAGTAAACGATCTTCCAGGCAATCGAAAGAGATATTCCGGCAGTCAGGTTATAGGAATGTTGCCTGCTATAGGAGATGCCTTCATTCCAGCTTTGGTTTAGGTTGGCTCCCCAATTCCTGGCAGTGCTCAGAGCCAGGGATTCCCCTTGTTGGATGGCTCTTTGCATACTTTGGGAAACGGAATCGCCAACAGTATGAGTATGAGATAAACTTGTTCCGAGTGATTCGCTATGGCCGAGGGCTTTCTGGACAGAATGGGCATATTGCCTGGCCAGATTAGCAGACTCAGAGAACTGTCTGGCCAGGGATACGGATTCCTGATGGGTAATCCCTTTGCTTTCTCCACTACTATGACCCTCGGTCTTGGAATGTGTCAGGCTTCTGTTAAGGCTATTTGCTATACCTTGCATTGTACTGCGGCTTTGATTTTTCTGCATGGAGCCAGTGCGGGAAAGGTTTTCATAGCGATTCAGGGTTTCTGTTGGCCCAGAACTGCTGGAACCACCTGTTATGGTTGGGCCTCCTTCCGTAATGGTAATCACCTGTCCGCCATTACTGGAATGGTAACTGAGCGTTGTACCACGTCCGGTGGCTTTGGAAAAAGATTCCGATGCGCCTGTACCCTCGGAAAATCCAGATGATTCGGAAGTCGTTTCCGTGTTGCCTTCGCTTTCAGCGATTGTTACTGCCCCGCTCTTGGTATCAATGTGCATCAGGGAACGACCTTGCCCGAAGGTAAAGGTAACGCCTTGCCCGCGCAGTTGTGTCAAACCATGTCCAACGGATTCACTGTAGCTGAAAGCATCCTGGATATTCCAGGTTTTTGTGTCGTTCATGCCTTCTGCCTCACCCCATTGCTGTTGAATGCTCTTGGTGATTCCCATGCTTTCGCTCACGGAATAGCTCCTTTGGCTGGTTTCCGTCACTCCCTCCTGGATACTTTGCCCAATTCCCGTGCTTTTTCCTGAAGTGGTGTTTTCGCCCAGGCTCGATCCAGAGGATTCCGAGCTATTCCTGGTTACAGTCGTGGTTACTTCGATCAGTTTAGGGAACTTGCCTGTGAGAGTGAAAATATCATCCACGTTTTTCTCTGCTTCGTCATAGTCATTTCGAAAGTACATTTTGATATTCGACTGAGATGCGATTGTTTCGGCAATACGGATGCCTTCGTTGGTCAAGAGCTGCTTTTTCGCCTGATGAGCAGAAATCAGGAGGACGTTTTTGTTGCGAATGCGGGTGATCGTATCGGCATACGTAGCGTTGAATACCAGAGAAGATTCATCTGAACCAAGATAAACAGTATCTCCTGGCTTTCTCCTGTCGGCCAGATCGAAGAATACGGTATAAAGGTAGTTGAACAAAATCTTCTTTGTCGGCAAGTCATGAGCCGGAGCCTTGATGAACAAAGTTTTGCTTGCCAGAATATCAGAAAAATCCACATTGTTCTGGGCTGTCAGCAGAAATTTCCGTAAAATCTCGGATTCAAAAAACGGAGAGATACCTGTCTCCATGGAGATCACTTTTTCTGCCCATTTCCGTTGGAATCCATCGTCAAGAAATCGGAAATAGTTCACTGCCCTTTGTACTTGGGGTAAATTGCTTTTCTGTTCCGCCTGCTGTAAAAGATTTTCCCGAAAGCTCTGGTTGTAAATGAAATATGGAGCCTGCTCCAAATGTGTATCCGTAGCACTGAAGACAGATATGAGCGCAACGAGGTTCTCGCGCCTTTGGAGCTGTAACTCCATACCAGAAGCACCAGATTCATCGGAAAAAAGGTTATCGAAAAATTTAATAAGACGGGAGATTACCTTGGAGAGCGGCTCATCTCCCATGGGTTTCAAAGGATTGTGGCGCAATAAATGCCTCTCATCGGATAGATCCCAGAACAATGTATGGCGGAGAACAGCCTCGTTGAACCATCGGAATTGAGATTCACCTTGCATATAGTACTCCCGTGCCAGGTAGGCATACCATTGGAGCATAAGATGATAGACCTCTCCTAAAGGATCAATGAAGATCACTCGTCCCATCTTCTTGGACAGAATTTGTTGAAGAAACAGGGCGAGACATCGGCTTTTTCCAGAACCGGTGGTACCCAAAATATAGATATGCTTCCCGCTTAAGTCTTCTTTTGTTAAAGAAACGATGTCATCTTGCCCGGTATATCCTAAATCGACTTCCTGCGGTATATGATCCAGGTCTCTATCAATGTATAATTTCATGGGTTGCATGAGCTATTTCCTTTCTTCCTGAGATTGTTTCCATACTTCTTCTGCCTGCCTGATTGCCTGGTGAATTTTGAAAAATTGACCTTCCACGCCTTGGGCTTTTTCCTTGATTTTTTGCAACTCTTCTCGAAAAGAGGGTGGTGAAGGAAGTTGTATATCTTGGAATTCACGGTGCGAAAGTTCTTCGCTTTGTTGATGAAACACCCGCTTTCGCTCGGATAAACGCCTGTTATGCTCCTGTCTTGCCTGTATTTTTTCCGAAGCTATGCTTTCTTCTGTTTTTGCCTGTTGGGTTTGGGTCGGGCCAAAACTGGGGGAAATTTCCGGTAAAAAAGAGGATATTCCGCTTAGAAGGCTATTTTGAAGTCGTATCAAAGACTGAATGCCTTCCTTCTGATCTGCTCTCTCCAAAGTTTGTAAAAACTCCGTATCTTTTGGATAGGGAGTTGGAACTTGTACGGAAGGCAATTGGGATGGCTGGACTTTTTTTCCCATGATCAATTCCTTTCTGCAAAAACGATTTTTGTTATTTTACTGAGGCGATAGAAGAAGGCTCGTTTTCCATGATTTCCTGGATTTTTCCCATCATTTCTTGCAAGACTTCTTCTACTTTGTTCTTGATTGGTTGGGACATTTCCAGCATATTTTGTTTGAAACTGGAGGTCATTTGTTCCAGCAAAGCACTGGCTTGATTGTAGCTTTCCGGGTTGTTCGTGTTAGATTTGACTATGGCGACCTCTGGTGCTTTTCCATCCATGACTGCACTGATCGTGGAGAGCGGGATCTCGATATTTTGGTTTCTGGCTTTTTCCAAAGATCTTTCCATGAAAAATTGTCCCAGGTTTTTGTTTCCCAATTTGAAATACATGAGTGCCTGGCCTAGACAGTTCTCAATTGCCATATCTCGTTGTTGCTCTGCGTTTCTGATTTCCACTCTTTGAGCCGATGATGAGGGAGAATTTTCCATGATAAATTTTAAAAGGATTCTATTTAAGAAATAGCAGATTTTACTACAAAAAACAACTCCGGAGAAGCATTATTGCTTGACATAAGAGCAAGAGATTATTCTTTCATCATTTTTAGAAATGGCTCCATACATTCCTCGTAATGGGACAGGACTATGGCCGTGATATTTTCCCAGTGATTCGCATTGTAGCTACTGTGGGCTTTTTCTTGAAGTCGAAATTGAATCCTTTCTCTCCCTGGCAGAGGGATGAATTCGGGATTTTTTTGATAAAAATAGGCCACGATCCCGGCTGACAGGTGTTTCTGGGAAGCAATCTGGCTTTCGGTTTCCTCCTGTTTTTGACGTAGTTCTTCATTCTCTTCTCGTAAAGATTGACACTGGGCAGAAATCTCATCCCGACGGAGTTCTCTCAACTCTGTCAGTAGTTCAAAAAAGGCTGGTTCCTCCATTGAGTATGAGTTATGTTCTATGATTTCTTCCGCGATTTTTTGCGCCTTTTCTATCTTTCGATCTGCGATGTGCATTTTCATTTGATTCAAAAGAGATGCTCTGGTTGGGTCCCTGCGTATTTTTTCGCGCTCCGTTTTGTCCCACAGAGATACCAGGCTTTGGCATTCTTCCTCTGTGAGTTCGTGGGCTAATTGATATATTCGCTCGAAATAATCCTGGGCTTCTTGAATTTTTCCTTGAGCCAGTTTCAGCTCGATGTTCCGTTTGAGTGCTTGTACCGTGGATTGATTTGAGCTTTCTTCTCGCTCTTTCTGCAATTGTTTTTTTCTTCGTTCGATTTGCTCAAGCCCTTGCAATAATTCCTGGATATTACGTGCTTTGTGCCGCTTTGTTTCGAGAATACGTAATTCTTCCCATATTTTCATCTTAGTTTCCTTCCCATTTCTGAATTGTATCAAGGATTTCGTAAACCGTCTTTTCTCCATAAATCTGGGATAAAGCCAGCAGTTCTGTTTTGCCTTCGTCTTTTTGTCCTTCTTTTATTTTTTGCCAGGCAGTAGCAACTTTTCTGCTCAAGGCTTCCTTGATCTTCTGCATCTCTTCTTTTCTCTGGAGAGATGCCTTTTTCGCATTGGCAGAAGCAATAAAAATCGCTTTGACTGCTTGCGCTACACCGGCAATCGGATAAACAATGAAGCACCGCCATAATCCCCGAAATATGAACAACACATTTTCAAAAAAATTTTTGATGAGATTTGAAAAATCAGTAAATATGCTAAACATGCCCTTCAAAATAGGCATCATTCTTTTCAGGCGATTCCAAAACTCCTCTGGAATCAGCAATATAATGACAAAACAGACAAATAGAAAACCTATGAACGAGTCCATCGTATATTCTCCCTAAAACATGCGGACGAATAGCCTCGCCCGCATTTCATCGGAATTATGATCTTAATTTTTTTTCGAGAGACCCAAAATCTTCGCTCATTTCTATACTTTCACCATCCTGTCTGATAAATGATATCCGATTCTGTACTTCACAAAGACGTAAAAAAATATAGGGAGCACAAGAAGAACATATAGTACATACAAAAATCAGCATAGCCAGCAGAATATCATTGCCGAATTGCTTTGCATACCAGGAAAAGATAGCTCCCAAACCTTTCATATTCTCTATCTTCTGCCCGGAAAGTAGCCAGACAAATCCAATAAAACTGGTAAGCCAATCCCAAACAGCTAGAAATACAGGCAAAAAAGAGGTGCAGTAATATACAAACTTGGAGCATACCTCTACAGATTTTTTGTCGACCTTAATGTAAAAATTCTGGCGCAAAATTTCTCTGATTACTTTTCCGCAAGCATTCGAAATCATGGCTAGAAGCGCAATGGAAGCTGAAGCAATATACTTGATGGAATCAGGGACAGAACTCCCTGTGAAAATCAAAAATAACCCCCAAAAAGAGCTTAACATATCGGCTAGCATAAATATAAAAATCACTAAGATTAGCAATTTAACGAAAAGGAGAAGAACATAATTAGAAGACAATTGCTTGTAGTTAGAATCGAATTCCATGATTACTTCCTTCCGAAAGTTATAGGGAACAAAAACCTGACTAACCAGGCTGGGCTACCTGAGATCACTAACGTCAGGATCAAGATAGATAAGCCGGATATTGGGTCTTGTTCCAGAAGATAAAAAAAATCTTGAGATACTTTAAGATGAGGAAAAAATAATTTCCCTGACATCCATAGGAAAAAAAAGGTTGAAATGTAATCCAAAAATACCAAAATACAGATAGATAGCGTGAAAACCAACCTAAGAAAGCAAGAAAAATCCATCGGATATATACAGCTTTTTCTCGAAAAAAATTGTAGCAAAGGCTTTCGAAAGCCATTACTAACCAGGCTTAAAAAACCAATACAGAATCCCAACAAACCCAGCAATATTGTTTCCATGCTAAGGAAATCAGGTTGAGAATCTATTTTAGGAGAGAGGTATATCACAAAATAACAAGAACCCAAAAAGTCCACGATGACTAAGAGAATGAGAACCAGAAGGGCAATCTTTTTGAAAAGAAACAAGAACATGCTTTCCTCCTTTCTCTGCTTCCAGAAAATTTTCTCTCTCTACCTATATCCCCTCTCTCAATTAAAAAAATGCTCAAGAATTTTTGGGAAAAAAATGATTTTTTTTCGGGGAATCTGCTAGAAATGGCTAAAATTAAGGAAGACAAGGCGAAAATTTTTTTTCAAAAAATGGCAGATAGGGAAACATATTAGTGGATGGAGATGGCAGAATGCAAGAAGTCGGTAATTCGGAACAAATAAAAAAGGGAGGAAGCTATGTCACTTTGGATATTGAAAAAGGACGGAAATAAAAGCCGTGTTATGATCTCGGTCGGAATACCTTTTCAGGCCATTCTCATTATGATGGGCATTTTGAGCAGTTTCATTGCCAAGTCGATAATAAATTATCCCATTCTGACAGCGGCCTGGATTTCTATTTTTCTCGGATTTATTCTATTCGTAAGTGCCAAGGTATCTTTGTTTCGTCGAGGGATATGGATTTCTTGGGGGAGCAAACAAATGCCGCCTTTTTATAAACGTTTATATTTAGGCGGCTATGCGTTGATGTTTTTGGGAATTATGCTGATTTTGCAGGTTCGGATTGTGATGATGCTATAAAGTAATCTTCTTTCTCAAGATACAACCAACAATGATAAAATGATGTTGGCCATTTTGATCGGTGAAGAAGACTGACTTACCTTGCTCTCTTTGGAATTCCAGATAAGGCTGTAAAATATAGGAACCAGTATATGTGCCAAATGGTGTACGAGAAGCCTGGACAAATATTACTTCATAATGTTTTTCTATCAAGGGCAGAATGAGAGATGGATTACTGAGAGAACTCCATTCCAAAACTAAAATTGTTCCTGCCGGTAACGGGGCAAGAAGCAAGGAATGAAGATATTTCGTTCCGTCAGGCCCTCCATTGACCGATCTATAATTCTCTTCAGTTGTATTGGCAGGAACTGGTAAATAAGGCGGATTGGATGCGATTATCTGAGTAGGGCAGTATTGTAAATCTCTTAAAAAATCTAACAGATCTTGCTGTACCAGTGTGTAATTTTGTAGGAGCTTGGCTTTCAAAATGTTACTTTTGCTGGTAAGAATAGTCTCAGGATTATTATCCACAGCCGTAATTTTCAAATTCTCATGGTGAGGATTGGCCAATAATGCGATTATACTCGGAATGCAGCTACCGGCTCCCAAATCTATCAATGAAGTCATCTCTAAGGGGGATAGCAATTTAAAAACTTTCGAGAGGAGCTGTGAATATAAAAAAGTATCGTCCGATGCTTTAAAATCAGTCCATTGAAAAAGAACTGAGATTTCCAAAAATTTTTGATCCTGATGAATTTCCTCTTCACTGATTTGGCCTATTTCAACGCAATATTTTTGTAAAAAATCATAAAACATAAGATACCGTCTCCTGTATTTGATAATTCCTTTTCTTTGGAATATCCTTCATCGTCACAATCGGTTGGGGCTATTATCTTTTTACTGCTAATCTTGTATTTTTTCTTCAATTTTTGACAATTGATCTTGTTTTATATAGCCCCATCTTGCATCCTGCTTTACAATATCATTCAACCAATGAGCGAAAACAATACGACTATGGGTAGATGTAGCAATAAAAATAGAGCCAGAATCTTTTTTTTCTTTTAAGACCACAGGAATACCATCAGAAAGCCTGCCAACAATTTCTATATGCTGAGCAATGTCTACGAATAAAGGAGCCCCAATAAATTTTCCTGATATTGCCTTGCCTTGTATAAAAAAATTCTGTACTCCATTTATCGCATTATTTTTTATTCCATAATCCATGAATCCTGCGGCATTCGATGAACAACCTTCTCCCATTTTTCCTGGTTCTCTCGCTAAAATAGCTCCTGCGCAGGAAAACAAAGCATGTTGTCCGTTGTTTCCAAAGCATCGAACTCCATCCAATATGCCGGTTTTATTGTAAAAATCATATTGAGGAGAATGCCAGCCTCCCCCAAGTACAACACAATCAAAAAATTCCATTTCTTCTTTTGTATGAATGAATATTGTTTCAAAATCGTATGGTAAATCATCCTGCAAACTATCGCATAATATTTTTTCCAAATGATATGCCCCTTGAATCGCTGCTATTCCGATTCGTAGCTTTTGTCGGCTTTTCGCTAAAAAAATTCTTTTTTTATGCATTTCAAAAATATTTTTTATCCTGCTATCTATCATTTGTTCAATCTGCTCTTTGTCTGGAAGTTCCTTTAAAATAAATCCATCGCAACTATTATTTCTCTCAAAAAATGAAATGATCTCTTCTAAAGCCCCGCTAAAAAAAATTAAAAGTTGTCTTTTTTTTGTACTATAATCACTCCAAATATTATAAAAATTATTTTTTATAGAAATATCCTCAAATATAAAGCCATCTATAAAAAAATCTTCATATAAATTTATTGCTAACCTTAGTCCTTCCATATTCAAATTTGTAATTTTTATCATTATTGGTTGATAAAGTATTTCCTGAATTAGTTGATTGTTGGCAGCCAGCCTTTCAAATAATATTTTTTCTATCTTTTTTAGTTTTTCTTGATATGCGCTATAATGATTTGATTCTAAAATGGCTATCATGCCAGGACCACTCAGGGCTGTCCCTGCTTCTTTCGATAAACCATATTTTTCTAAATAAAAATAACAACGATCACAGTATTCTTCCCATTTTTCTGGATTAAAATTATGTATGATTACAGTATTGGATTCTTTGATAATATTTTTGGCTTCTATATTAGGTGTAGTACTATCTATTACAATGCCTGAAATTTGAAGTTCCTTAAAATATTTTTTTTCCATTTCTTCCAGACTTTTTATAGTGACAATTGTAGAACCTACTGTACAAGCAAGGCGAATGGAATTTATGCTATACTTCATCTTTTGTCCTTGAAAAAGAGCCAGAGATACTCAAAAACTCTATTTTAATACAAGCAAGTACTCATTACCAAAATATTATACAATCAAGTTAACGATTCCTATTCACACGGGAAAGAAATGGAAAAATATCAGTAGCCGGACAGAAGGTGGAATAAAAATAACAGCATAGACGCTAAAGCTACAAAGAAAAAATTTTTTTTACTCTGCGTTCCAGCGTTTTTGCTGTGAATTTTTTTGTATTTAATGTAACCGAAAAGTTCTATAATTATTTTTTATTTCCTGCCAAATATCTGGCAGTGTTTACATTTCTTACCGTCATAAACTGATACAAACCATAGCCTATTATTTTGTTTATGTGGCTTTTATTATAATTTTTTCTATCCACATTCCAGTAAATTGCCCCCTTGGTATAACGAATGTCTATGTATTCTTTTTTTATAGGAAGTTCCTCTATTGTCTTCTCTGAATCAATTTCCGGAAACAAAAAAGCCACATCGGATTTTTGCATTGTATCATTCTGCCATTCTTTTGGTATGGCATCGGATATTTGCATTATCTCTTGCTCGGTTTTAATCAAAGTGGGAATCGGAAAGCCAAAGTTTTTTTCCAGACTGGCTTCGACTTTTTGTCGGATATTTTTTGCATCTTCTTCCGATTCGAAAAGAATATTTCCTGAATTGATGTACGTTGATACATGGATGCACCCTAAAGTTTCAAAAATTTCTTTGAGCTTTTTCATCTCAACTCTTCGTTCTTTTCCAACATTAATCCCTCGAACAAGGGCAATGTATTTTTTATACATATCATTCTCCACTAGAAAAATATTTTGAAAATTGCCTAAAACAATCTCTTGGGAATGTCTCTCATCGTTACGTAATGTATCAGAAAATTTTGATTTTCTGACCCTGGTTCTGGCGATAAATCTGCAATGATTCTCTGATTTTTTTCTGGAAAAATCAACACCACTTCGATATTTTCAAACTTCGTTTCCAGTTTTTCTCTCCATTGTTTGATGGATTCCTGATCGCTAAGCCATGCCTGATAAGCTGAAATTATTTTACGATAGTGATAGAGTTGTTCGCCAGGGGTGTGAGCATCATAGCAGGGCAAAAAATCAAACAAAAAGCATTTTTTTTCTTCTTTGGCTTTAATCATAACGAGCAAATTTGGTTTGCATGTTTTCCGATTTCCCTGTACTCCTGAAATTTTTAAGGAGGATTTCTTGCGAGGATTTTCCGCAGAAACCCAATCGAAAATGCAGCATGTTTTCATTTTTTCGATGCTCATCAGAATATCTATTTCTTGGAGAATATCCAACAGATTTTCGTAAGAAAATTGTCTGGCAAAGACGGCTTGGGGAAAATTTGTCTTTGCTTTTTTGTTCCAGAGAGTCACTTGTTCCAAACTTTTTTCCGTGTGGAAATAAACTTTTTCGCTTCCCACTTCGACCCCTTCCAGAGAAGATTCCAGATGGATTGGGGATATACTTTTCTTCAAAATTTTTTGAATTTGAGACAAAGACAGGCATCCATAGCGAAGAATTTCGATCAATATCTGGGCAATTTCTTCATCGCTAAGCTCAAAGTTTGGAGAGATATTTTCAGAGAAAATCGCTTCGGGTTTTATCTCTTCCTGATGAATTGGTTGGAATTTTTCTTCTAGAATTTTGCTTTCGTGTGAAAATTTTTCTTCCGAAATTTTACTTTCGAGCAGAAGTTTTTCTTCTGGAATTTTACTTTCGGGTGAAAATTTTTCTTCTAAAATTTTTCCTTTGATAAGATTCTCGACGAGATTTTTCTCTTGTTTTTCTCGTTCGGTTTGAACAAAATCTCGATCATTTTTGCTCGCAAAAATTTTCATTTTCAAAATCCTTTCGATAAAAAAGTTCTTCGTAATTGCAAAAGTTTGGGGGAATTTTTTGTACTTGGGAGGTAAAAATGGATGATTTTACCTTGATTTTGCCCTGATTCCATGCGCTCACCTCAATTCGTTGTAAAACAAAGAGTTAAGCTGTTTATTTCACCCCTACGAATACCAGTTTTCCAGGGTTTACCTCTATTGGTTCCCCCTTATATATATCCCTTTTCTCGAAGCAAAAAATGCTGAATTTTTTTTAAAAAAATTTTAAGAAAAATGATGGGAAGGGATAGCCACTTAGAAAAAAATACCCCTGCCCCTCCATCAACTTCATCTTAAATTTTCGACAGAAAACTTTTCATCAGCGATATACAAATGAAAAAAAATTATCTCTGTCCCTCCATCAACTTCATCTTAAATTTTCGACAGAAAACTTTTCATCGGCGATATACAAATGAAAAAAAATTATCTCTGTCCCTCCATCAACTTCATTTTAAATTTTCGACAGAAAACTTTTCATCGGCGATATACAAATGAAAAAAAAATATCCCTGCCCCTCCATCAGCTTCGCCTTAAACTTTCATCGAAAAATTTTTCATCAGCGATATACAAATGAAAAAAAATAACCCGGACTCTTTATCAACTTCGCCTTAAAGTTTCATCGGAAAATTTTTCATCGGCGGTATGGCAAAAAAAATGCGACCGATGTTTTGTGATTCGAAGATAAGTAGGAAGCCTCTTGTGGCTGATTTATTTTTTTGGGAAACCTATGGACGATTTTTTTTCATACCATGAAGGCAAAAAATACGAGACCTTTGTTTCGTATCAGGGAAAAAAATAGGAAGCCTCTTATGGTTGATTTATTTTTTTTTACGATCTATGACTGAACTACCTGCAACACAAACAGAGTACTCACTTAAAAAATTTTTAGAAGACTATCAGCGTTATCGCGAAAAAACCGGAAAAGAAGTTGAGGATTTGTATCCTCAAGAATTTTTTGTTACCTGGTGTCGAAATTGCGGACGGGAAAATGTCACCCGGTCGAACATTCTCTATTCGGTTTTCAAAAATTTTGGACAACCATTGTGCTTTCGTTGTCAGAAAAAAAATTTTATTTCTATTTTTTAACCTATCTCACTCATGCAAAACTCGTACAATCCACTGGCAAGACGCTATGCTTTGCGTCAATTGGCAGAACTCGAAAAAAAATTACAGCATTCGGTTTCTCGTCTGGAACAAAAATGCGATGAAGCAATCAAAATACTCGCTCAATGCGAACAAAAATGAAGCCTCTTTCGGGCGAATTTATTTTTTTACTCATAACTTTATGCCACGATCTCCACCATCGTTTGTTTTTACTTTTTGTCATTTTATTTTTTAACTACCAAATCACCATGACTCAACTCACAAATTCCTATGCCCTACTGGACAACACCATCAAACCGCAAGTCCATCTCAAAATTCTTCAGACTTCCAGCCAACCGGTGACGGAAGAAAAAGCAGAAGCGGGCAAAATTTATAACACCGTTACCCAAGAAACAAAAGATTACCTTGATCTTCTGATTCTGGGAGTAAGACGCGAATTTCGCGTATGGAGAGATAACCAAAAAGGTTTGGCAAAATACCCGGAATGGGCAAGCGATGATATGAATACGCTGATACATCTCAACCCGGAAACCGGACAAAAAATCAGTGAAGAACCTTTGGAGCAAAGCGAGCTTTGGCTTAATCGTTTCGACAATCCCCTCGCTCAAACACAGTACTGCTTTTTAGCCGCTCTTTCTGATAATGCCACTCCTGTTACCTTTCGGATTCATGGGTTAGGTGTGAAGCCAGCCAGAAATTTTCTCAATCAGGCTCGATACAGCAAACGCCAACTCTACGAGTTTATCACCCGGCTCAGCGTGGAAAAACAGAATACCAGCTTTGGTCTGAAATACGTTCCTCGCCTCGAAATTCTGGATACTCCTATGCCAGAGAAATACAACCCAGAAAGAGCTTCCGATGTATGCCAGGATTTTATAAACCAAAGCTCTCCCCCTGCTCGAAATAAAGTACTACAGTAAATGGTACTCACTCCGGTTCACGGTCAGTTGTATATGAGAGGCTCGGCTCCATGCCAGCCTCTCTTTTTTTTATAACTTCTATTCTATGAAAACATCCATTGCACCAACTCCTGCTCAAAAGAGATACTTCATCGCACTTGTGGAAAATTTGTTTCCTTGCGAACAAACACGCAATTTTTACTACAAGATGATGAAGGGACTTACGAAAGCCGAAGTCAGCTACGAAGTACAAAAACTTCGCAGTCGCCTCGCCCGAATACAAAAAACGCTACGTTGAAAAGCGTTTTTTCTTTATATTTTTTTACACTCATTTTTATGCACTGCTTATATTTCGTTATCTTCAATCGGGAAGATGCAGAGAATAGCCACCAAGCACGTTTACATGCTGAAAATACCTTATTGAATGAAAATTTCTCTATTTCGGAGGGCTTCTTCGGTAGAGGAAGAGCTGATTGGTTTGTTATTGGCGGAAGATGGTCCGGAGTGCTGAAGCGAATTTTGCTCGGATTATCTTCTGATAACAAAGAAAAATTGGAAACGACATGGAAAAATGCCGGGATAAAAGAGCCGACCCCTTACGAAAGAGATGATTGCCAATCTCTAGGTTACGAAGATGACGCCATGATTATTGATCAAAAACTTTTCGATGGATTGCAAAAAATGTATTCCGATGTCGAAATCTACGACGCTAATGATTATCGCGAAGATACTCTCTCCGAATTTTCCGCTGAAGAATTGATCGGGCATTGGATTGTGGTGATTGATTACTATCGCTAACGTTTGTCTGCGATCACACTATCTCAGACGATTTTTGACTCGTTATTTTTTAAATTTACCCCATGCAACTTCAACTCAGTTTATTCGATTATCGTCCAGAATATCCTCCGGCTTCCGAGGTGATCCAAATCCTTCCTGAACCTACCCAAGAACCTGAGATAAAGAGATATATATCGAATTACCAGGCTCGCATTTTTTACGATGTGCCTCAATATTCCGGTTCTGTAGAAAAGCGTAAACGGATGAACCAGTCTGCCCTGGAATCCGATGATCCGGCCTTCATCTACCAAAACTATACCGGCTTAGGCGGGTTACACGGGTTGGAGTTCCAAGATTTCGGAAATTTCCACGACTACACACAGGCCAAACAGGATTTTGAAGGTGGACAGTTTTTCACCCCTGCCGAGACAGCTCGATTTATCGTCGAGATGCTGGAAATCGAGCCGAAAAAAAACGTGGCTGATCTCTGCTGCGGGATGGGACAATATTTCAACTACCTCAAGGACTGCAAGCTTTACGGAGTTGAGCTGGACGAGAATGCCTGCGAAATCTCCAAAAAACTCTATCCCCAGGCGCATATAGAGTGCGAAGACATCCGCTACATGTCCCATATCCCTCCCCAGGATTACATTGTCGGAAATCCGCCTTTCAATCTGGTTTGGGAGAACGGCCGCCATGAATTGAGCAGTAGCGCAGGTAAGCTTTTATCTCAGGATTTGTATATCCATGCCTGCCATTCTTGTCTCAAGGAGGGAGGATTTATAGTATTTATCTGCCCCCAAACGTGGTTAAATGACGAACTGAGAGGCGGTAAAGTCAAGGCTTTCATTGATGAACATCTTGTAAAAATCTTTGAAATCACTCTTCCAAAAAATTTGTTCGTAGGGGTCGGTGTCGAAAATTTTTCGACCAAGATTCTGGGCTATCAGAAAAAACTCCCAGAAGAAATCTTGGAGTATGAAGTGTTTGCAGCTCCGTATCAAGACGCTTTAAAAAACTGGCGGGAATCTGAAACCTATCAGCAATTCAGCTTCAACAAAAGACGGGCTTTCATGTACCAGGCAGAACAGAAACACCGCTATTATTTCCAAGAAAAAGCGGAATTGGATGAAAAAGAATATCTGGAGCGGAAATATCGAAAATACCTTTACGAACTCAAACGTACTTTTACTGATAAGGTTTCCAAAGCCGAGTCGATGAAAAACCAAATCGAAACCGCAGAAAAACCCGAATATATGGATTGGGTGGAATGGCAGGAAAAACGGCCTACGCTGGATAAAGTCCTGTCGAGGATGAAACGCTGGATCAAGGGAAAAGAACCCCGCAACCTCATCCGCTTGGTGAAAACCCAAAGCAAGATCAAGCTGAAAGGGTATTCACAAAATGCCATTCGTGCCCTACGCCAGATGGGAATTGCTATTGAGTGGAGTCTGAACAAGCTGATCCATGCCGAGTACTGGCAGGAGGAATGGGATTCGTTCCAACATAGCCTGGCACAAATGAAGATCGGCCCCATTTTCTACCGCACCAAGGAAAAGCATGTCCCTATCGCATTCCTGAATTTTTCGGCTCAGAAGTATTTTCAGCGAAAACACGCCCAAGTACGAAAGCTTCGGGTCAATATCTCGAAGCTCGAAATACCCGAATATACCCGAGCCAAACTCGAATCCATGCAACTGGGCGATAAAAAGCTCCTTCCCCATCAGGTCGAAGATATTGGTAAAGCTATCCAAAAACCGTGCGCTTTACTCAACTGGGAAATGGGAACCGGAAAAACGCTATCCAGTATTGCCTGGAGCAAGCTGAAAACTGGCAAAACTTTGGTCGTAGCACCTTCGCTCCTGATCCGCAAGACCTGGCAGGAAGAACTCAATGGAATTGGAGAAACATCATACCGCGTCATAGAGTCCTTCCACGATATTCTGGACGGCCCAACGGAAAGCTATATTCTCATTTCTCTCGAACGATTGCCCAAGTATTACAGGCATCTGAGGAAAATCCGATTCCATAATTTGATTCTTGACGAGAGCGACAATATCAAGAACGGCGGTGGTTGTCGGGCTAAGGCAGTAAGCGCAATCGCCAGAAAGATTCCCAACAAGTTGATCCTTACCGGAACATTCACTCGTAATAATGCTTCGGAAGCCTATCCTCAGCTTGCCCTGCTCCTGAACAACTCTCCTGCCATGCTTTGCGAAGTTCCAAAAATTTTGGAATACGACAGGCTGGAAAAGGATTACGTGGAGAGAGACAACCCAATCTATCATCTTCCTTATCCCGCTTATGGCGGAAACGCGGTCTTCCGTAAAAACTTCTCGCCCAAGAAAACCACGGTATTCGGTGCGAGCAAGACAAACCAGGAACTTTACAATAAATCAGCACTCGAACGATTGATCCAAACTGTTCGGTTACGCCGCCGGTTCAATGAAATCAAGCCCAAAGATGTCACTTATGACATCCAGCAGATCACCGTTCCCATGAATGCATCGGAAATCAAGGTTTACAACTATATCTTCGACGAATTCGTGCGCATTATCCAGAAAATGTATGAGAAGGATCACGATGGTAAAGTCTCCAAGATGCTAGTCATAATGCGCCAGATCGTCGCCCTGCTTCAGGGTTCCAGCCATCCTTGGACTTTCCCGCAATACGATGGGCCGGAAATCACTTCCAAGATGAGCAAGGTCATCGAAATCATCCGTGCCAACCCTGGCAAAAAAGTCATGTTCGGCTCGCCCTGGAAAGCTACCGCCCAAAAATACGCCCAGGTACTTGCCAGCGAATTCAAGGTCATCCATCTCGAAAGCGAGCTTTCAATCAGCAATCGAAATAAGCTGATCCAGGAATTCCGCCAGGGAGACAGCCAGGTACTCGTCTCCACGATTGGTGTTCTCAAGGCGGGTATCAACCTTCCTGAGGCAAATTTTGTCATAACAGACAGCTATCCATGGAATTATGCACAGCTTTCCCAATATTTCTTCCGGGCGATCCGACTCAATGCTAAAAACCATACCCAGGTTTACTGCCTTTCCGCTGAAGGAAGCTTCGATACCAATGTTTTCAACCTGATGTTGGCTAAAGAAAAAGTCAATACCTTCATCCAGGATGGCCTCGAAGTGGATACCAAGGAAGTCGCAGGAAATTTCGGAGTAAACGAAGACATGTTAGCATGTGCTATTAAAATGACACAAGAAAAAACCAATGGTAAAGTATGTTCTATCATTACTTGGGGAGATAGCAAAGTATCGGATGAAGTGGCAAGAGCGGAGGAATAAAGCCAGAAGAAGATTGTTCTTTATTTTTTTACTTTCACACAATGCCCAAAAAATTTTTCCAGTGCCCCCATTGCCACAAAAAAATATCGGACATCAAAATCGAACGGAAAAACTGTACCTTATGGTATGCCTACCAACTATCCTCTTTAGATTGGAATTTACTGGATAGCGAGGTATACGACAGCTACGATGTTTACCATTGTTGGGAATGCGGTGAAGAAATCAGTCTGGAAGATTTAGAAAAACAAGGTTTCAACATTCTTTGAAAAGAATGCCTATTTTATTTTTTTAACTATATTACTATGAAACAGAAACATCAATATCCAGAGCATGAAAAATTAAAAAAGGTTGAGGATGCCAGCAGGATCATCAGCGAATTTTTAGAATTTTTGGAAGGAAAGAACCTCGGTATCAGCTCTTTTCAGGCAGAAAGCTTGCTTGCCGAATTTTTCGGTATAGATATTCAACGCCTGGAACAAGAAAAAGAGGATATGACCGCCCGACTTTCTGAGGGCTGATCCAATGTTTTAGCATTTTTATCTCTTTACCTTTCCTTTCTATGGAAACATTATCCAAAACTCAAAATTCTCCTCTTCCTTCCAGATGCTCGCCAAAGAAAAAGTCAATACCTTCATCCAGGATGGCCTCGAAGTGGATACCAAGGAGGTTGCCGGAAATTTCGGAGTAAACGAAGATATGTTACAATGCGCTATAAAAATGATCCAAGAAAAAACCAATGGTAAAGTATGCTCTACCATCACTTGGGGAGATAGCAAGGTATCGGATGAAGCTGCACGGGCGGAGGAGTGAGACGTTTTACGGACGGGAGGTTGCTGTTATTAGTTTCCTCCCGTTTTTTAGGAAGCCTCTTTGAGGGTGATTTTATTTTTTTATAACCAAACTAGCATGTATACCTTACCTATTTTACTTCTTTTATCCACTTTTTATGAAAAACCTCGACCAAATCAAAGCATTACCTCTGAACAAGCGAACCATAGACGAAGAATACCAGCTTGCCCGGCATGAACAAAGGCAGCCACTATGTATTTTCTGCGGGAAACCTCTTCGAATAGAGCAAGCTTTGGATGTATATGCCACTTGGGATTGGGATGAAGATACCAAAAAGTATGTCAGGGATGAGGAGATAGGGAATGCCTACAAACCCTGCTGTAGCGAATGCGAGCATGAAGATTGGGATTTTACCGAAGCCCTGCCTTTTTCTGTGGGCTAATATTTTATCTTTTTCAATATGACTATCAAACAACGATCCATCGAAGAAATTCGACGGGATTTACAGCAAGCAAAGGATCTGCTCAAAGATGTTCAGGAACGAGGGAATGCTGCAATCTGTAAAGAGGACTTAGAAATGGGATATGATGCCGATTTTTATCTCCATAAATGTCCCATGCTACGATGTCATGTTTCTCATTACCAGCATGAATTGGCAGAAGCTACCCGATGCGGAGTTCAGCCATCTCTTTTTGGCTGATTTAATCTTTCTCGGAAAAAATTCTGGCAAAAGCATTTTTTCCGATATAAAATAAAATGATCGTTCTGAAGCAATGAAGAACGGTTGATCTGTCATGGTTATTTTTATTTCCTAATTTTTTTCGCATGTGCCACACAGCTACGCATTGTCCCACGTTTCGTTCAGCGAGCGAGAAGCAAGTGAAGATGATTATTGCTTTGAGCTGGCAGCTTCGACCTTATTATGATTATCGTGAGTGGTCGAAATTACGCACGACAATCTGGGAGATTCTGACTCACAACACCATGCAGAAAAGCAATTGTCTGATCCGACAAATGCTTTCTGCGACCCAAGAAAAACAAAAACAAAAGGCGAAAATCATCTGGTACCGTATGGATTATAGCCTGGATAGTCCGGCATGGCAAGCAAATCTCCAACGCTTGGCAGCCGTTCTTTTCCCGGACGATTCGGAAGAGTTGGACGAGGAAGGTGAAACTTCATGGAACCGTCTCAAAAACCGTATCGAACAGGCAGAAATGCAACGGGTACAGGAGTTAGTGCCGGATGAATTCGAAAACGACGACAGGTTTGCTAAAGCAGAGGAAGAACGATGGAGCATCGGGAAGCCTCGGTACGAAGAGATGATCCAGGGGATCGAGTTCCTGGAACCAGTCGTTGGAATTGATTGTTAGTGAATTCCACAAAACCTTGACAGACAAGGCTTCTCGTCGAGAGAGGCACACTTCTTAGGCTCAGGTTATACCTGGACCTTTGTCTTTTTTAGGTCGGAATTAAAAGAGAGAAGAGGGTGATTTACACCCTCTTGGCGGTGGGCTTTTCATTCTTAGCCATTCCCAGGAGCTTTTTTAACTCTTGGACAGGCATGTCGAATTTCAAGCTTCTCCATTGGCCACTCGCATCTTTCCATGACAGACGGGTGCAAGTCTGGCCGTGTCTCTTCCAGGCATGTTTGTGCAACTCACTCTCCTGCCGGTATGTCCAGAACAGTAGCCCGACAAGAAGAACAGTTACAAAAAAAGCCCAAATCCATGTCAACATATAGGTTGGGTTAAAAAATAGAAGAGTATTCGGTCTATCATTGCTTCAAGGCCGAATGCTTTATTATACAGTATTTTTACAGATTTCCCGATATAAAATTTGACAAAAAATTTTTTCTTTTATAATCTAAATACTATGAATATCGAAGCTTTGATTGATTTACTTCATCATGGGCAAATACGAAAAACAGGCGAGCCGTACACCTCGCACCTCTACGCTGTCCGGGATATTTTGATCCAAGAGGGAATTCGCGATAAAGCCATTTTGGAATCTGCCTTGCTCCACGATGCATTGGAGGATAGCGATATTACCAGGGAATACCTGGCCTTATGGTTCGGTAATCAAGTAGCGGGAATTGTGGATACAGTTTCTAAGTGTTCTTACTGGCATACTTCTTTTTGCAAAATGAAAAGCAATCTCCACGAGATGCAGTCAGCCTGGATCAAATACCCGGAAGCCATCCTTATTAAAATGGCGGACAGACTGCATAATCTGCGGACGATCCAAGGATTGCCTCCCCATAAATGGCCGCTTTATCTGGAAGAAACAAAAGTATATCTCCTTCCTTTGTTTTCTCAAATCATGAATAACAGACTGATCCAATGCCTGTCATTTTTTATGGCTATGAAGAGTCTTTTGTTAAAAATCCAAGAAGAAACAAGCAAGATAGAAATAATCATTAACCATCAAATACCATGCTTAAAATAGATTTACCCAATCTGGCCAAACTGTTACATTTAGAAATGCTCCCTACGGAGGTGTATATTTCTTTGCTCATTCATGGCGAGTTGACCAGGAGTCAGCTCAAAACCTTGATGAGTAAAAAAGATGAGGAAATTCAAGCAAGTCTCGATAGATTATTAGAAAGAAATATGATTGTCATGGTAGGAAATTTAGAAGAAGAGATGTACGAGGTGACTTCTTTTGATCTTTTGGAAGAAGAAGTAGAAAAGCAAAAAGAAGCTCTGTCCGATTTGAAAAAATTTGTGATTTACCAATCGTTGAGGCCGGAGAAACTAGGGGTTTTGACCTTCGATGGGCTGGAAGGAATCCGCAATGTTTATCTGGAAGTCCTGGAAGAAGCATTGAAAACCAAGCAAAACATTTACGCCATAGAGAATAATCAGGCGAATGCCAGAATCGGGAACCAATTTTTCGATGAGTATATTCAAAGACGTACCGAAAAAGGAATCAAGGCGTATATCTTGAGTCCTTATACTGCCGAAGATAAGGAATACCAAAACAGATTTCAGAGTCCTTTTACCAAAATTAAACTGCTCAAAAACTTTCCGATCAATGCCAATATCAACATTGTTGGAAACCTGGTGATGTCCTTTTCTCTCAATCCACCCCAAGGCACACTCCGAAGGAACAAAGCGGAAGCGCAGACATGGAAAGAAGTTTTTCAGAAATTGTGGCGTAGGAAAAGTTGAAGCTTAAACCATGTACGCCTGCCGCCAGAGGATCGTTTTCTTTTGCTGAGCAAGAGGTTCGGTTAAGTTGGGAGTCGCTAAAAACTCGTATTCTTTCTGTGTCAGGTATCGGAGCAAGTCATCAATCGTATTCCCCTCGAACAAGGTCTTGATTTTATCCGGCAAACCGAATTCTGCCTCGTATTGAGTCGGGTTCTTGACCGCATTCGGAATGGTGGTGATCGTTGTTACTTGTTCCTTGAAGCCTGCCTGCTCTAATTCTCTCCTATGCTTGCCATTTGAGGGAACATAGCGGATATGATAAGGAAACCCGCCTTTCTGTATATCGGTGAAATCCGTCAAAAGCATGTGATCGTTTTCACCTTCCATGATCCCCATCTCATGGAGTACCGCATACGTTTTCAGCCTGGCGAGGTAATAATAAGAGCCTACCCCTTCGCTAAAAGGTATATCTTCGACAAATATGCCTTGTTTGGTCAGCAATTTTTTGATTTGGGAGAAAAGCAGTTTGCGTTTTTCCCGCAATGCTTCAACCGATTCAAAATCGCAGATTTCCGAAGTCACGAACCACATAGCAAACATCGCATCGAATCGTTTTCTGATTGTATCGGCAATCTGAAGAAAATCCCCGGACAAATATTCGATTTTTATTCCGTCAATTTTTTGATTTCTCGTTCCATAACATTTGGCAACTTTCTCGCGAGTCGCATCCACATGATCCGCCAGCAAATCATTAAACACTATCTCCCGTACACCAAGTTTCTTGGAAATCTCGATCTCCGGGATCGCCAGCCTGCCTGGCCCGCATCCCATAAAAAATACTTTGTTGGAGTGATTTTTCGTGGTCTGTCTTACCGTATGTAGCGCAGTACGATATGTATTCGTGAGTAACTTCATATCCCCCAGAAGATTGGGAAAACCATGCCGTTCCAGATCAAATCCAATATAATTCCCGGCCACAATGGTATTTTGATAAAAATCCTGCGTGATTTTATCTTGGTCGCCGAAAATAATATGAGCTGCTTTTTGGATATTCTCGTTACTCAATCCGTGGTGGACATTTCCGGTATCCAAGGCTCGCTGGAGTTCTTCAGGTTCAAATGATAGTGTTCTTTCCATAGAAATGAGATTAATGGAATTAAAAAAGAGGCAACTAAAATACTACATATTTCATAAAAGTCAATGTTACTATAGCATAATTTAGCGAGTTACGCAAGTCTAAGAAATTAAAAAAAAGATAATTTTTTCTTAGATTTTACTTGCCTTTGAACGGCATCTTCAATAAAATCATAAAAGTGACCAAAACCTTAGTTTTGTTCAATTATTTAAAGTACGCCGACCGCCTAAAATCCTCTTCATTTCAAGCCCAAAAGCAGTTATCATGTTTTCTGCCTTTCCATCATCCAATTTCACAATATTTTTCTACCTCCTTCTGCAAATCTTTATTCTATGAGTTTTCCTACACTTTTCCTTTCTCGCCAAAAGTCACCAAAACTAAGGAAAGGTGCACATATTGTCAAAAAATTCTCTCGATATTGCGTTGATCCGGTGGTTTGTCCAACGCAGGCCGAAATCAAAGTCATGTTGAAAGCGGCTCAAGAACGAAAGCAACAAGGCCGGGCAGGCATCAAAGACTGGATGTTCGTGGTCTTGGGGTTGAATACTGGTTTACGCATTTCGGAAATAGCAGGGCTGAAATGCGGCCATGTTATATACGCAAGAGCACTTTATCCCCATATTTTTGTAAAGCAGGGAAAAACCCCCAATAGCAGGCGAATCGTCCCCTTAAATGATAGAGCAACTGAAGCGATCAAGGAATATATCAGCTTCAAAAACCGTTGGCAGGAAGCCATAGATGACAATGCGCCTTTTCTGTTGCCCCCGTCTGGAGAAGGTCACTACAGCAGGTCCGGGCTTTATGCCTCTTTTCGTCGGGTGCTTTCGCTTTGTGCTGGGATCGAAAAACCAGAGCGTTTTCACCCTCATAGCATGAGACATGCTTTTAGCAGCCATCTGTATGAAGCTACCAAAGATATCAAGCTCGTTAGTGAGCTTCTCGGACATAGCAGTGTGGAAGTCACCGCCCAGATGTACATTTCCATCTTTGCCTCCCAGAAAATCGAAGCGGTGCAGAAGTTGTATTTGTGAATATTTTGAAAATCTTTAAGGAAAAAGTAATGGATCGTAGATTATTTTGTATTATCCTATTTTTTATTTTTTTCGGAATCGCCGAAGTGGATGCACTGGATATGCATGACGGTTTGATTAATATCATAATGAGCCATAATAGGCAAAATGCTTTTCTAAGTGTAGTTACTTATAATGACCCCCCCTATAGAGATGGAAATGATAAAGTCTCTGCAATCGCTGTATTGATCATGCCCAACTTTCGATACGATGACATCATCGAAGAACTAGATTGGTGGCTTACTTTAAAAATTGCAAGCAAAGGAGGTAGCTTTGGAGAAGTAATGGGGGAAACCTTAAAACATGGTTTAAGTGGGGCTATGGATGAAGGGAGGATTTCTTTAATCTTGGAAATGTTGTTATTCAGAGAGGAAAATGGAACCTTTAAATATCATATTTACCGAGGATATGATACCAGTGGAAATTTGTATGGATTTGCCAATGCGTTACGAGGTGTAGCTATAGATAATCGTTTCAGCCCGGCTATCCAATTGGGTAAAACAATTGCTCAAATCCATAGCAATCCACAATTCCAATATGTCGATAAACTGGAGATGACTTATAAACAAGGATATTTAGAAGTTGACAAAACCAGTATCCGTTACTATGTAGGTACTTATTCTAATATAATGGGATGCACTTCTATTAAATTACAATAATAGTAACAAAATAACACAGGAGTCTTGCTATGTTGACTGCATCGCGAAAAAAAGGGAATGTCTTTGTTATTTTGATAGGGATCACGATCCTCTTCTTTGGTCTAAGCTGGGTTTTTAAGCAACTAGGAGCACTTGCAGAATCCGATATTTTACTAGGAGTAGGAGGATTGACAGGTTTTTTAACAATCTTAGTTGTTTTATGGATTGTATTTGTAGCCCTTGTGAAACACCCTGTAGGTGCTTTTATCTTGTCTGTTATAGCAGATGTTATCATCACCTATTTAATGAAGTAATGCCTACGATGCAAGGCGTAATTCCCCTATCGCCTTGCAATATTTCGTTGTCTTACTTTTCCTTCATTTCCCATTTCTTTGTGGATTATGTTTTTCAATTAGAAATTCCAATTCCTGCATCAATTTTTTACATCGTCTTTCCCATATCTGCTCAGCATCTTTCTGGAAAAACCAGGCCAGGGGTTTGGCTGTTGCCTGAGAGATTTTGAGTAGATCAGCTAAAAAAAGATCCTTTTCCTCTCGTTCACGAAAAATTATCCAGGTACGGCTACGGGATAGATATTGCCCTAAATCGGCTTGCTTCATTCCGGCACTGATTCTAGCCTCTTTGATTTTTGAGCGGGCTTCGTTCACTAAAATTTTTTCGTTTGACATACACAAAAAATTAAGTTTATAGAATAATTGATCGCAAGAGCCAAAGTATTATACCCGATATTTTCCAGGTGAAAAGGCCAAATGTCGGACTTAGGCCGATACTTTTCTTAAACATTTTTTAAACAAATCGCTAATCAAATTGCCAACATTATATTTTGGCTTGTAGAAATAGTCAAGTCTCTCTGGTTGCACGATCAAAAAGAGTAGTTTATGATGATTTTTGTGTTCTATTTTGAAACATTTTTGTAACTTTTCCGCTATGCCTATCCTACAAGTCCGCAGTCGCCTCCAGTACTACCGTCTTCGTTTGGGGCTATCGCAAGAAGAACTTGCCCAAAAAACACAAAAACACCTCTTTTGCCTTGGTATCGAGTATCGCAGGGAATTATCCCTATGTAGCATTTCGCCAAGAATACGTCATGAGTTCCAAAGAAGGGGCTTTTGTATTGCTCCAAAATCACGGCTTGTTTTGAAAGAAACCAAGAAGAAATGGAGCATCCAGAAAACCCGATATATTCTTGAACTATTGGAAAACCGGATTGAAGTTTATGATACAGGCATTCACCCGATGACAATATCCCGGAATGAGAGAAATATTATTCAATGTCCCCACCCTGCTACTATGCAAAAACTGGCCCTGGCAGTAGGCGAACCCCTATACAAGGTCTTCCCGCCCGTGAAATTCAGATAACATCCACGTTTTATTTTTTTTACTTGTTTTTATGCCCTCGAATTGTCAGAAATGTGACAATACCGGTTTTCTTGGCAAAAAAGTGTATTATTCGTTTTGCGATTTGATCGGAGAAGAATATTGCTTGTGCAACTTAGGCGACAAGGCATTTCGGAGATGGTGCCAAAGTGCGGAAGTCCAGCAATCCATCCGGCTCATTCGAAAAAAAGAAGTGGAGAAGGCATTGGCATTTTCAGAAATCCCGTCGTACTGGAAAGAAAAGACGCTGGCATCTTTGGAAGGCCAGGAAAATCTTATACTCACTGTCAATCGCTATCTGGACGGTTTTCCTAAATTTCGGGAACAGGGAATAGGCATGTATCTGTGGTCAGCGGGATCAGGGCGGGGTAAGACCCATGTTTTGAGTGCGGTTTGCAACGAGCTTATCCAAAGGTATCTGGTGCCATGTATTTTCATGACTGAGGAGCAGATGTATTTTCGCATCAGGGAGGCATATCAAAACCATGCCATATCCGAAAAAAAACAGTATCGGAAATTCATGGAGGCCAAGTGCTTGTTTCTGGATGATCTGGGAGCTACCAAGATAACTCCCTGGAAAAACGAGGTACTGACCGGGATTCTGGATTATCGCCTCAATCGTCGTCTCCCTACTTTTTTCACGTCCAATTTTTCACCAGAGGGGTATGAGCAAAACCTCCAAAGCTCGTTTGTAGCCAGGCCGGGCAGGATTACGTCCCGCATATACGAGATGTGCCGGGGGTTTATCCTTGAGGTGAAAGGTGAGGATTTTCGGAAAAAAATTGCTTTCAAGCTTCAAAATAAAATTTAATAACATTTTTCATGCGATTTTTCAGAAAAGACAACACGGGTAACGAACTTTGCTTCTTACGAATCGAAGTGTCTCGGAACAACGAGCAAGGGCCGCTCACTATGGAGCAGGTGCTTTTGGCCTTGCATGGACGAGGTTGTTCTTTGTCTTTTGAAAATTGGGGAGAAGATGGTATGTTACGACAGGCAATTGTCTTGCAACGGTCGCAAAAAGAATTTGTCATAAATCTGTTGGAAAAACATTATCCAGGTATCTTGGTCACAGAGGATAAAAATCCCCTGCCCCAAAGAAGAGAACTATCTACACAGGAATTGACTCTGGCTTCTGTGGCAATTTTTCCGATTCGGCGATATTCCCAAACGGCGGACTGGATACGAAAGGTCTGGACGGATACTCAGGCAGGGATATTATCTAGCCTTATCCGTGGCAACCGTTTTATCCAGATCATTTTCGAGCCGGAAAAACCTTCATGGCGCAAGAAAGGCAAGCACACGCTGGCGATCTATGAAGCCTTTTCCTCAATCTGGATATTTCGGAGATGCTGGAAATGGCGGGATGCGTTCTTTCAAGCGGTGTATCGTAGCTTTTGGCTCAGAGTCTTTTGTTTGATTTTGGTTCGAGGACAAGCCCAGAGAATGCCCGAAAAAATTGACCATCGAGGACACGGCAAGGAATCTGTGGAAGAGGCAGTTGTTTCAAAGCTTTCACAGATCGGGTTTCGGGTGACGATTCGATTGATTTGCTCAAAGCAGGATGCAAAGGAAGCAATCAGGGAGATGGCAGGGGGTTTTGCGCAATTCGGTATTCCAGAACTCAACGAATTTCGCTTGAAAGGAAAAAAGCCGGTACATGATTCAAAACTTGCCCAGGCCAGAAAACATAGCGAGAGCATGGTGCTTTCTCTGGAGGAACTGGCTGGCATTCTGGTGCTTCCCACAAAGCAAACCAATATATCAGAGCTTTCCAGGGCATCCTTTCGGGTACTCCCTTATTGCCATAAGAAGCGAGGGATCAGCATCGGCACTTCGATTGGTTCCCAGAAAGAAATAAAAATATCGTATCGGGAACTTTCCAGGCATCTGGCGGTATTCGGAAAAACCGGGGTAGGGAAATCTACGTTACTGCTCTCGATTCTTCATGGTCTTATGGAAAAGGGACAGGGACTGGGATTACTCGATCCGCATGGGGATTTGCTCCAAAACGTTTTGGCAATTATCCCCCAGGGGCGACAAAACGATGTAGTTTTGATGGATTTAACGGACGCGGAATATCCGATCTCCCTCAATCTCCTTTCCCAAGAAGCCGGAAGAAAAGACCGCATCACGGCATCTATCGTGGATTCTTTCCGAACGATTTTTGCCGACAGTTGGGGGCCGAGGACAGACTATATTTTGAACCAGGCGGTATATACCCTTCTGGAACAGCCGAAAACCAGCCTGCTAGGAATACCAAGATTATTGATGGATTACAAATATCGCAAAGAATGCCTCCAATATGTTCATGACCCAGTCATCCGATCTTTCTGGGCAATGGAATATTCCTCTATGCCGGCTCGATTGAGAGTGGAAGCGATCACGCCCATTCTCAACAAGGTGAATCGTTTCCTGATGGTGCCTATGATCCGCAATATGCTGGGGCAAAAGGAAAACAAGGTTCACTTTCGGCAAATCATGGACGAGAGGAAAATCTTGCTGATCCACCTGCCCAAAGGGATTCTGGGAGAAGAAAACTCGGTTCTGCTAGGCAATCTTCTGCTTGCTCATCTTCAACTGGCGGCCTTGAGCCGGGCTGAGGAAAAAACTTCAAACAGGATACCGTTCTATATGGTAGTAGATGAATTACAGCATTTTTTATCCCGAAGCATAGGTTCCATCGAAACCATTTTAGCAGAAGGACGGAAATACCGGATGCACCTGATCCTGGCCTGCCAGCATGTTTCTCAGCTCGGCGGATTGGCCGAAACCATCTTCGGCAATGTCAACACAATGGCAAGCTTTGCCTTGGGACACCAGGATGCTCAAAAACTCGCCGGATATTTTCGGGATGTGGAAAGCGACGATCTTCTAAATTTGCCTGCTTATCATGCCTATCTGAAAACAGAACACGAGGGCAAGCATCAAGTATTCTCTTTTCGCACTGCCAAACCTGGGATCAATCATGATATTTCCTCTCAAATACAGGAAAATTCCCGTGCCAAATATGCCCGCCCAAGAAGAGAAGTTGAGGAGGAAATTGAAAAATTTTTCCGATCTGAACTCGCTTTACCATAAACCATATATTCTTTAATCCACCTTCCCATGTTTCACACTGCTGTCATTCATACGCCTAAACGCCTGGATATTATGGAATTGTTAAATTTAACGATGGTCACAGCCCATATTCTCGTAGCGGGCGGAATTGTACAGGGCAAAAGGAAATCTTTTATTCACGATCTCCGCTCTGCTCAAAAGTATCTGAGAAGCCTACGTAAAGCCGGGTATGTGGGCTTTTTTTCCTATCCTACGAAAATAGGACGACAGAAATACTACCACAAACTCTCAGAAACCCCGGAACTACCCTATCACGAAATCCAGCAGAGTTTGATCACCCACGATTCCATTACCGCACTATTTTTGACGCACCTCTTTCGGGTCAGCCGAAAATATGGAATCTCCCTGCGCTGGTACCCTCCTTTTCCAATCGGAGATAAGCAATCTGATGGAGGTATCGCTCTGTTCAACCGTAAAAAGCTTCTTTGCTCCTTGCTCTTGGAAACCGACACTGGCTCTCACGATCATCATGAAATTCGAGAAAAGCTTGAAGCCTACGTACCATGCCTTACAGAACAACCTCACCGTCGGATTGTGTTCCTGACCGCTGGAGAGCAACGAAAAAAGAATATATACCAGACAATCCATGATTATCTGCAATCTAAGAAAATCCAAGAAAGGATACTTTGCCTAACACCTGCCAATTTCCCGAAAGATATGGATCTTTTTACTGCCTATCCTTTGTTTTTTCCCCACATTTCCCGTGACCTTCCTTGTGATGGGCAGGTCACTTCTGAGGGCACTCATCAAAACGAAAATAGCCTGGCAGATACATCAATACGATTGACTGGAATAAGCGAAAAAAAGAAAGCAGTCGCCTCTCCATTCTAGCCCCGACAGTATATCTTTTTTTACTCTCTTACAAGGAACGTTTCTATCTTTTAATTTTATCACTATGCTCAAACTCAATGAACCTTACGATGATACCATCTGCCGTATTCCCGAAATCCTTGATCTACCTATCACGATTTTCCCGGAATCTTCGGAATCTGAAAAAGCAATCCCCGATATGGATTTGCTCTCCGAGCAAGGTTCCCTCTATCTTATCCGCCAGCGAGTGGAAAATCTGAGAGAACAAATTGGGCTTACCTTTGACGAAGCCCTGGAACTCCAAAATTTAGAAGGGCTTTTTGTAGGAGATGAAAGGGCTGCACCTTACAATCTGGGAGTAGCAGATAAAAAAGACCAGCTCATATCGGCCTTAGAAATAAAACGAGATGATCGCTATCATGAAGAAGAGTATAGTGGCGGAGAGGTCGAAGATGAAGAAGAATCGGTATCCAGCGTTAATCAGTATTACCAAAGCCTCCTTAAAGAGGGCAGATTGAACCTCAAGTCTATCAAAATCCTGAGTGCTGATCGGAGGCCAGTGCCTTATAGATCGAAAGGAAAAATCAGACATATAACGATTTTTGATCTCTACCAAACCGCACCACGGAAATGCTCGTTTAACCAGTACATTGCCTCAATCTGGCAGATTCCCGAAGAGGAAGCGAAGAAACAGTTCGAAGCTCTTTCCTCATCAAAACAGTGGAGCCTAAAAGAGCAATGGGAACAGTATCTCGAAGAACGTAAAGATAAGACTCCATCGCCGTACCAGCAGGTACTCATGTACTGCCATGACTTGGTAACGTCGCCAATCTATGATGAGATGGAGACTCTGGGAGAAGAACGACACCGCATGAAAGGCGGATATGAGTTGAGCTTCACGGATAAAACCGCTATTTTCCTGATTCCGCTCTCTGAATTTCAGATTATTCCCCTCAAGCAAGCATCCGATACAGCCAGATACCTGCAAGTTGCCTTCACGCTTCCAGAATACGCCCATGAGAAGAAACGATTCTTCCGAAAGGGAGGAAGCATCAAGGAACTTAGCATTTTCCTCGAACATTTGGGCATCACTCTTTCAGAGAAACAGACCTGGTTTCTGAATGAACTTAGCGAAAGTAATGCTCTGCGTTTGTATCGGGAAGTGCTGGAACTTCCCGATAGAGACGAGATAAGAGCCTATTTCCTCTCGCTCCGATCTGGGTATGGAAATTACGCCAAAGGTTCTATCGTCAATTTGATCCGGGACCGTTTGAACAACAACGAAAATGCTATTGTTCGCTTCGTAAGTCAGTTTACCCACTGGTTTCCAGAATGGATGCGTAAGATTGGCGGGATCGTGATTGAAGAGAGGGAAGGCAAATCTGTCAGCATACCCAAAAGATTCCGAGTATCGGTAGATCCCAAGTTGCCTGCTATCTTCCAGCAAGAGCGGATGTTCATGCCATCCGAAGGCTTGAGTAAGCAATTTTCTGATGTTTCCTCGTGGGAGAAAGCCTTCACCGATGAACTACGGGCCAGATGGCGACACAATCCCGCCCTATTCCAAAAATACAGTGAAGCGATCCAGGCAGGGAAACTCCAATTTTTCTGCTCCTGTAGCGGGAATGGAGTGAAACTGCATGGAAAGCAGTGTCCTGTGCCAGTGTTGGAAAGGGTGTTTGAGAAGATGAAAACTTCCTAAATCATGCTTTATGAAAATCTCTGATCTTGACCGACAATTCAAATACTATGCTCTCTATGAGAAGGGAATAAAAGCGAAAACGTATCGAAGCGTCGTATCCAGTCTTACAATGCTGCTCGATTTTGCCAAAAGCGAAGAGTTAGCTGATCTGACCCCAGTCATGGTGAAGACATTCCTTTACTATGGACGTGTGGAAAAAGGATGGAAATCCAAAACGTTTCGGAACCACTGGCAATATCTGAAAATTTTTTTCGATTGGTGCGTAAAGAATCAATTCGTCCGCCTAAATCCCGTGGCAGGCATCGAAAAACCGAAGCTGGAAAAATACCTGCCCAGGTGTATTTCGACTCCCGATGCTCAAAAAGTTTTATTTCACACTATATGGTATCCCTGGCGGTATGAACTGGAAAAAATGAGAAATGAGGCTATCATTGCCGCTCTCATGACGACAGGATTAAGATTGCAAGAATTGCTCAATCTGGAGGTCAAGGATATAAATTTCGAGAATTCGGAAATCACTGTAAATCAAGGAAAAGGCCGAAAAGATCGAATCGTTCCTATTCATTTCAGTTTGTTGCCGATATTGAAAAGATATTTTCAATATCGAAGAGAAGCGGGACGCCCTTCACGCTGGTTTTTTACCGGATTTCGGTCGGATAAGCAGTTATCACAGAAAGATATAAGAATAATTTGCAGAAAAATAAGTATAGCGTCTGGTGTAAAATTCACTCCACACATGCTTCGACATACTTTCGCCCGTGAGATGATAGACAAAGATTTTAATCTCTACAAACTCAAGGAGATCATGGGTCATGCCGATATTCGAACCACTCAGAGGTATCTCTCCATATCTATGCAGGGCATAAAAAATAGTTTCGGGCAAGTAAAACTGTTTTGACTTTTGCGAAAAAATTAAATAAAGTAAAAATCACCCGAAGGTTATGGGAAATATGATTTCCATCCTTCGGTATTTCCTTACTAATGGCTTAAAATAGATGTAAAACGGGGAAAAATATCTGTCTGCCGGGCTCATAACCCGGAGGTCGTCGGTTCGAATCCGACCCCCGCTACCAAATAAAGCTTGGATAAGCGAAAAAATAGGCCTATTGATGAAAGGAAATACCGATCCATAACCCTCGGGCTTTACCCGTAGGTCTTCGGCTATGACAGAAATCCAAACATTACATCAACGGTTCTGCGATTACTCTCGTACCTTCAAAGGCAATACACCACGCAGCATTGATTGGTTCGAGGAAATTTTTGATTACTTTCTAAGATTTTCTCAGATCGAAACTCCTGCACAGATTACCCAGGAAAAAGTTGAAGCTTGGTTATCGGAAGGAAAATCACAAAAAGGCTGGTCTGCAAAAACGATTCGAAACCGAATCCAGGCACTCAATTCTTTTACGAAATGGCTTGAAAAAAGGGAATATATTCCCAAGAATCCGTTAGCGAACATAGATCGTCCCCCATTACCCAAGAAGATACCAAAGCATCTTCCCCTGGAAAAAGCCCTCAAGCTCATTGATTGGGCGAAAAGTTATCCTTTTAGTTACCGCTTTGAGCGAAAACGTACTCCCGCAGTCATCGCAACCTTTATCTTCACCGGCATTCGCCTTCAGGAACTCCTTAACCTAAAAATGAGTGATGTGGATATAGAAAACAAAGTCCTCTCTATCCAATGCGGTAAAGGACAAAAAGATCGCAATATCCCTCTCCAGCCTACTTTGATCAGGATATTGGAAGAATATTTGAAGGATAGAAAACGACTTGACAAACTTTGTCCCTATTTTTTTACTTCCCTGAGAGGCAACGACCAGATGAAACCAGACGTCATCAAAGAAGTAACACAAAAATTACGCAAGGCAAGCGGAATCTACTTCTATCCGCATCTGCTCAGGCATACATTCGCCGTGTTAATGCTGGAAGGAGGATGCAATATTTATGCCCTTTCCAAAATGATGGGTCATAGCGATATAAAAACGACGACCATTTACCTTACCGCTACCACTGCCCATTTGCAGGTGGAAATGAGCAAGCATCCGCTTAGTGGGTTGTGTTAAAGTTTTTGATCTTTGAGAACATAATTTTCTTAATTGGTAATTCTCCATTCATTAAGGCATATTTTATAACTGGTAGTGGGAAGCCGGTGATTGGAACTAATTGTCTTAAGTGGTCATTTGGAACAGGATCTCTTAATGTAAGGGGCCATGATCTAGCTTGCTCAAAAACATAAATAAAGTGGTCTCCCTTAGAACGATCTTCTTGTCCTCCAATACAAAAAATATTTCGTTTGACATCAGATAGGCTAACCTGCTTTTGGTGAACATCTTGGGGAAGATCCCATTCATAAGCATCTATAAGTAAACTATTAAAGTTTTCAGGGCCAACTAATGGGAAAGTTCGCTGATTATTAGGATTATCATATTTATTAATATCACTCCCTGAGAAGGCAGATTCACAAGCAATCCCGATAAAAAATTTATTATTAGGACAACAAAGATCATGAATAGCCAATAATTTACCAACTTCATCCGACCAAAATTCTACAAGGCCACATTTTTGGCTTCCTTCTGGTAATGGATGAGAAACATAATGATTTATATTAGATATAGATTGATCATCAATTTGTATCAAACGAGCATGCGGTTGGAGGAACCATTGACATAACAGTCTATAAATATCTCGGAGTATAGGGTATTGTCCTACGCGTTGTTCCCAATTAAATGCTTCGAGTAAATCTTGAAGTACTTTCGTTAGAATTAAATGTATTTCATCATTTTCAATAAGTGATTGGATTGTTCCAAGAGTACTAACAATAAGGTCAAGTTCTTGATTATTTCTGGGAAAGCTTTGATCTAAAATAGTTGGGGAAGCACAAATTAGAGGGGGCATAATTATTTTCCCTCGCTATTTTTCTTTGCCGATTCTCTATAGCGTTTTTGCGCTCTTAATAATCTGCCAGAAAGAGATGCTGCTTCTCCAAAGAATTTATATGGCCACTCAGAAACTGTACCATCTGGTTTTATAGAGAGATCATAAATTATAGGAATCTGCTCTTCTGCATCAATGAAAAAAATAGAAGAATCTGCTGATAATTTTTTTGACTCATCTTCGGCTATCAACACTCTTATCATATTAACAATATGCTCGCTGTGTGTCTCAATAATTACTTGTTTATCAGCATGAACCATCGCTATAAAAAATTCCACCAGTCTGACTTGTAGAGCGGGATTTAAGTGCAATTCTGGCTGTTCAACAATCATTGTACTAAATGGGCTTGCTAATAAACCTCTTACTAAAATAGGGAGAACCTGTGAATATCCAAAACCGGAATCTGCAAGTGGATATTTTTCATCTTTTCTGATTGTTTTGATTTCAATCTCTACTAATGCACCTTTTAGAGAAGATATGACGATTTCTTCACTATCTACATTTTCTGATGGCTCTTTTCCTACTCTTAAATAGTATAGCCATACATTAAGAGCTGTAGATAATTTTTCTTTTACTCTTTCCTGTTTTCCAGGTCTTACATTCCAGACTTCTCGTTCTTTTTCCCGCAAGATATATGGTAAAAACTCTCCTGCAGGATCGAGACCTGGAAGAAAATCAAATCGTGTTAAGTAGTATCGTCTAGCAGGAATTCGTAATGGAGCAAGGTAATGCATTCGATCTAGTGCATTATAAAAATCTTTTAAGGCTTCTTCAATAACTGGAGGTAAAGGAAAACTCCATGAGATTCCTTGCGATTTTTTTGAAGCAATCCTAAAAGGTAAAATTCCTTTTAGAATTGTTGTTGCAATTAAAAAATTGTCATCTTTGGATCGTTCCAACTCCATCAATTGATTTCCTTTAAGTTTTTCAAAGTACTTTTTAGGAATTAAAATTTCATACCCAACTTTATCCTCTTGAGGTTTATCTGAAATTTGCACTCTCCATGATAGTATTTTTTCTTCTTCAACTATCATTTCATAGTCAACTGATTTAAGAATACCTTTTATCGTTGAATAATCATCTTCTGAAAATTGCTCCTCTACTTCTAATTTTTTTGCTGTGAATATGAAGGATGATTTAAGCCAATATTTTAAAGTTTTATCACTCTGTATTTTTTTCAAAATAGCATCCTTACTATTTGAAGTACTAAGCGATTGCAAAAATAGAAATGCCTCAACAGGTATTGCATCTTCTATCATCAAAGAGATAGTTATATCCTTATTGCTATCTTTATCAGTTACATAAGAAGTATAATTTCCTAGATCAACCTGAGAACCGACAAAACGAAGCCTACCTCCTGAAGCTTCTCCAGAATTTATTTGAGTTTGGCGAAGTAAAAGCAAAGATCTCAAAATTGTCGATTTTCCAGAATTATTTGTCCCACAAAAAACACTTAATTTTGATAATGGAAATTTAGCTTTCAATTCTTCCCTAAAAATTCTAATATTTTTTAACTCAATTTCTCTAATCATTACCGTCCCTTTGACGTACTTAAAACCTTGCTTTAGTCAAAAGCCAACGATTTATTATTAATTATCACTTCTTTTCGCTCTTTTTATCGCTTTTTTACCAATCGTTTTAGAAATTCTTTCTTTTAGTTTTTTTGTCAGTACTGTAATATTGGAATAAAAAATAAAATTGTAATCCGAAACATCAAAATGGATATATTCTCCTTGTTTAGCTATATGTATTACTTCTTTTTCCATAGCATGTGCAAATCCCAACTCATAATAACAATTGGGGCGTTGCTCTGTCAAATCACTAATGATAAACTTTGCGCTTAATATACACTCAATGATTTTATCGGTTATCCGCCCATTATGTTCAATCTCATCAGCTCTGATACAAGAATAGCCACAACTCTTTACTGCATTTTTTATTCCATTATAAACATCTTCTAGGTTTCTATCTTCAGAAAAAGACATTATGAGAAAACAGAAATCTCCTTGAGTGCTTGGAAATTCTCGATTAAATTTTTCATTGTCTTCATATAGATTTAGCCCCAATTCTGTCAATTTAAAAGCAAAATATGCAACATCAGCCCTTGAAATGATATGTGGTACTAGATAACCACGACTAGCTAATTGGAAACTAGCACCTATCAATTTTCCCTCAGGGTCGGGATACGAATTCCTCCAGTTTGCCTGCGTTCTGTCAAAATCATTTGATGGTACAAATTCTAAACAATCAACTCGTTCCCATTCCCCTCTAGGAATCATAGTTTTAGATAGCTTCATTTTTTCATAAACTAATTTGAAAACTTTTCTAAACAGGTCATTTCGATCTATCTGATAAGCCATAACTATTGTTTTCCCCTTTATTTTTTTTAAAATTTATTTGTGTTTCTACATTCTAACCAATGGCCTAAAAAATACAACAAGATTATCTGTTGTAATACTATCAAACAAATAGTTAGTTACAAAAATTTTGAGCCAATCTCTGAAGCACATTTTATTGTAACAGTAATTTCTAAGCAAAAATTTGGTTAGATGTATGTTACTTATTTCTTTTCATGTTTTAGTTTTAGAGAATTCCTCGCTTTGATTCTTGCTAAAACTTTCTCTCTATTCCTCTCATAATACTCCCTCTGCCTGTCCAATTCATTAGCTTTGATTCTTGCTAAAACTTTCTCTCTATTCCTCTCATAATACTCCCTCTGCCTGTCCAATTCATTAGCCTGAAATTTTAAATCTGTGTGGTATCGCTCTAAATATCTTCTTGCTGCTTGGGGATTATATTTTTTTTTAGCACCGGGATTTTTGGCACGCCATTTCCTTTGAGATTCGGTTTTTTTACTCGCTTGCGATTTTAACATTTTTATAGAACAAACTGTACATCTATAACTTAAAACATTCTTTCCCATAAAGCAATGCCAACTTATTTGATAGGTATTCCTTTCAGAAGCCTTTCTTTAAATTTTTTTTAGCCTCTTAATTTGACTTTTATTTGCTTTTAATTGCTTATTTTATCATCAAAAGGAGGCTAATGTATGCAATCACCAGAAGAAAAACTCAGTCGTCTCGTCGGAATTTTAGGAACGCTCTCACCTCATTCACAAGTCACAGTGCAAGAACTATCTGTAGAATATAATGTCAGCAATCGGACAATTCAGAGAGACATCGCAACCTTGCAAAATGCGAAATTGGGAGTGTTCTACGATGATGGAGGAAAACTGAAAATCTCTCGTGTCGGGTACCGTAAGATCAGAAGCTGGATGATCGGCTGATTCAGGAAAGGAAGGCTTTTATGCAAATTTCCATAAACGAAATTGAACTGTATATGAACTGCCCCAGATCATATAAGCTTCGATATTGTGATGGGATCGAAGCCGAGAAGAAAGCCCTTTCTCTGTGCAAAGCAACTGCGATTCGAAAAGTTGTCCAGCAAATTCATGGAGGGATTTTGGAAAATGTAAAACCAGAGGACATAGAGCTGTTCTGTGAAAATATCTGGCAAGAAGAGATCACCAATGCAGATCAGGAAGAACTTGATACCATCGTCATTCAGGAAAAACCAGCTACAAGCAAGAAAGAAGCCGTTCCTTCTGTTAGCAAGGGACAAAGAGCCTTAGAAAATCTGAAAACCTGGGCAGTTCACTACGCAGAACTAGAGAAAGAAGCCCAGGTTATCTATAATGATGTTCCCTTTGAAGACACCATTGGGGATACGACTTTTACGGGAACCATCTCACAAATCAGAAAGCATCCGCAGGAAGGCTGGCAGGTCATTGTTTTTAATAGTTGCAGCCAGCTTCCTGGCTTTGCATATCTGAAACGAAATTTTTCCATATCTCTTTATGCCCATGCTTTGTGGCAGGGCTTGCTGGAAGTAAATGGCGAAAAAATCACTATCGCCGAAATCCCTGCGGTTTATCTTTACTATTTCTCCAACCTGGAGTTGTACAAAAAGAGCAATGGGAAATCCCAAAAAGGCGATCTGAAAGGTGATCCGTGGATACCAGTGCATCGAAGTAAAGCGGATTTATTGAGGTTTGAATATGAAATTCTCTATGTAGCATCGGGAATACAGCTTGGGTTTTACCCGATGAATGTTAGCAGACCGGGCGGCTGTGAATTGTGCCATTTTTCCCACGGATGCAATGAAGTAACGATAGATAATGCGGTAAAAAATAATTTAGAACTGGTCGAATCGAAATAAAGGAGAAACGCTATGACATTGAACGAACTACAACTTTTACAGGCCAATAGAAAAGAAGGCGAAAGTGTGAACGAAACAAAAGAAAGGCTACTTCAGGAACGCAGGCCAGTAGCTTTGCTTCCACCTCCGGCTCCAGAACCTATTCAGGAAGAATGCTCAGAACTCGATACGGATTTCGAAGATACGAACATCGTCATTCCGAGATTTAAAATAATTCAGCCAAGTACACGTCTTGAGGGAGCGACCACTGGCAGGTTTCTCAACACTATTACCGGAGAAGAGCGAGACAAGTTGGAAAACATTGTCCTGCTTAAACGAACCACGGGAAGGGTTTTATTTCCCAAAGACGATTATTCAGGAGAAAGAATTTGTTGGAGCCGGAATGGTATGTTTCCGGCTACACAAGAAATTCTCTTCAAAACAGGGCAACCACCGCAACACGATCAATGCGTAAGTAAATCAGGTGGAGTAAAAACTATCCATTGTCCTCTAGCTGAATGGTATAAAGACGAGAAAAACAACAATATCGCACCTAAATGCAAAGATACCATAGCTTTTTTGGCGATAGACCAAGGAGCCTTCCCCTTTATCATCATCTTTCACGGAAAGGCAATTCCCCCTATCAAAACCCTTTTGGCTTCAATCTACCTCAAAACAAAGCAAGCCCGACTTCAAGGAAAAACCTTATATTTGCGCGATTTTTTCGTCACCCTGGGACTGAAACTCCAGATCAACGAAAAGGGTAAATTTTACATTCCAGTGGTGCAAAAAATCGAAGAAATCAACAACGAAGCAGAAAAAAAGCTGTTTACCGACTGCTTCCATGCCTTCGAAAGAAAAAACGCAATAGAAACACAGGAGGCTCAGACTGCCATAGCCTAAAAGCAAAATTTCCCAAGCACAGGCATCCGAAAAAATACACGGATGCCTTTTTTGTTTCCAGGGCGAAATCTTTTGGGGTGATTCTATTTTTTTTTAAATGCCTGGCACAAAATAGTCTTTTTACAAAATGGAGTATTGCTATAAAAAGACTTATGAATAATTGCGCCGGCGCAATTAGGAAAAAAGGCATAATCTCTTTTGCGATATATCCTAAAAAAATATTTTCTTGAAGAAAAAATAAAAACAGGAAGCCTCTTTTTTATGATTTTATTTTTTAAGGAAATTTCAACATGAAAACCAATACATCAGAGTCTAAATTAGAGAAAGTCGCGTCCACTATCAAAAAAATTATTCAACTTTTTGAAGAAGGAAATGTTCCCAAAGCTATTGCCATTGCAACGTTTCCTCCCTTCGATGTGCCTTCTGCAAAATGGTCTTTGCTCAACCGCTTGATTATGATGGCCTTTGGCACATCCGACGGGCGGGGCTGGCATCAATGGAAAGAAGTTGGAAGAAATATAAAGAAAGGCTCAAAAGCTTTTTATATTCTTGCTCCGCGGCTTTGCAAGAAAGAAGCACAGGAAGAAAACAAGGAAGAAGAAAATCCACAGTATATATGTACAGGATTCCTTTCTATTCCCATTTTTGCAGTAGAACAAACCGAAGGTGAGCCATTGCAATATGAAAAGCTAGAGCTACCCAATCTACCTTTGTTGGAAAAAGCAAGGGAGTGGAATATTGATGTAAAAAGTATCTCTTTTCAAGGCAGAGCATATGGTTCTTATCGATCCTCTGCTAAAGAAGAAATTCGCCTGGCATCACCTCATGAAAATATTTTTTTTCATGAACTCGCTCATGCGGCCCATGCACGAGTCTTAGGCAGTTTAAAAACAGGTCAGCATCCCTTCCAAGAAATCGTTGCAGAGCTTTCCGCACAGGTTCTTTCAGAGATTGTAGGTACTCAAACTCAAAGCACGTTAGGAAATACTTATGAATATATCCAGCACTACGCTTCCAAAATGAAAAAGGATGTCAGTAAAGCCTGCCTTTCTGTAGTTTCCGATGTTGAAAAAGTGCTTGAAAAAATTTTAGAATAAGAAGCAGAGAGACTCAAAAATGAAAATCCCCTCCCTGGTATATTTGACATTTTTTTTTAAAGTAATACAATGAGAATAGAAGCTATCAGAAGCTTTTTTAAAGAAAAAAGCAGGAAAAAACCTTTTCAGGTTTTTTCCTGTATCAAATTTCGATTAAAAAATCAATAGATACAGGATATGTGCATTCCAGTATTGATTCTGATACTAATATTCCTTATCTCTACAGTGAAAATATAGATTACGAGTCTCCATTTTATGATAAAATCAACAGGAATGCGATTAATGAGGCAAATGAACGCCTCTCTAAAAAATTTAGCAAATAATATTTTATATGGATCAACCACTTATTATTAAAGTAAATATTGATACAAAAGTTGAAGAAAACGCTCCTAAAATTATTATGGGACTGAGTAGAGGGAAAAATAGTTTCTTGAATTATTGTATGTATAATAGATAAATATGAGAATATCCTTGAACAAGGAACATTTGATGAAGAACCATCCGACTTCAATTATTCAAAAGAATTTAAAAAATTCATTTCTAAAAAAACTTGGGATATAAAAGAAAAAACTAGAGAAGATATTATAAATGGCTATATATCCAAGTCAGTTGGTGCTATTGGCAATATATGGCTTGATTATGCAGAGATGAATATAGTTATGCTTATTGTTGCAGAAGAAGTCGTATCAAAGACTGGATCACTTATGCCATTATGGGCATATAAACTTTAATGCTTACCCAGTTAGCGCACATTAAACTTTATAAGAGCTTTCCTATCAGCATGTTGTGTTTCGTTTAAATAATTAGAGATGAATTTCGCATTATCTTATGAAGCAACATGTTACAGAAATTTTATGTGCTTTAACTGGATAAGCATATAAAATTTTTATAAAAAAACTAATAACCAAATTCAATTATCTTCATCGTAAATAACATCTACCAACCTGCATAAATCGCAAAACTCATCTCTCGAATCCCATCATGGGATTTTGCTATTGGAATGAGTTTTGCGATTATGGATGGCAAAAAGTAAAAAAAATTTTCGAGACTGTTTGCTTATCCTAAAAACGTTGGGAAATAGGAGTAAGAGCGTAAGCTCAACGATTTGTTAGGTCGCCTCCGCTATAGAGATCACTTAATCAATTTTATTGCATAGTTAATTGTGTATTTCAGCATTAAATCACTGCAATTACTTTTACTTATGTGTTTGAGCCACGTTTTTGCCTCGTCAGCCGGTAATATTGAGTATGAATAAAAAATAGCCCGCTTTAGCCAAGGATCCGCTGAGCCAATTTGTCTCTTTAAACCGCGAATCCAGTCAATTCTTCCATGTGCTCTTGCAGCTAAGACGATTTTTCTTGTCACCATAGGGAATTTTCCTGATAGTTCTTGCAGTGTGCTAAAATGATTTAACTTGGGGCAATTTGCATAGCTTCCTATAATGCATGACATTAAATAGTCACTTTCGAGGACGACCTCATTTTTTAAGCTATTGCAAAGAAGTTCACCCAATTTAAGAGAATCAATTTCATTAGAATCAATATTTGATATATATCTTATAGCACCAGAAATTACAGGCAATAATCCATCTAAATTATTAACGACAAATTCTGCTGCGCCTGGAATGCCAACCTGCGACAATCTGCGTAACAACCATCCAATCCTTGGATAATCAACATTATCGCTTTTTAGATATTTTTGTAAAACTTCATCCATAGCCAAAGAATATAGTTCTTGTTTCTTTTCACTCTCAAGAATATCAAGATCAATATCGTCATATGGATCATTGCTATTTTCTTTCACGATGTCTAGAAATTTTTCCTCTATGTCATTAATTGGGTCATTGGAAATCTTCCGTTGGCATAAATCTATAAATTGTGATTTTGTTAATATTTTTGTTTTTGATTTATTCATACATAATTTATGCAAATCCAATAGATAAGCTAGTTTACCAAGCATTATTGTGGCTTTTGCCCGTGATTCAACAAAGATATGTATATCATCAACATATCGACAATAAGATATCCCCGAATCAATTAAAAAGCCATCAATTGGAACCATTGATAGCTCTGCTAATATATGACTGCTATGTGGACCGACAGGTATACCTCTTGAAACCTTATCTGTTTCATATTGTAGTAAATTTTTTATTGAAGTTATATGTGCAGTTGAAAGACGGGCTTCCTTTAATTGATTTTCGAGAGTATGATGATAAATTTGATTGTAAAAATCAACGATATCTGTAACTACAACAAATTGGCATGTATTATTGCTTGCTATTTGAATACTATTGCGCCAGAATTGCTCCCATCCAGTATTGCTATTATACATTAATCCATCTGGTTCACATTTTAGCTGATGAGAAAATACATAGTTGCGATATGGATTTGTATATTTGATAAATTTTTTTCGATTGCTGTAAATCAAAGCGGAAAAAAAAATTGCATCTATTGGATCTAATTGACACGCTGATCTAAACGATGTGGCATCTTTTTGAGCCATAAATCTCCGCGAGTCATGCCACACATAACTTGACACGTCTATATCTGATAGATCTTTTGATACCAAATCTTTGTTATGCCAAAGAATCGTGTGCTCAAACGGAGTTCCTAATAAATCAGTATCTCCCTCACGTTTAATATGATGCATAGCCCATAATATTTCAGATTTTTTTAGTTTATTAATAGTAATAGCCATATTATCTTATGCAAACTTTCTATTTTTTTATAAAAAATAACGGGAAAAATATCTCCTTCAACGAAACAGGAAAGGATAAAAATAATGGATGGAGCATCAATTATAACAAGTTTTGCCGGATTATTATTAAATTACAATTTCCCAAATTACATGCACAAAAACCATTCGTCCATCAAACCCTGGGAAAATGGATTGATAGGTAACAGATAATATTCGTCAGCTTTTGTCAAGAAGTTGTCCAAAGAGCTTTTGGTTACTGGGAAGCCTTCTTCCAGGAATAAAAAAAAAGGAAGAAGGCGAAGTTTTCTTTTTTTACCTGGTAGCACTGTTTTTATTCCTTCCACAAGAAATTCCCCTACACTTAGTTATCTGCGTTTTTATCTCTATTTTTTCTCTGTACTTTCTGCGCCTCTGTGTTTTTTTGCACCACAGATTACGACAAGACTTTCCGAAAATAGGTAAGAGCCTTAAAATACGTCCCTTCTTACTTGAATGATGACACGCCCTAGATATTTCTATTTTTTTTAAATAAAGCTATAGACTTTAACAATTCTTCATGAGAATCATCAAAATTTTTCCCACTCCATACCTCATACCAGACAGAATCAATTACAGGAGTACTATAAGTAGAATCTTTAATAATTCTTTTCATACTTGCAATATCCATACCATAACCAGCATTAAAACCGCCTACAGATAATAAATTTTCATTTTTTTCCAATATATACTCATCATCACCAATCATCGTTATAGGCAAATAACTTCCTAAATTTACTGGTACTCTAAAAATAGATGGTAGATAGACTTCCCACCAAGAATGCAATAGAACTCCATAGCCATTATCTATAGATATTGGTTCATGCAAAATTATATGAGGAGGAACAATAATTGTAGGATCAACCCAAACACTAATCCTTCCATCTCTATTTTTAGCTGATTCATGATAAACTATGACTTCCTCCCAATTCATATTATCGTCTGTACGAATTCCTACTTTATGTCCTTTATCAGACATTCCAATCCGTGTCAGATCAAAAGCAGTATTTACTTCTTTCAGATCTGTAAAATAGATATAATTAAGATGTTCTAATTGCTGAATACCTTGTAAATTCCATTTACTACCAAGTAATTTTGACGACTCTTTTATAAGCTTAGAATTTTCTTTCGTTGTATGATGAAATAATTTAATCTTTTGATCTTTATAATCAAGTGCAAACAAAGATTCAAAAGGATTGCCAAAGCACTCTAATGTGCAATCACATTTTATAAAACATCCTCTAGAAAACATCCTCGTCCCAGAATCATCTTTAACATCAATATGTCCTTGAATTTGAGGTGTTAACATACAGTCAATACTGAAAAAATTATTATTTTTGCTGTTTCCATCTATTGTTATAGGCCGAATTGCTTTTCCATCTTTTATTAAAGATATAGGGTATACTAAAACTCCTGCCGGTGTCATCGATATAGTATATATTAAATTACATTTTATTTTTGTTTTTTTTCTCTTTCCAAAATTAGTTGGTTTTATTTCTGGGCTAAAATATAAACCAACTTGATTGGCTCCCTCAACATGATTTTCGATTATCATCCTCAATTTTTTTTCTGAAATACTTTCTCCATGACAATTTTTCGCTAATTTATCACTACCACAAAGACATTTCACATTAAATACTCCTAAACGATCTTTGAATAAGTTCAGGAACCTACTGTGCAGTTGAGCGTGAAGAAAAAGGGTGGCCATAAAAAAGCACCCTTTTTCGTTGTGATGCGGTAGAATGATTAAGTACCACCTTATCAAATAACCACATCAACATGAGACAATTGTACATTGGACGCTGGCTAAATGGAATAAATACTTTTTTCAAAATGGGCTGGAAATATAATTTAAGCCCGGAAGCCGAATATCGCTTAAAAGTTATTGGCTATTATTTCAATAAATCGAATAAGAATGCTTCTTTAACCGGTCGATATTTTGGTTTGCACAGGAATACCGTTATGGCATGGCTAAAAGTATTTGATCCTCATAATTTACATACTTTGGAGCCCAAAAAATCTGCTCCTATTAGAACTTATAGAAAAAAAACACCAGAGCATATTGTACAAAAAATAATTGAACTTAAAAAACAATATCCGGCTTATAGCAAAGATAAAATTGCTCATATTCTTCAACGTGATTATGGTATTACGATAAGTGCTTCAACTTGTGGCAGAGTTTTTAAAAAATTTAAACTTACCTTTTTATGGAGACGTCCGGAAAGTGCAATGAGATTTAAAAAACATATTAAAAAGAGACAAAAAAAGAAGCGTCCTCCAAAACAAAAACAAGTTTCTCGCCCAGGGCAATGGTTACAAATCGATACAGTAATAATTTATCATGCCGGACAAAAAGTATACGTTATCAATGCTATTGATCTTTATAGCCGTTTAGTTCTTTCTTATGCCTATAAAAACCCTTCATCCAAAAATGCTAAAGATTTTCTGGAAAAACTTGAATTATTTTTCCCGGGATATACAAAAATTGAAATGGTTCAAACCGATAATGGCTCAGAATTTCTTAAGTACTTTGATTTGGCATGTATAGAAAAAAATATTACTCATACTTTTTCTTATGCCAGATGTCCTAAAATGAACAGTTTTATTGAGTCGTTTAATGGAACTATTCAACGTGAATGCCTGCTTCGAACAGACGCTCTTATGGAGATTTCCCGTTTGAATAAAAAAATAAATGATTATCTTATTGAATATAACTCTTTCCGGCCTCATGATTCTTTGGATTTTGCTACTCCGCTTGATGTATACTCTGAATACTTAGCACATTCTGCCGGTCACCTTTTTGATCCCTCAAATGTGCACAAGAAGATATGGACTCATTCAATCTTTGAAAATTTCTTGCTTATCATTGGTTTATGTGGTACTTTAAAGGCCAATTTCTTTTTCTTGTATACGCAAAAATTGAGTATGCAAGATTTTCATTCTATTTTCATTCAAACTTTATTTCCATCATTTTCCCTGCATACTTTTCGCTTCTTCTTTTGCTTATCTTTGATTTATATAGAATTTGTTTTAAATTTTATCGAACGCTCCCATTATTCTCACCTCGTATATAAAGTTTGAACCTTGGAACAATATTCGGAGGAAATTTTATTGTCTTTTTCAGTACCTGAGTAAAATTTTCACAAGCAGAGAATGTTTGAACTATTACATGTGCTAATACAGGTCGTAGAGAGGCTAAATTATTAGGTAATAGATGCTCTTTATTCCAAACTCCAAATGAAGCAAACGGCTCATCAAAGAGCAATACCCGAATCATAGGTAATAACCAAAAAAGTATAATCCACAAATCAGCCCATATGTGAATAATGCAATACGCCAAAGTTATTGCATTACTATATAGTTATTACATTACTATATATAAAAATAAAGGCATCCCAATTTCCCTCGTTTATGAGAAAAATTTTTCGCCGATTCAAAAAATTCATTCTTCCCGATTTACTTGCTTTTGCGCCGATTGATTTTTATTGTGGTACGTTTTTGAGATTGATAATCCATTTTATCTTTTTCCCTTCTTCTTTCAATAAAATATTTCTGTATGCTAAAAAAAATTATGAGCATGGTCAATATAAGGCTGGGTGATTATGGAGAGCTACCATTGTTATTCCACGCGAATAGAGTCTGATGATTCTATCGCATGGATTGTTATGAAGAAAAAGGCAAATCAGTGTTTTGTCACTTCGGAAGATGTTTGATTTTGGCTGTTTTTTCCATTATGTTTGAGATAACGGTAAAATGTTGATCTGGAAACCTTTAAAGTACGACATATACCGCCTATATCGTTGCTACAATTTTGATAAAGGGCGATTGCATGGCGATTTTTTTATCATCCATTTGTTTTTTCCGCCAGACTGGCCGCGTCCTCAGCGACTTGTTAGGAAAGTGAACTCATGATTATTTAAGTCAAGCCATGCAATGGATGAACTATCTAACTCAGGTTCAAAACAAAAGGTTCTTGGCCGTTTTTTTCTTTGGGCTGGTATCAGAACCACCTTTTTTTCTGAACTTGAAGGGCAAAGCCCCTGCGATACCTTTTTTTACCGACTTTACTAACGCCAAAGCTTACCTACGCCCGCGTCGAGTGTCAGGTAGAACGATTTGTTAGAATATTATTTTTTAATATTGTATTAATATAGTTAATAAATCCTTCAATACTCTCAAGCTCTTCTTTAGATTTACATCTTGATTTGTAAGAATTTGATAAGTTTTTTCCGAAGCATCCACCACATACATGCCCTGTGTAACAGTATATTTTATTATTAATAATAGATTTTAATGCAAGATTTCCACCAAACCATGAAGAGTGGCTGTCATCGCTAATAATATAAATATCTCCTTCTTTAAAGTTAATTACTGTAAAGCAAGGTCCATATTTATCTTTAAGCTCTATTGCGCTTAAAATTTTTAAATCATTTTTCATTTTTTCCAATCTAGAAGAATTACCATTTCCCATTGGAGTAAAGATTATAATTGCAACAACGATTATTAGAAATATAATCAATATTATAAGTAGTAGCTTATGCTTTTTCATATTTTTTGTTGTTATTCATATATTCTAACAAAGAGCTAACCCGACCACGTTAGCGGGTCGGTGTTCAGCGACATGTTAGCAACAAAAACACCACAATTATCAACTTCTGCTTGTGTATTAATCTTTAAGCCCCCAGTGCGGCGCAGATGCAGAACATCTACCAGTTCCAATCCATCTATCTATAGCGTTGACTGGATAGAACAAGCATACGCATGTATAATTCTTAACTCGCCAAATGTCTGAGTTCTCTGGCCAAAAGTAGTAAAAGCCGTTTATACTGTAGTGGTCAGCCTCAGTGTAACCCATGCGTGAAAGCCACACATACAAACCAATGTACACGCTAAAGAATAGGAGTAACCAATATCTACGTTTTTGCATCGTCTACTTTTTCTAGCCAACAAAGAGCTAACCCGACCGCGTTAGCGGGTCGGTGTTCAGCGACATGTTAGCAAAGTGAATACGAAATTTTTAAGTTAAGCCATGCAAGGGATGAGCCATCTAGCTCAGGTTCAGAACAAAAGGTGCTTGGCCGTTTTTTTCTTTTGCCAGGTATCAGAACCACCTTTTGTTCTGAACCTTATGGGAAAAGCCCTTGTGTGGCCTTCTTTAAGCTGACTTTACTAACATCATATTAGACGCCAACTGTTCTAATGAAATTAGGGTAGTGGCTGCCGTAATATATTAGGGCAGCGAGTAAACTAGGGTACTTGCTATCCTAAGAGGCTTAGCCAGTTATTACCTTTTCTAAGAGCTAATTGATAGAAAATGCCATTGTATGGTACGTTTTTGAGATGATGATTCATCCATTTTATCTTTTTCTCTCTTACTTACAATAAATATTTTTGTAATGCTTAAAAAAATTATGAGCATGGGCAATATAAGGCTGAGTGATTGTGGAGAGCTACCGTTGTTATTCCATGCGAATAGAGTCTGATGATTCTATCGCATGGGTTGTTATGAAGAAAAAAGCCGATCAATGATTTGCCACTTCGGAAGGTGTTTGATTTTGGCTGTTTTTTCCATTATGTTTGAGATAACGGTAAAATGTTGATCTGGAAACCTTTAAAGTACGGCATATACCGCCTATATCATTGCTACAATTTTGATAAAGGGCGATTGCCATAGCAATTTTTTTATCATCCATCAGTTTTTTCCGTCCGCCAATTCTTCCACGAGAACGGGCTGCTGCTAAACCAGCTTTTGTTCTTTCTCTGATGAGTTCCCGCTCGAATTCGGCGAGAGCACTAAAGAGGTGGAAGGCCAGCCTCCCTGAGCTACTTGTAGTATCAATATTTTCATGAAGGCTTCGCAATTCGATATTGCCTTTTTGAAGAAGTGTTACAACTTCAATAAGATGTTTAAGCGAACGACCAAGCCGATCCAATTTCCAGACGACGAGGGTATCGCCCTGGCGTATGAATTGCATGGCTTCTCCAAGCCCTTCTCTTTCTGCTTTGCTCCCGCTTATAATATCTGTGAAAATTTTCTCGCATCCTGCTTTTAGCAAAGCGTCCTTTTGCATATCCAGGCATTGCTCTGATGTGGAAACTCTTGCGTAACCTACTAACATAATGTTTTCCTTTCTTTCTATGGAATCAGAAGCGACAAAATGGCTAAAATTAGCCTATTGGGGAAGACTGTAATTTTGTACAACTCGAAATGGCTTATATTATAATATTTCCAGACTTATAATCTTCTATCATGCTTTAAAATATGGCATGAGAGAATTGCACCAAAAATGCTGCCAATACCTCCTTATATATAGGAGGTATTGGCAGCAAAATTGGTGCAATCTATAACTTTTTATATTCCAATATGTTGACGAATATATTCTTGCTCATCTTTGGATTTTCTTATGAGATGGAATTTACGATATATCTGAGACCACATGAAATATGGATTTTGTTTCAAAAACTCTTTTATTTTTTCAATGAGTTCCATCAAGCTCTCATTTTGATCGTTCTTATTAGAATTCTCTTGGAACCATTTTTTGATTTTATCTTTATACTGCCGAGGTAAATCCCGCAGAATTCTAGGCCCAACCATAAGTTCTCTCCAATCTGCTTTGGGATGTTCTTTCTGATATTCGATAATAGCAGCCTGGGCTTTGCCAATGATTTCCTGCTCTTCGTATTTCTCTACGCCTTGCGATTCCAGGGAAGAGATGTCCTCTTTTGCCAGCCATTTCACCGAGATTTCTCTGGCATATTGAAGGCATGTTTTAGCATTGAGTACCTTTACGGTATGACCTACTTTGGAAAGCTCGGCTTCGACTTTATGGGCGACTTCATAGGAATATCTGCCATAGAAAAGGATTACACGGGGTGCATCCGGGGTTTCGCCTTCTGCAAGGCGGAGGATGCGTAAGGCAGCCTGTCTGGATTTTTCTGCCACATCTTCGAGGATGTATTCCTTGTTGGTTTTGGTGACGGGGCGACCTGTGAAAAGGCATTTGGGGCGTTCGCAGTTGGTGGAAACCATAGCGAGCTTGAATTGGCCGAGATCAAGACCCTGTCCCAGAGGGCCATGGATACAACTGATGCAGATGTCGAAATGAAGGCATGTGCCTTCGATGGGTGCATTGCGGATTTTCTGAGCACCATCGTAGTACATGGTTTTGGTATTTTCGCTAATGGCAATTTCTGACTGGGAAGCATCGTAGTAGGTCGGAAGAAAGGAGATTATCTTTG
>CALKWO010000157.1 GCA_938003875.1 uncultured bacterium
TATAATGGGTTACCAAAATGCATGTTTTTTTAAAACTATGTAAAGAGTAAGTATTCCGCTTAAAATACTTTTTTTCTTCCTAGAAGCTGCGGAACGTAGGTAATCCTGATTCCTTATCTATTTTCATAACGGAAGTATGCCGCACAGGAACCTTCTGTGGATACCATACATGGGCCAACAGGATGATCTGGAGTGCAGGCTTTTTTAAATAAAGGGCACTCGTCTGGTCGGATTATGCCTTTTAATACATGACCACAAGAGCAACCTTGTGGCATGTCTTCCCCTTGTATTTCCAAGCCGTGTTTTTTTTCTGCATCGTATTTTTCATACTTTTTTCTAAGCCTAAGTCCACAAAGAGGGATGAGTCCTATTCCTCTTAGCACAGCATCGCAAGGTTCGTAGATGGTATCCATGAGTTCCAGGGCTTTGGTATTTCCCTGAAGACTGACAAAGCGAGTATACATATTTTTTATGCAATAAGAAGGCTTCTCCAGGAGGAGATGTAAAACTTCCAGGATACCACCCAGAATATCTACAGACTCAAATCCTGTGATGACACCTGGAATACCATATTGCTGTAAAATATCATATCGCTTTTCCCCCAGAATGGCACTCACATGGCCTGGAAGCAAAAAGCCCGATATGGAAAGATCGGGATCTTCTATCAAGGCTTTCAGTACAGGCGGAACCACACGATGAGCTACTAAAAAACTGACATTAGTCAAATTTTCTTGATAGGCCTGCAACACAGCCTTTGCTGTGGCGGGGACCGTGGTTTCAAAACCTATATTGGTAAATACAAACTCTTTTTCAGGCTCCTTTTTGGCTATTTCTAGTATCTGCAAGGGAGAAGTCACGACGCGGACATCTGCTCCCTGAGACTTGGCAACAGAAAGGGATATTTTTTTTCCAGGCACATGGAGCATATCGCCAAAGCTAACAAGACAATTCTTGGGATTCTGAACAAACTGTAAGGCTTCTTCTATATAGGAGGAAGGCGTAACACATACTGGGCAGCCAGGTCCAGATACCAGGATAATTTCAGGAGGCAAAAGCTGGCGTATTCCCAATCGCCCGATTTCCATAGTATGCGTACCACAGACTTCCATAATGGTTATTTTAGGTGGTAAAAGATTTTTTTTTACTATTTTGTGAATGGCTTGAATCAACTCTTTCGCCAGTTTTGGATCGTGAAAAGCATTTTGTTCTTGCATGATTATTCTTTCCTGTTAGCTTTTTGCAATAGCCCATTTGAAATATCATTTTGACTAAAACGTTTTTTGCAATACTTCTTCGATTAGTTTTAGATTTTCCACTGCCTCTTGATGCTGGTATTTATGAATGGCAAAGCCAGCATGAACCAGGACATAGTTGCCTATTTGTACATTTTCCAGGACAGAAATGTTAGCGATGGTCTGGTTTCCTAAAATATCTACGGTTGCTGTTTCCCCCTGGATTTCTAACACTTTCGCAGGAATGGCTAAACACATTTTTGTTTCCTCTTGAAAAGATTTCTTTACAATTCCAATAAAATATTTTAACCTATCTATAGTATAGAAGCAAAAAAAATAGCAAAATTAGATAAGAAGACTCTATTTATCTCTATAGAAGAGGAATTTCCTTATGAAAGTAGCAGCACTGTTTCCCTTGTTTTTTCTTTTTTTCATGGCTTGCCAATCTATCAGTGAATTTAAAGAAGCAGAGAGAAATTTTTCTTTTGGAAATTATGGAGCGGCTTTACAAAACATCAATATAGCCTTAAGGAAAGATCCTGACAATAAATACTATAAGGTATTTCAGAAAATTGTCAAAGAAAGGCTATCCGAAGAATACTATCAGGAAAGTCTGAAACTTTTAGAAAAAGGTCAGCTTACAGAAGCCCAGAGAATACTGGAAAAAATCTTAAAGGATAACCTGAATCCCTTGCATTTAGGTGCTAGTCGTAAGTTAGCTCAAATCAATAAGACAAAGGATAGCATCAAACAAATTTTACAAAAAGCCAAAGAAGATATGAATTCAGGAAATTGGGATGAAGCATATAAGGCTCTTTCTGAAATTCTGGTATACGATGATGAATTTACTCCTGTTTTATCATTCTATGAAAAAAGCAAAACAGGAAGCTTCCAGATGCATTTTCAAAAGGGACAACAAGCTTTTTATCAGCAAGACTATATCCTTGCTAAAGAACGGTTTGAAACAGCGTTGAGCCGTATTCCTACTTCTAAAGAATGCCTGGAATGGCAAAATAAAAGCGTTGTTTATCAAAATGCACTGGACTATGCTCAAAAGGCAGAAAAATTTTTAGAAGAAAAGCAATATTTTTCAGGAATACAAGAATATGAAAATGCTCTAAAGCTGGTACCTTCTTTTCCTGGTATGCAATCAAAATGGCAGAAAGCTGTAAATCTATGGATGCAGGAATCTCTTGAGAAGAGTGAAAAATATTTGTTGGATGCACGGAAAAATCCTAAATTAGCATTTAAATCTTTGAAAGAATTAGAAAAAATAAAAAAATATTCGCAAATCTATAAAAACAGCGATGCTCTTTTTCGTAAATCACAAACGATCTGCGCAGAATATCTTTTCCAGGAAGCAAGGAATTTTCTATGGCAAAATGATTTTGCAAAGGTGGGAATAGCCTGTTTCTTTCTCCAATTAGCAAGCGAGCTGGACGATTCCCTGCCAGGCCTGGAACCTCTTCTAGCTCAATGCAAAAAGCTTGTTGCTCTGAAATACCATCGCTATTTTGTTTTTTTCCCTAAAGAAGAGGATGTTATTCAGCAGATTGCCTGGCAAATTTCTCAAAATTTTATAGGACATTCCTTTTCCTGCTATTCTTTTACACAGGATCCTATGGAAAAAATCAAAGATCGCGTTTATCAAGATGCCTTCACTATACTAAAGGAAACAGGTCTGAATGCCAAAAATTTTCCCCTTTGCCTCTATCGCATTCATCTTCATTTAGAGAAATGGGAGATCCATCGAGAAGAAAATAAAGAAGAGGTACTATCCTCAGAATACTTTGCAGGGCTCAAAGAAGAAATAGATCCTTTCTGGGAAACTTACCAAAAGGCCTTACTAGAGGCAAAAAATACTTTGCAAAGGCTTTTTCCTCTTTATAGCAAGGCTCTGGAAGAATATGAAATCAATTTTATGGAACTCCAAAAAAACGAGCAGGAAAAAAAAGCTGCAGAAAGGATTTTGAACCAATACCATGGATTGAAAAATCGTATGGGAGATTGGAAAAATGCCTTACAAGAATACAAAATAAGGACATGGGAATTAGCGAAAGAATTGGAGCAAAGTGCAGACACTCAGATAATGAGGCTAGATAAAGAAGCCTTGAGTGCATTAGAAAAATATAAAAAATCCTATGCACTTTCAGAAAGCCTTTCGCAAAAAGCACGGACAATGGAAAAGCAAATCAAGTCTTTAGAAAAAGATATGGAAAAATACCAGAAGTATATTGACTTTTATACTAAGGTACGCAAAGAAGAGCAAAAAATTTCTTATAACTTCCATCAAAATCAGGTTGGTTTAAAAGGAAAAAGCAAATTATTTTTGAGTATCGGCAAAGAAACAGGGGAAAATATCGGGGATTTTTCTCACGAGGCCAATCTTGCCTTTTCTCTTACCAGGCGCAAGAATGTCCATCCCTGGGATACGAAAGACTACTATAATATCAAAATATTTTTTGCTCCTGATGATGTCATAAAAAAAGAAAACATACAAAGGCTTGCTCAGGGAATGTATTCTCGCCTGCTGGTATTTCTTCAAGAATATCCGCTGATATTATTCCGAGAAGCAGGTAATGTAAAAAGCACGCAAAATATGGAAAAACTGGCAGAATTTTTAGAACTTGCAGGAACAAACTATCCTGTAGAATGTGAAGCAGCGAGGAAAATTCTAAAAGAATTCGCAGGATGGGAAGAAAATGATAAACAATAGGATCATAGAATGGAAATAATTCAATTATTAAAATTAAGCAAAAAACACGATAATGTTGAAGATGAAACAATTTCTGTATCGTTTGGCAGAAGCCTTGATGATTTACAAAAAGCCATCCAGACTCATGGAATTCTTTCTCCTATTCTCGTCAGGAAAGCACAAAATGCATGGCAAATTGTGTCAGGCCAGGCTAGATGGCGTTGTGCCTGCCAGGATTTCGTCCCTGCTATAGAAATTTCTTGCGATGATAAAGAAGCTTTGTCCATCTACATTTATGAAAACCAGATTCGGGGGTTTAACCCTGTAGAATGTGCAAAAATAATCTATCGCCTTCACTACGACCTAGGGTTTTCTTTAAAAGAAATCAGCGATTCTTATGCTTGTCTCATAGGCATTCCTTCTGGTGTAAAAATACTAAAAGATTACTTGAGTATCCTGGATTTGTCTGATATAATTTTGAAAAGGATAGCTCAAGGAAAGCTCCCTGTAAAAAATGCAATTATGCTCTTTTCTTTTTCCAGAGAAGAAAGTATAATTTTGATGCAATGGAGCGATCTTTTAGGTTGGAGTGGAAACAAACAGAGAGAATCTTTTCAATGGATATGGGAAATTTGCAAAAAAGAGGGATGTTCTGTTTCAGAACTTTTATCCAAAAAAGAATTCCAGGTATTTATGGAAAAAGAGAAGCCCAATCCTGAACTGTTCCGCCAGGAGCTCAACAGAAGAAAAAACCCTCAGCTTTCTTCGGCTCAGCAAGCCTTTGAACAAATTCTCAAAGAGCAGAATGTTTCTTCTGTCTTCTCTATCAAGCCATCCAATAGCTATGAAAAAAATAATATTCATCTGGAATGGGATTGTAATAGCCTGGAAGACTTTCAAAAAGGCCTGGATATACTAAAGAAATTACAGGAAAGTAAGGCAATAGAAAAATTGTTTCAAATCACTGCTCCATAACTAGAAGCTTCATTCCATAAAAGGACCTTTTATGAAGTACTCCTATAAACCTTTAAGTGAAAAGGAATTTCAAGAAAGATTTTCTACCAAAAAATTTTCCTGGAAAGACCCTGGCTCATGGCCTATAAAAATATGGGCCATGTTTCTTTTTTTACCCTGTATATTTATTTTGATTAGTGGTTACTATGCTTTTTACCCTTCTAAAAATAAAAAAAGCACATCAGAAGAGATAAAATTATATTATGAAAAGACAATAAAGGAACAGAGTGCAAAACTAACAGAAGAAAAATCCAGGCAGGAAGAAAAATTTTTCTTAGAGCCTGAAGTTTTTCCTTTTTTCTATGATGATACAGAAAAAAGGCTCTATTTTTCTTTTTTCCAATTTCCCGAAATTTTTAGTATAGAAATCTATAGCTCTAGTTTAGATTCAGAAAAAAGCAAGCGAAAATTTAAAAATATAGGAACTGTCGAAAAGCATCCAGGCACCTTTGGCTGGTTTTATATACCAATTCATATAAGCGATTCAGAAGAACTTTATATTTTGCAAAAGCCTGTAAAGATCAATCCACAGCAAAAACAAGATTTGCTGAAAAAATACCCAAAAGAATATGCGGCTTCTTTTGAGAAAAAGGATGAAAAATAACAATATTTTTTTTTAAAAGAGGGAAGAAATGACTTATAGTATCACAGAAAATCAAGGGGAACAACAAGGAATCTTTTTTGCAAAGTATAAAAACTCTCCGAGTTCTTTGGAAGAACTTTCCCAAAGTTTTCGTGTGTATCTTTCTTATTTTCAAGAGGCACTATGGCTTTTAGAGCAAAAATTTTTAGCGAACTATGCTCAAAAGGTAAGCAAAGGCCAGGAAGATTTATTTCAGGAGTTACTAGAAAAGCACCACCAGGATATACTGGGGGGGCTACAAACTTCTTTGATTGAGACTTTGGTTCAAAGTCGTTTTCTTTCCTTTTCTCAAAGCAAAGAAATTTTGGAAAAGATGGGGAAAGGCTTTTTTCTATGTTCTAAATGCAATATCTCTTACCAAAGCCCTTTGAATCTTTCTGGGAGCCAACAAAGATGTAGTTGCTGCGGCGACCTGCTAAAAGAAAGATTCGAAAAATCTTCTTTGTGGAACTCTTTTCAGGGCAATTTCTTTTCACCAAGATTACTTTCTTCTTCTAATATAGAAACCCCTCTGCTTTTTTTGGACATAGAAGAACATAGCAATTGCAGCCTTTCCGAAATAGAAGAAGAAATTCAGTTGGTTTTGAAATCTTTAGAATTCTGGATTGATAGTGTAGAAGATTCTCTGGAAAAATCAGAGGATAATTCTTTTCAGGACAAAGAGTCTATTTCCATAACAAAAGCAATCAGCAAACGACTTTTGGAAGAATCTTTAAAAAAAGAAAAAGAAGAAAATTTTCAAACCTTTTCTGTTTTTTCAGGATATCTAGAAAATCTCTATGAACTTTTTTGGTATTTTTGTCAAAAAATTTTTGCGCAGTTCGCTTACACCAAAAGATACATTTCTGAAAACCAGATATTGAACTCCTGGAAAGAGCAAGCAAACCTCTTTCAGGAAGGAGAAAATCTGCATATTGCAGAAATTTTTCAGAGAAAAGGCTTCTTGGAAGAAGAGCAGATTGTTGAAATTTTAGAAGAATTGGGATACAATTTTTTCTCTTGCAGGGATTGCGACCTTACTTTTGCAGGAATTCTTTCTAGCAAAAAGGAAATTTTCTGTTGTGCATGCCAGACCCCTTTAAACGAAGTGCCTATAGAGCTAAAATGGCTTCCCTTTTTAAGAACAGTTTTTTTTAACTTGCCTATTCCTTTAGGAATCGAAAAAGAATATTCTCTTTTTTCTTTTTTCAAAGAAAAAGGAGAGTACAGACCCTCCTTCCTTCTCTCCCAGGAAGAAATCCTCAAAGCCTGGAATGCTTGTCAAAAAAAACAAGAGCCAGAATTTTCTTTTACCATAGAAACAGGGATGGAATCACAAGAAGAAATAAAAAGTCAATATAAAGATAGAGAAGAGGAGCTAGATAGAGATAGGGGAGAAAATAGGAACGATAACGAGAAGGATAACGATAACGAGAAGGATAACGATAACAAGAAGGATAACGATAACGATAACGGGAAGGAAAGCTATAGAGAAAATATAGAAGCTAGAAAGATAGACTCAGAGCCAGAGATAGGGAAGGAAGATTTTTTGATCCTTTCAGAAGAATTCTTAGGCAAAGAAGCTCTACCTCCTATCAAAAAAGAAAAACAAGAAGACATCCAAGATATTTTTGGAATAGCTGACTTGAGCCAGGAATTGAAGGCAATCTCGGAAAAAGAAGTAAAAAGGGAAACTGTAAAATCGCGAGGAGAAATAATAGAAGATATCCTGGGAGTAAGCCAGGAAGTAGATTTGCTTATGAACTCCCTGGAACAGACCGTGAAAACAAGCGATGAATCCATCTACGATCGCTATGCTCAATCCAACAAAAAATCGGAAAACAACAAGACGATAGAAAATTCCCCTAAGCTTATGAAAGGTGTCCATGTAGAAAAAAATTATATTCAGGAAATAGAAGAACAGGGAAATTTTCTCTTTCCTGAAAAAAGAAAGAAGAAAAAATTTACCATAATCCCTTATGAGAGTATGCAGTCTGGTCCTTCTATGCAAATTTTACCTATTGTTTTGATTCTGTTTTTCACTTTGGTCTTTATCGGGCTTTTTTTCCTCGGTATCTGGGATAAAAGCACTGATGATAATGTAGCTTCTAAAAACACCAAAGAACCAGTAAAACAGGTGCAACAGAATCATGATGGGCAGAATACCAAAAATGCCAATGTAAAAGAAAATGTATCTAAGCCAAAAGAGCAGCCTGTTACTGAACCCTATTCTCCTGCGCCTACAACCTTTGTAGAAGAAAAAAAAGAGCCAGAAAAAAAACTTTCTGTGACAGCATCGACAGAGCTAAAAAAATTTCTGGATACATCCCCAGAAGAAGAACGCATACCAAATACCTTAATCAGCCTGGTCAACAACCAACAGTTGGTACAGGAAGATATTGTATTGCTTCAGAAAATCTATCAGGATTATCCTGATAATGTTCAACTGCGTTCCTTGTGTATCTGGGGTGCAGGCTATATCCAGGGAGAAGCAGCAAGAGAATGGATATTGAGAATTTCTTCTCAGACCCATTCCAGCATAGAAAAAATTTCTGTTGTAGAAGCACTGGAAAAATTTAAAGACCAAAAGGCCAAAGAAGACATTTTAGAGATTTTTAAGCAAGAAACCCATGAGAATGTTACTATCGCCTGTGTTACAGCGTTAGTAAAATTAGGCTCTAATGATGAAAATATTTATCAGAAGCTGGTAAACAAATTCTACGAAACAGAATCTCAAGGGTTAAGATCTTTGATTCTCCTGGTTGTCGCAGGCATGAAAGTGAATAATATTTCTTTGTTTTTAGGAGAGATATTGAGGAATCCTGCTTATAGCATCGATCTGCGTTTTCAGGCATTAGAGGCTCTTACCAACCATGCCCGTACTCAACATGAAAGAAAAAATATACTGCTGATGTTACAAAATCTTGCTATTATAGTAGAAGATGAAAGAATCAAAGATGCCATCCTTGCTTCCCTGGAAGACCTCAGCAACAGTAATGAATAGATAACACAACAATGCAAAATTTTTTTTCTAGTGGAAATGAAAATGAATGATAACAGTCCCTCCAGAATTTTGGTAGTAGACGACGAATATCTTATCCGCGAAATTATGATATCTTCTTTACAAGATTATAATTATGAAATTCATAGTGCCGCTTCAGGAGAAGAGGCCCTAACGCTTTTTCAGGAAACACCTTGTGATGTAGTCATCAGCGATATCATGATGTCTAAGATTTCTGGTATTGATTTGCTTTTTGCTTTAAAGAAAATAAACCCTGATGTCGAAGTTATTCTGGTTACTGGATATGCTTCTTTGAAAACAGCACAAGAAGCCGTAGCAGGAGGGGCTTATCGCTACATACAAAAGCCGTTTGAAAGCTTGAATGAAATCCCTCAAGTCGTAGAGCAAGCTTTGGCAGTGCATAAGCATAAGCGAGAACAGAAAAAACAATTGCAAGAAGCAGTTTATCAGAGGGATCGTTTAAAAAAACGGCTAGGCCAGTTGGAAACCATGTATCTGATAAGCCATGCAATTGGTTTTCCAGAAAATATTCCGCTTATGCTAAAAGAAGTGGCAAAGCTTTTATCCAAAGTAATTCCTCTTTCTCTGATGGCATGTGTGATAAAAGAGAGTCATTTCATCAGAATCTATATAATTTTACTTCATCCTATATCGGAAAATGAGATAGAAAATTTAGTACAGGATTGCAAAAAAGATTTAGAGAACACAATACAGCAAAAGCTTATTGTGGATAAATCTCTTATCAGTAGCAAACAAACGTTGGAAGGGAAGATCGATAAACTTATAGAGATCCCTTTCCCTGAATACACCACCCTGAAAGGTTGCCTTTCTATTGCTCTGCCTAAATCGCGCAATTTGCAAAGCGATGAAGAAGAGTTGCTGGATGTAACTGCTGCCCAAATTGCAGGAACGATACAGAGATTGCAAGAATTCCACATGAAAGAGAGAGAAAGAATGAAATTATTCATCAATGGCATGAATGATGGTGTCATTGTTTTGAATGAAATTGGAACAATCTCTATGGCAAATAATTCGGCATTCAGCCTTTTAAAATGCAATAAGATACAGGAAATCCCTATAGCACTTGAGAATATAGGGTTAGGGCAGATTCTACAGCAGACACAAAGCAATGATCTTATGCTGGGTGACAAGATCAAGCTTTCGGATGGGCGAATTTTTTCGATCAGTGCATTGCCCCTTTCTTATCCCTGGGAGCTGATGTCAGGTATTATCTTTCGTGATATGACGAAGCAATATTTTTTGCAAAAAGAACTGGAAAGAAGCAGTCGTTTGTCTTCTGTAGGAGAACTGCTTTCTGGGGTTGTACACGAAATCAACACGCCTCTGACCGTAATCCTAGGCTATTCAGATATGCTCATGGGACAGGAAATAGCAGCACCTTTGAAGCATGATCTTTCTATAATTTATAGCGAAGCGACAAGATGCCAAAAGCTGATACAAAATTTGCTGAATCTTGCACGTCCTAAAGTTTCCAAAAAAATTCCTATAGACCTGAAAGAATTGATAGAAAAAGTTTTGGAATTGAAACAATTTGCTTTGAGAAAGAACAATATCGAAGTTCAAAAAAATTATAGCAAAGAAGCAGTCCTGGCAGAGGTAGAACCAGGACAAATCCAGCAGGTGCTTCTGAATCTTGTGAACAATGCACAAGATGCTATGCAAAAACAAACCCAAAAAATCTTGAGCCTCTATCTGCATAAAAATCAGACAAGTGCTTTCATAGAATTAGAGGATAGTGGGACAGGAATCCCAGAAGAAATCATAGAAAAAATTTTTGATCCTTTTTTTACTACAAAAGAAATAGGCAAAGGTTCTGGACTGGGACTTTCTATCTCTCACAGCATTATGGATGAGCATAAGGGGAAGATTAAAGTCAGCAATACAGGGCGGGGTGCTAAATTTACCATAGAGTTGCCGTTATACAACGAGCAGAACAAGGATACTTGCCGTGCATTATTGATCAGCCAGGAGCAAGATCTGATACAAATGCTGTCCAGGCATCTGAAAATCCATCATATTTACTGCAAAACAGCAGCCAATGAAGAAATAGCCATCCAGAGTCTTCAATCAGAAAAATACCATATCGTATTTCTGGATTTCCTCCCTTCTAATATGGAAAAATTAGAGATTCTGTTAAAACTTCTGGAAACACAATATGCTAAACAATGCATTGTACTATCAGAAGAAATGCTTCCAGAGGCTATCCAGGAAATCGTGGAAAAGCAAATCTTTTTCTATTTATGGAAACCCATTTCTTTTGCAGAACTGGAAAAAATCCTAAAACCTGTTTTAAAAGAAATATCTGCATCGTAGCCGCTCAACTTTTTTATATAATTTTCGTTGCAATATAGTTTCAAAAATTATAAAATTTGTGGTACTGAAAAGCGGATTTCAGCTAAAAAATATTCCCAAAAATAGAATTACCTAACACGGATAAACCGTAATCAAAAAGAAAAAAATTTACCGCAGAGGCGC
>CALKWO010000158.1 GCA_938003875.1 uncultured bacterium
AAAAAAATTGCCATCCGATGATACAAGATATCGAATGGATACGGAAAATAGGAAGTGATAAACAATGTAGATTATTTGTGCCAGTAACATTTTGGGAAAAAACTGCATCGACTCACCAAAATGAGCAGATATAAGCAAGAGGTGAACCTATGGAACCATTTGAAACGCTACTTTTTGAGCAAAGCAAGGCGTGGATAGAGGAAAATTTCGATGCTACCACGAAAGATTTACCAGACTACCTGCTGGATATCTGGATGGAAAATCAAGAACAAATAGAGAAACACGAGGATACATTGCCGGTAAGGATATTTATATACGCATACCTTGGTCATCTTGCGCTAAAAAATGGGCATGTGTCGCTTGATGAACTGACTGAAGATGAGCTTTATACAGAATATTATTACTGGCAGGTGAAGTTAGCCTCAATAGATGTGGATAGGCGAACCCATTTAACGATTGCTCCGTTACCTCTGTTTTCGTTTGACCCAACAGAAGCATTTATCGTTACAGAAAAAGGAACGCCTACATTTCAGGTAACAAAAGAGATGCTCAATTGAGAATAACATCAAGTCCACTAATAAAGGAAAATTGAGTGACTAAAAAGAAAAAATCTAAAAGTAAGCATAAAAAAAATAAGAAAAGTATGAGTATTCCTCCTCCGCATCCAAAATCTCTTCCAAAAAATACATGTATCATTAGAGACGATGGAAATGAAATACTCATGTATGCCGAATACAAAGTAACGTATGAGCCTATGGAAAGATATCCTCTTGAAATTCATGATAAAATAGTAGAACTGCATGAACAGATTTATGATGACCCAGAATCAGCTATTCCAAAGTTGTTGGAACTGAGAGAAAGGTATCCAACATTACCTGTTCTTTGTAATTATCTTACCATGGCCTACGGTAATAATAATGAAATAGAAAAGACAAAATTTTGGATAAAAAAAACGTATCAGTTGTTTCCTGATTATTTATTCGCTAAAACAAATCTTGCCCATCTGTACCTTACTTCAGGCCAAATAGAGAAGATAGAAAAGATTTTTGACGGGAAGTGGGATTTAAAATTTCTTTATCCTGACCGTGATGTATTCCACATTACGGAGGTAACGGCTTTTTACGTTTTTATGGCTGATTTCCATTTATATAAAGGGGAGCTACCAGAAGCGAAAGACTGTTTGAATCTGCTGGTTAAATTAGATCCTGAACATCCCCAAATTCCTCGTTTACAAAAGATATTTGATTTTAAAAAAACACCGATGGAAAAGTTAAAAAATTTGATCTTTAAAAAATTGAAGGACGACTAAGGTAAAATTCAAGTAATAAGCGGCAAATAGTAGAGTTATGCGGATGCCGTTTGCTGGTGGCTCGTGTACAACTCGGTATTGAGCGACGCTGCTTTTATCTGAGGTACACCTAGAATAAGATATATGCCATAAAAGGAATCAAATGTGCAAAGATTGATAAACGTGATTGCTGACAGAAAAATAGCCCATAGTGATTCCCCTATGCTAGGGGTGATACCTCCTAAAAATGTCCCCAAAAAATGTAAGCAGGGACGAAAGCGGAAAAAATGATAAAAAGTAAAATATGAATTTCGAAATGGAAGGAAAAAATGATACAGATACCAGAAAATGACTGGAAAAAATTGAGAAGCATCCGAGAGAATGCGTTAAACAGGTTTTGCAAAACCACACTTTCTCGCATTTCAGCCCTAAGCAAGAGTAAGAAAGCAGACACAGAGCCACATGCGCTTTATTTAGAAATTTATAAATATATTCACAGTCAAGATAAGCGTTTATCTGAGCTTTTTGATGATTGGAGAAGAAGCACAGCTAATCTTATAGTAGCAGGCTGGGCGCATGACGGGATTATAACAGAAGCAGAGTTTGATACTCTATCGGAAGAAACAAAAAACTTCCTCAAAAATTTTGGCACAATTCGCTTTTATTCCGAATGAAAGTAAAGAAGTACCCGCTTCTTGCAAGGATTACGGAAATAGAAAGGACTTTATTGAGGAACAACCAATGACGAAAAGGAGGGAAAAGCCCTCTGCCAAAAACTTGTTCATGACCTTGTTTATCAAATTGAGGAATATCAAAAGAACGGATTTGAGGTTCTTGGCGTTCTTGGAATCAATGGATCTCCCACCTGTGGTGTAGAAATCAGTTGGGAAAAAGACCAAGAAAAACAAGTGCCTGGAATTTTTATCCAAATGCTTCATAAAGAATGTCCTTCTCTTCCGATGAAGGGCATCAAGGTGTATAAGCCGCAGGAAGCGGTTGCTGCGGTAAAGCAATTATCGGAGAAGCCACAATGAGCGAAATTTCAGAAGACCGCTTTTACTCCTTTGAAAAACAGGAAGTTATTGTAGAAAATTTTTATTCTACAGGATACATCCTGGATATTGGAGGGGGCGGCGAGGGAATTATAGGAAAATTAAAAGGGAAAGAGGTCGTTGCTATTGATCCCAACAAGCAAGAACTTGAGGAGGCACCTGCTGGCCCGCTCAAGATTGTAATGGATGCTAAAAATTTACAATTTATTGATAATACATTTAGTGTAGCCACCTCATTTTTTACATTGATGTATATCAGGAAAGCAGACCACCAAAGAGTGTTTAACGAAGTTTTCCGTGTCCTCATTCCTGCTGGCTTGTTCTTGATTTGGGATGTAAATTTTCCCAAACGCCAAAAAAAAAAAAGATATAGCTCTCATTCCTCTCATCGTAAAATTACCTTCCGAAGAAATCTCTACGAGTTATGGAGTGGTATGGCCTGAAGAAAGACGCGATTGGGAGTACTATAGTAAACTGGCTCAAAATACAGGCTTTAATATTGTTTCCTCTCAACAGAAAGGGTTTATATTTTATCTAAAACTGCAAAAGCCCAATAAATAAGCGAGAATTAAATGAAAAATATACGGCTGCGTATTCTTTTGATAATTTTGTTGATGTTAGGCTTATTCTTGATTAAAAATAATCTGTATCGGCTTTATCCGAATAAAAAGCCCAATATAGGCATAAAATATGTCCAGCATTATGATCGGAAAATGTGTTGGTTAAAGGAATACTCTGGACAAATCAATATCGAATTCAATCCGATGATTGAGCTGGATTTTAAAACCAAAGAAAAAATATACCAAATCCGCAAGAAATATGTTTTCCAATATTCCCAATTGGTTAATGAATCTTATCAGCCTTCAGAAGATGTTTTTGGGCAGATAGAGGACAACAAACCATGGTGGGGAATAGATGGGCACTTTTACTATGGGCCAGGGAACCTGAGCATAGAAGGCCCTTCTGAAGAAAGTCGTTTCTTGATCAATCCATATTTACTGGTAGGAGTGATCGAACCGTATGCTTACTCTATGATAGATAGAATAGATAAACCGATTGCTTTTCCTCCAAAACCTTTGAAACTCATTTGGTCGGGGATAGATTCTACCGTAAAAGTGCAATATGATGTAAGCACTTATTTCTATAATTTGGAGAAATATAGTTATTTTATGGCAAAGGAACGTAAACTTAATTTAATAGCCTATAATGCTCGTGATTTTGGCTTAAATTATCTCTATGTCGTACCTGGAAAATCGCGAAATATCGTATCTACGAATAAAACCCAAAATGCCATTTTGATTCTCCATTTTATTCACTGTGGCGGGAGTTGCGGATACCCAGGAGGATGCAACAACATGAGTCCTAATCAGCCTGAGCTTTATATTATAATCAACAAAGTACCAGCCGTAGCATGTGTAAAATTATGGAAAGAAAACCCATCTTCTATCGCACAAAAGCCAGATATGTTCTATTTCATAGAAATGCAATAACAACCTTCAAAATACCGAGATAATTTATGAAAACTCAAAAAGAAACAAATGACTATGAAAATATACGTTCACTTTGGGAAGTAATATACCATATAGAAGCTTTTATGCAAGAGTATTTGAGAGAAAATGGAAAAACGCTTTGGGAAGAGCTGATTGAAAGCTCAATAAAATCTCATTGCGATGGATGTGATGGACTATTACTGGGAAAAGTGGAAGAGTACGCAGAAAAATTTTTAGCTAAAATCAAAGCCGAGCAAATGTATGAAATTTGGGAAGAGACTGAGAATGGAATGATGACAATCGCACAAGGGTTTGATAAACCCCAGAAGGGTGACATGATCCCCGATATTACGATAGATATTATTGAAAAGACTGCTGGTAATATTTGCGAAGAGGCACGGAAAAGATCAAAAATGCAAAATAAAGATAAGAAACATATAAATAAGCGTGGATTTCGACAGTTTTGAATTGTATTTTTTAATTTTTCTCTGAATACTCGGAAAGGCTTACTGATTCGCTCGCTCTGTGTAAGCCTTGTTTTTTTATTTTTTTCAGGAGAATTACCCGGAGCAGCGTTATGATTTAATTTGCCATTTTATGATATATATTCTATTTTCATAAAGTATATTGATATAAATTATGTTTAAACAAAAGGAGAGTACAATGGACGAATCTGATTTCAAAGCCAAACATGTAACCAAGGAATACTGCCAAACAATTTACGCTTCACCGGATAAGGCTTTCCCTCTCCTGTGCCCCGTACGTGAAGCCGAATGGCTCGACGGCTGGCGGTACACGATGATCTATTCACAGTCTGGACTGGTGGAAGAGGGAGCGGTCTTCAGCACACCTCACGACGGTGAGCCAGACACCTTTTGGGTTGTTACGAAACACGACCTATCAAATCTCAGCGTTGAGTTCACCCGGTTCACGCATCAATCCAGAATTTGTGTCCTCAAAATCGGTGTCCGCCTCCGTGATGAGAGCAGTTCATACGTTGATATTGCATATACGTACACCAGCATTTCCCCAGCAGGAAACAAGTTCATTGACGAGTTTACAGATGATGTCTTTCGTGCCGATATGAAACATTGGGAAAACTCAGTAAATCACTTCCTGAAAACTGGGGAACAACTGAAGAGGGCCTAACAAGCCGGATGCACGCTACAGCTTACAGCAGTGCGTAATCCGCATGTTAGGTTGCAAAAAAATGAAGACAAAAAAAGTTTTGCTCGAAGAATTTTCGGAAATGGGCTCCAGGGTTGCTCTGAAGATGAATGGCAACCTGTATGTCGAGGGCTATATTCTCGATATTAAAGATGATCAATTTTTGTTTGGTTTTGGTGGTCCGATGGCACCGGAAGAACCACATTGGTTCAAAATTAAAGACATTGATTTTTCGTCTTTGTCTTACTTTTCGGAAGAGGCCCGAAAGTACATGGATGCGTGTTGGGATGAGGCATCCGCTCTTTGGAAGATCACTCCTTGCAAGCCACAGCAAGAGCTAACTCAAAACGGGCGTAACCGGTGATGCACTCCGCAGAAGTTGGGCTTTCAGGTTTTCACAACCCGGAGCGAGCGTTATGATTTAACTTGGAAATCAAAATAAGAGGTAAAAGTATGGATTTTGAAGTAGAATCTTTTCTTCAAAGCAAGCTATGGATAGATAAAAATTTTAATGCTACTACCGACGATTTGCCAGATGAGTTTCTTGATTTATGGATGGAAGAAGATCAAGAAAATCAAGAGCCTAAAGAACAAGATCATAATATACCCATGCAAGTATTCTTGTACGCATTCCTAAAAAAGCGGTACTTCGAAACCCAAACCAACCCCATTCAAATTCCCGTAGAGGAGCTTCATGAATTGTATAGGTGCTGGCAGGTAAAACTCGCAGCGATTAGTGTCAATAGAATAAGCGATTTTTCCTTCGCTCCGTTACCGCTGTTTTCGTTTGATCCCAACGAAACCGTAACCATAACGCATCGGAGTGATAATTCAGAAAATTGATTGATATGCTACTTAAATATAAATTTATAGTAACAAAGAGAAAATAAATGGATTATGAAACTAAGAAATTTTTAGAACATATCTCACTTGCAAAAAATGCAAATCTACGGTTAATTAAATTTTTGGGAAAAGGGAAGTCTGGATATTCTTATCTCATTAAAGACAAAGACATTGATAAAGTTTTAAAAATTATCCATAATGAACCATGCCCTTATTATGCGTTTGGAGACAAATTTAAAAGTGAAATTCATGCTTATCAAAAGCTCAGAGCCATGAGTATTCCTATTCCGGAATTAATTGAAGGAAATGAATTAGAAAATTACATGATAAAAGAATATATTGAAGGCAACACCATTGCGGAATTAATAGCTCAAGATTCTATTGAAAATTGGCATATCGAGCAAATTTTTAAAATTTGTAAGATTTTGTATACAAATGGAATTAACATTGATTATTTTCCTACCAATTTCGTAGCCAATCACAATAAACTTTTTTATGTAGATTATGAAATAAATCCATATTCGGAAGAATGGAATTTTGAAAACTGGGGTATATATTACTGGGCAAATTCACAAGGTATGAAAGAATTTCTTGAAACAAGAGATATCTTAAAAATAAATATAGACAGTAATTCAGGGAAGCCTATAAAAGATGACGGAACTAAAACAGCAAATTGGCTGAGAATAAGAGAAAAACTTTTTAAATAATGCATATAGCAATCAAAATGGAGAGTACCATGTCCTTAAAAAACACGCCTCATTTGAATGACGATGAGATGAAACGTATTTTAGCTGAAGAGGAAGTCGGTGTCCTTTGTTTATCAGAGCATGATAAGCCTTACGCTGTCCCTATTTCCTATGCCTATCTCAATGGAAAAATTGTGTTCCATTGTGCGTTGGAGGGACGAAAACTGGATATTCTGCGACAAAATAATCAGGCAACATTGGTTGTTTTCCGCCATCCCGACCGAGTAGTGCCTCATGCTGAAGGGCGATGCGAGTATCGCTTCGAGTCTGTTTTAGTATTTGGGTATGCCCGGATTGTAGAGGATGTGAGTGAACGGCTACAGTTATTACGCCAGTTTCAAGAATATTTTTATGCACGGCTTCATATTGTTGACCCAAAGCCGCTCACTGAACAAGCAGCTAAAACTTGCGGCTGCGTGGAGATTACCATCGAAGAGATGACTGGCAGGCGAAAAGAACCTGGTTTGGAGTAAACAACGTATCTCTGGAGTTTACAAAATGCATTGTACTATTTATCCCATAACGGATTTCGAGCGGACTTGGGTTCTTGAGGCAACAAAAAAAAATTGGGAAGGGGATTTTATTGTCACCCGTGGAAGAAAAGTCTATCCGGCAAAGCTCGAAGGCTTTTATGCCACCTCTGCATCCGGTGAAAAGATCGGCCTTATAACTTATGAAATCATAGACGACCAATGTGAAATCATCACTCTGGATGCTTTCCACAAGTTTTGTGGAGTAGGAACCGAACTTCTGGAAAAAGTCCGTAGTAACGCTTTAGAAAAAGGGTGTCGGCGGTTATGGCTCATCACTACGAATGATAACCTGGATGCTATGCGCTTTTACCAAAGGCGAGGATTCGCTATAGCTGCTATTCATACCAACGCAATCTTTGCTTATCGAAAGATAAAGCCTTCTATTACGGAAATCGGGATGTACGAAATACCTTTGCGTGATGAGATTAAATTTGAAATGATGCTGAAATAATAGGTTAAAACAATGAGTAAAGATCCCCGTCCAGAGGACGGGGCTTTGCTTTGCCCCCTGGAAGGGGGCTGAAACGCTGACCTCTAGAAGAGGTCAGCGGAGTTGTCCCAAAGGGACATTGCTAACGGCCGTCTTTCTCTAATCGCTTCTCTTTGTCTTCTTGATATTTAATGTATTTACGGATCATTTCTTCATTAAAGCCTACTGTATCCACACAGTAACCTTCGGCCCAAAAATGATTGCCCCAATAGGGTTTCTTTTTGAGAAAAGGGAATTGTTTGAAAATTCGTATCGCTGTCCTCCCTTTTACTGTTCCCATGAACTGTGAGATAGAAACCTTGGGTGGAACCATTACCAAAAGATGTACATGGTCTTTCTGAATGTTGAGTTCTTGTATTTCACATTCTAATTGTCCTGCAAAAAGTCGGATGCAATTGTACACCTCTTGAGCCACTGGACCTTCCATCACTCGGAATCGATATTTTGGTGTCCAGATTATATGATATTGACAATGCCAAACTACATGTGATAACATCTTGAACCTGCTCATAATATTTACTCCTTTTGTTGTTGTGGGGACAACTCAATTGGAGTTTAACATAGAGCAGGCTTTCTTTAAATAGAATCAGAGGCAGAGCCAATTGTCTCTGACCACGTCCAGAGGACGTGGTTTTCTAGGTCTGAATAAA
>CALKWO010000159.1 GCA_938003875.1 uncultured bacterium
GGCTTTTCTTCGTGTATTCTGATTGTGTTATAGAAGTTGAACCTTATAAAATAATATTTACAGAGATAAAAGTTTTATAAATAAATATTGAATTAAAAATGGGGAAGTTATTTAACTTTTAATAGCTAAATTTTTGAGAAGATAAAAGTTGTAGAAGAATTTTGGAAAGGTTTTAGGAGGTTGGTGGAGGATATGGGATTCGAACCCACGACCTTTTGACTGCCAGTCAAACGCTCTCCCAATTGAGCTAATCCCCCAACGGTTAAAGCTTGTGTATTATATAATATTTTTTTGTATTGTCAAGAGTATTTTCTCTTTTTTAAAAATTTTTTTAGGGACTACGGAATATGCAATCCATAACAATCTGGCTGTCCATTGCCTTAGGGATTCTCTTTTTCCTGGAAATTTTTGATTATTTCGTCTTATATAGAAAGCAAGGCTGGTTTCGTTCCTTATGTTTTTTATTTGTCGTTTGCGTAATGCTCCCTTACCCCTTATTGGTTCCTGAAAATTTAGGTTGGATACGCTTTTTTTTCTCTATGGTCGTTTTCAACAAGATATTGAAATCCCTGGAAATTACCTATAATCATGTAAATCCAGAGCATTTGAAATCCTTTGGAAGATATTTGTTCTGGAGCCTCAATTTCCCTGAACCCACATGGCCTGCGACAGAAGACCAGGCCTTTCAGTCTAAAATACAAGGGAAAAAAAGAATCTTTCGCTCTTTGATTAAACTGGCTCTTCTGTCTGGGCTTTTTGTATTTTCCACGATTTTCTCTTTTGTAGACACTCTATTTTATGTAAGAATGCTCTGGCTGATGCTGGTTGCCTATTTACTTTTTTCTGCTCTTATAGATATGATAACGGGCATTACTATGCAAAGCGGCATTTTCTTGGAGGAAGTTTTCGATTCGCCTTTGCTCGCAAAATCGCCAAGAGAGTTCTGGGGGAAAAGATGGAACCTCTATTTCAGAAATGTATGCCACAGAAATGTCTTTGAGCCTTTAGGCGGAACGAAAAGACCTGTATTGGCAGTCGTTTGTGTTTTTGGCGTAAGTTCTTTGCTGCATGAGTATATGATTTTTGTAAGCGCAGGCAAATCTTGCCTGGGCTACATGACACTTTTTTTTTCCTGCCATTGCCTGGCCACAATAGCCCAAACGTTGCTTACTAAAAAGATAGGGAAAAAAAAGATTTTTCCAGCCCCCATAGCAATTGCATTGCATCTGTCATGGATGATACTGGTAATTCCTATATTTATGGAGCCTATTCTTTTGCTGTTTCCTGCCCATACCTGGAAACTATGGTAAATAAATGCTATGGATAAAAAAAACACCATAGGTTATGATACCAGCCTTTTCCCCAAAAATTTTTTAGAACAATTTACTCTTTTCAAGCTATTGCTAAAGAAGAAAAGAAGCGATGAAAGCGAAGGCAAAGAAAAAACTTTGCGTGCAGGAAGTAGCTTTGATTTCTCTGGTTACTTCCCCTATAACTGGGGAGACGACCTGCGCTATGTGGATTGGAATGTTTATGCAAGACTGGATCAGCTTATAGTCAAAAAATTCCTGCTTCCCCAACGGCTTCAGCTTCTTATTTTCCTGGATGCATCGGCTTCTATGAATATAGGAAAACCTTCTAAATTTCATAGGGCTTGTAGGCTAGCGGCTATACTAGGATATCTAGGACAGCAGAATGGACATTCTGTCCGTTTTGCTTTTTTACAAGAAGAAAAAGCTCATCTAAGCCCGCCTTTTTTTTATGGACAATCTTATGATCCAATGCTATGCTTTCTTTCCTGGCAAAAAGCATCAGGAAAAATTTTTATGGAAAGATTACTCCTTTTTTTGATAAGCAACCTGGCAAAATCTTCTATCTTCCTATGCTCTGATTTGCTGGATGCTCAGAATTCCAAAAAAATTTTTGAATTGATTAGATCAAAAGGCCATGATCTAACCTTACTACATCTTCTTGCTACAGAAGAGATGATGCCTTCCTTTACAGGAAAAGTCATTCTTAGAGATGTAGAAACCCATTGTAAAAAAATGCTTATCCTGGAAAAAGAATCTTTGAAAAATTACCAGCAAATGCTAAAAAATTTTCAAGAACAATGGTCATTTTTTTGTCACAGACATGGTATCCAGTATTTCCCTTTCTTTTTAGACCAATGGACTTCAGAAAGCTTACATGGTCTGGTATACAAAAGCCTTTCAGCCTCATCCTGAATTTAACATTGTTAGCTAAAATTTATTTTTACTTGAAGGAATAAAATAATACATGAAAAAATTTTTACTATACTCTTTACTAACAGGTATTTTTAGTACTGCTTTTTTACCTTTTTTAGCCGCCAAAAGTATGGTATATGGATTCATATCAATCAAAGCATTTTCTTTGCAAATTCTTATACAAATTCTTTTTTGCCTATGGCTTACATTGATAGTTAAATACCATGAATTCCGTCCCCGTTTTTCCTGGATGCTGGCTTCTCTATGCTTATTTGTGTTTTTGTCCGCAGTTTCCAATCTTGTAGGAATTGCCCCCTCTCAAAGTATGCTAGGGGATACCCATCGAATAGAAGGTTGGATCCAGCTTGTCCATATTCTGGTATTTTTTATTATCATTATTAGCGTTATGCAGTCTCAAAAGCTTTGGCACTGGTTTTTTCGATGTTGGATATTTGCTTTTTGGGGATACTTTGCCTGGAAATTTTTACATTTTTTATTCGGGGCACTGGCAGGTCGGCTACCTTTTAGTTTTATGGAATTTAGACTAAGCATGTATATGGGTGACGATAGAATTGATGGGCCTTTGGGCAACTCTATGTTTTTTTCCATCTATCTTCTCTTTCGCGTCTTTTTATCTTGCATATTAATGCATGAAAGTATCAAAAATAGAAAAGAAAAGCCAGGATGGAGAAATCATTCCTATCTTCTCTATATAGCAGATATAGGCCTAAATCTTTTTCTTATTTATCATGCTGTTACAAAATCAGTATTTCTTGGCCTTTTTTTGAGTTCTTTAATAATTCTCTTTTTTATGATATGGAAATCTAAGAATAGAGCAATTAAGGTATCTGCCATCTCTCTTTCTATTCTTTTGTTTATTGCCTGCATCGGTTTATACCAGTTAAAAGATACGGAAATCATTAAAAATCATCCCGCTTTAGGGCGTTTTTATTCCCTTTCATCGCAAGGAACACTTTGGGTACGTATTTATAACTACAGAGCTGCATGGGAAGGTTTTAAAGAAAGGCCTATTTTGGGATGGGGTCAGGAAGGATTTACCTATGCATTTGATAAATACTATCCATCGGCAATGTCTTATTATGGAGAATGGAGCGATAGGGTACATAATGCTTTTTTAGAAATGTTGCTTACAAGAGGTATCCTCGGAACAATAAGCTATTTGTCTTTATGGGTAATCATGCTGTATATTCTATGGAAAGTACGCAAAGATATATGGAACAATGTATTTATTTTATGTGTCATAATCTCCTATGCATGTTATCTTCTATTCTCTTTTCCTACTATAGCAGATGAACTCCTCTTTTTTATCATAGCAGCCTATCTACTACGAAAGAGCAAAGACTTTCATGAAGAAGTTCCTATATTATCAGAATCAAAGCCTTCTATCAGCCCTGCTATAGTATTGCTTGTTACCTTTATTCCCTTATGCCTGTCTCTTTTTCATTGGTATATTCCTCAAATCCAGTCGTATGTATTGAACAAAACTGCTTTTCAGGAAGTACACCCTCTATTCAAATTTTCCACATATCAGGAATCTTTAAAAATTGCCAAAACCAATAAGCTTACTTTCCGTCGTAACTTACTCATTTATGTTATGGATTTGATAGATTCTCCTATGCCGCCAGGCTTTACAAAAGCAGTAGTGAAATTCTGCGAGCAAGAATGGCAAAAAGAAATACAGGAAAATCCATACAATGCCCGCTCTTACGACTTTCTGGCTATGTTCTATAAGGCAATCAAAAATTACGACAAGGCCTTTGAAGCCAGGCTGAAAAGCCATGAGCTTTCGCCTGGAAGGCAAATCTTTCTCTTAGATTTAGCAATGCATTATATGTTTTTGAAAAAAGACCCTGCTCATTCTTTGGAGCTAGCCCAGAAAGCTTATGATGCCATGCCTATATTCGATGAGGCAAGACGCTATTATGCAAGACTTTTAATTTCGTCAGCTCACATACAACACATTCCAGAGCATATCCATAAGGCAATGGACATTCTAGGCAAAAATGTCCATATCCATCCTGATACCAAAAAGCCTGTGGAAGTAAGAGATTTGAGAATGGAAAAAGATGTTATTATAACGCTTTTAACTACAGATAATTCAGAAACAGCAATACAGGCACTAGAAACAAAATATAAAGAAAGCCCTGATTTTGCCCTGGCAAGACAACTATGCTGGTGGTATCTGAAAAAAGAAGAAAGAGAAAAAGCAATCGCTCTACGCGATGCTTTCTTATCTCAATTTCCAGCCTACCAGGAATCCCAGAAAGAATTTATAGAATGCTATGATGAACACGTCAAAAACTGGAAATAGGCAAATATTCGCATAGTGGTCTTCGCCAGATTGTAGCCGTAGGGCTGCGCCAAAAAGGCTTGTCTTCTTCAAAAGCCAACCAATAGCGCATCCCTGCGCCTTTTATCACAAGAAAAAAATTCTATTTACTTTTAGTTTTTTTTTGCTAAGATGAAAAAAAATATTTATTTCAAAGGCTGCTTTTTTTGTTTTCCGGGAAAAATTACCAGGGAGTATGCGTATGGAATTAGAAGAATTTAAAGATTTACCAGATTTTCCAGAAGAAGAAAATGAAGGTCCACTATTGCCTAATCGTCCTGTGCTGGAAGATTTACGTAGTGCAAGAAAATATCCTGTTCCTACGTATCCTTTGTTTATAGGCAGGGAAAAGCATTCTTCTATTTGCATTCCGTTCCCTTCGATTTCTCGCAAACATGCCAAAATTTTTGAGCGTGAAGGGAAATTCTATATTCAGGATATGGGAAGTATCAATGGAACTTTTGTCAATGAAAAACGTATCCTGGACCCTATAGAATTGAAAGAAGGCGACAGAATCAAGGTAGGAATCACGAAAAAATATCCTAAAGGAACACGAGAATTCCTTTTTAAGATGGTTGCTTCAGAAGAAGAAAGACAGGAAAAAGAAAAATTAGAAGAAAGAGAGCGCATTCTCAAAGAAGTAGGCGTGATGCCATCGGGGAATGCGGAGAAGAAAAAAATACCGTTACGCTACTGCATTTTTAAAGCAGCCAAAAAAGATTTCATCTCTACGATGTTTAAAGGCGAAGAATTAAAGAGAGTTCCTCTGGTGGATTTGGATCTGGAAAACAATACATTGGAATTTTTGCATTTCCTTCCCTTTAAAATACGAGATACAGTAATATTTACCATAGAGCATCCTCGCATTCCTGAGCCATTAAGAATTTTTATACGTATTTTAGGTGCAGAAGAAATTCCAGGGCAAGGAATTATACATCATAAAGGATCCATTACCAAGCTTTCTGATAAAGACAAGGTTCTTTATGATACATTGATTGATAGTTCTGAGTTGATATGCTATACCACAAGTCGTATCAAAAAATTGAAAAAAATTCCATAAAAGGAGTCTTTCCTTGGCTTTTAAAGCATACATTCAGCCTTTTGGCATGTCCATCACTACCAATAAAAACGTTTTCTATTCTTCCATAGAGAACCAGATAGAATTGCTAAAAGCAATCAAATTGCAAATAAAAAATAGCACAGGCAGTGAATACATAGGTTTAGAAAGAGGCAAACGTGTTTTGAGCGTTGATATTGCCAGATCTAATTTTCTAACACCTTTGCAAGAGTACGCTGCTTCTATTGATGAAGACAATCTGGAAGAAATCTATAAAGGCAGCCAGCAAACCCGATTTAATCATCTTATCGAAATCCATAGCAATATTGGCGTTTATCTGCCTGTTTTTAGCTTTTTCCCTCTTCATATTGCTATCAAGAATACTGTTTTGCCTATTTTTGTTGGAAGCTCGCAAAAACTATACACAGAACTCCAGGAAATCAAGCAAATCTTAAAACCACAGGAGCATGTCAAGCTTGATATGATAGGAGACAATTTCCAGGCAGGGGAAGATGATCTGGAAGACTTTGAAGCCAATTATGAAGGAATAAGGCATTTCTGGCCAATTTACTCTTATCTTGTTTTAGAAAACTTGATCAAAAAAAGTGTGGAACAAAAGCTGCCTGTTTTTATTATGAACTAAAAGCAAGTAAAATTTCCAGGCAAGGAGGGGCAATGAAAGAGGATCTGGGAATCAATAGTTTTGAAGATTTTGCCTCTTTTTTAGAAGAGAAGAAAATTCGGCAAGAGCCTGTTCTGGAATTAATACAGGAAATGATAGGAAGCGCAAAAGAAAGTTTGCTTCTTGCCCCTTCACAAGAAACCTTCATCAGAATATCCTACAACCTCGATAAAAAAGCACAAATTCCTGCAGAATCTATACGCTTTGTTGCTATCAAACTCTTACCTTTTTTTCATCCTGAAAAAATAGATTCTTTTGCAAAAAAATTTGCTTTGCATTTTCAAAATAAAGAACTAAGAGAAAATTTCATAGGGGATTGGCTTCAAGAGCTTTGCGATGAAAACAAAGAAGCCAGCATGACGGTTTCAAAAGAAATAGACGCTGAAATTGAACATTTACAGGATACATGGGAAGAACAGATACTCCAGGAAGAAAAAAATCAGGGCCGATGGGGACTCTGGAGACAACGTTTTTCCAGGATGAATCTTGTATTTCAGGGGATGTTGGATAGGCTGGCTCATAAGGATTCCCCCCAAGAAGCAAAAGACATTTCTTTGGTATCCCGCTTAAAAAAGAAAAGCCTCCCTGCGGTAAAGCTTGGAGAAAAATTCTATCAGTATTTGAAAAAACACCATTTTTTCTGGCCTGAAATCCAATCGGCAAGCAAAAGTATGGCTCATTATACCCAAAAAGCATACCATTGGATAGTCTATGAACAGGAGTTTTATGTATGGCAGCGTCCTTATCATAAAGGAAAACAAGGGTATGGAGCTATTCTTCAAAGAGCAAAAAATAAGATTCGCTTTAGCTCTTTGCATAAAAAGCATTTGCAGAAGCTATATGAATGCCAGATTCAGGATTTTTTTCGCGTTCTCAAGGGAATCTTGGCTTCTGAAAAGGCCACAAGAGAAGAAAGAGAGCCATTTTCTCTTTTGAAAGATTGCCTTTCTATCCAGGAAAAATCTCTGGAGCAAAACGAAACACAATTGGATATCATCAACTATGGTATGGGAAAATTCCAGAGCATGGTACAGTGGATGAGCTGCCTTACCAACCAACGAAAGCTCAACAAAAGAATTCGCTGCTATCTTTTTCAACTGGCAGAAAAGCCTCTGCTTATACACCATGAGATGTTCCGCAAGCAGATCGAGCAAAGTTCCACATACAATGATATAAAAAAAATCTTGTCTTGGTATCCTTTATACCGAACCTCTGTTGTTCTGCACTATCAGCCATTACAGATTATCCTGACAATAAAGCAGATACTAGAAGAATTTGAGCAAGCACCAGGAGAGCTAGACCAGATTCTATTAAAATACTTTGGAGAAACAGGAGAGGCCAATTTACAAAAAAGACTTCCTGAAATCCTGGTCAATAGCAATGTGAATGAAAAGATTTGGGAGCAAATTGCCCATGAGAATTATCTGGATGAAATGCTTCCCAAGCTCAATAAATTGAGGCAGATTCCAGAATGCAGGAAAATTGCAGGCAGCTTATATAAGCTGATCACTGTTTTCATAAGCGGAGAAGGAGAGTTCAGCTTCAGCCATTTCAAAATCAGCCTGAATTTCGTTCCAGGGAAAATCCAAAATAAAATCCTCTACCTTGTTCAGCAACAACTGCAAGATGAACTGAACGCAAGCGTAAATACCATTCTGGCGAAACGTGGGAAATACGTTAAAAGGCTTTACCAGCTTAGAAAGCATTTTATGGATTCCAGGTATCGGGATTCTAAAATTACTTTATTTGGCTATAGCCCTTATGAAATAGAGAAAAAAATTAGCTCCATCGACTATCAGGAAGGAAAGATGCCTAAAATACTCTATCATGCTTTTAGCAATGGCAAAGCACCAGAAGCATTTTTGCGCCTGATAGCAAAAGCCAAGAAGGCAGAAAAAGCTGGCCAGGAAAAAAATATCCCTAACACAATGCGAATGCTAGAAAAAATCCAGAAAGCCATTGTTCACAGAGAAGATGTAGATCTCTATAAAGTTTTGATTGCTTTATTCAAGATCAACGGATCTCTCAACTTTGCCATACCAGACTTTCAGTCAACTATCAACGGCTACCAAATAGCAGAAGAGATCAATCGCTTTTATATGACTCCAAACCGTACACAAATAGCTCTTTCCGAGGGAATCCTTCCTGAGATAAAGAATACAATCGAAACGCTCATCAACCAGGAAAGAGAAAAACAGCTTTTGAAAATAGCAAAGCAATAAAAGTCTGTGGCTAATTTGACAATGTTAAATCCAAAATTAAAATTAAAGAAAAGAGAACCACAGATTAACACAGATAAACACGGATAAAAAATAAAATAATGCTTAATTTTAGAAATTATCAGTGTCCATCCGTGTCCATCTGTGGTTTAATAAATCTTTAAATTTATATAACCTATTGGGAGACAACAATCCAAATTTAACATTGTCAAACTAAGGAATCGGAATTAAATAAGTCATGCCCAGGCCTGGCTCAGATGTTTTTTGCGTTCTCTGGCTTGTAGTACCTGGGAGCAGGATTCCCAGGGTGTTTTCTGGATTGTGTTATAGCGGATAGAGAAGGGATGCTGATCGGGAATGGCATCTATCGTTTTTTGGGCTTTTTCTATATCGCCCAGGGCAACATCAATCCAGACATCTTCCAACACATCGGGTATCTGACCAAAAATATCGTGGATGTTGCGCAGCCTTTTGGAGAGAAGATGATGCACACGGTCTTCTACGGAGTCCTGGTAGCGGAGGTTGCAGATAAAGACAATATCTCGAAGTTGTCCAATCCTTTGTATTCTGCCTTTGCGTTGTTCCAGACGTGTGGGATTCCAGGGTAAATCCAGGTTGATGAGAGTGCCAAGTTTTTGCAGATTCAGCCCTTCGCTGGCAGCATCTGTGCCTAGCAGGATCGAAATCTTAGCACTTCGTACCATGACCTTGAGGCTTTCTCTCGAACAGATCGTAAAATCGCTGTCTTGCATGATGCCAGACTTCGCTCCACCAGCATACACGCCTATTGGCTCTTGAGGAAAATCCTGGCTTAGTTGTTGTGCCAGCCACCATATAGAATCGAAGTATTGGGAGAAAACAATACATCCCCGTTCTTTCCATTTTTCGAGATATTGTTTCACTACACGATATTTGGGATCTTTTTCCTGATTCGCTTCCAGAGATTGGACGAACGATTGCAAGGCAAATCGCTCTGGCTGAGTTAAGGTACGCGCGATTTCCAGCTCTATCTCATCGAATTCGTCTTCTTCGTCTACCTGTTGCCAGGTGCTAAGCATCTTTTGTGCCGTAATCTGGCCTGCATAGATGCTGCTTCCCACACGCCGCAGAAGCAAGGTTTTCAGAAAACCCGCTCCATGAATTCTTCTCCCAAGCAAAGAGCAAAACTCCTGCGCACATTCATAGGCAGATTTAAGATAGGCAGGCAGCCTGATTGCTTCTTCTTCGCCTTCTTCGAACAGTTGCACCTGCACTGGTTTGAGATAAGGCTCTTTTGTCTCTGGGTCTATGGTATTTTCGAGATATTCTCTTGTTCTTCGTATGATATGGCGCAGGAAAGGATTATGGTGACGGGCAAAGTCATGGCGAAGATGACGCACACGCTCCTGATCGGGTGGTTTGAGTTCTGTCCAACGACCTGCTGCCACAAGCTGATTGTTCTCCATCTGCAAAGTGCGCCTTAGATTCAGAAAATCTCGGCCTTCTGTTGAGGCAGGCAGAGGATTGCAGACCCAATTCCAAAGCTCCAGGTCATCTTCTGGCAAGTCTCTATGCCCCATGACCAATTCCAGAGCTTCTTTGCGCTGGCGATTCCATTCGCTATACTGGTTTCCCAGTACCATCTCATTGCCCTGGGCAAGGATATAAAGCAAATCCCAGGCTTCGATGGGATGTATCTGGACAGGCGTGGCCGTTGCCAGAAGCATGCTGTGTGTTTTGGTTGACATTTCGCATAGAAAGGCAAAGAGATTGTTCGCATCGGGCTTTTCGGATTCACAGCCTTTGTGTAAATTTTTTCGCCTTGCAGCATGAGCCTCGTCTACGATAATGCATTCATAGCGCAGCTCTTTGAGATATTCTACCATTTCTGACCTGCGCTTGATCAAACCTTGAGAAACCAATCCCACCCGACGAGGGCAATTTTTGATTCCCTCTGGGCCTTTTGTTGGATGAGCGATTTCATTCTCGTCTATCCATTCTTTGCCTGTCCAGACAGCGCAAGGCATATCCAGAAGATTCTTCATTTCTTCCTGCCACTGCCATAGTAAATTTTTCGGGGCCAGAATCAGGACAGGCCGTGTTCCATATAGAGCCATCAGCATGGCAGAGAGTGCCAGTTGTACGGTTTTTCCAAGCCCCACCATATCCGCCAGCACAAACCTGGCACCATGTATGGTTTTATGGGCATCGAAAGCAAGTTTGACAAAATATTTCTGGTGTTCCCATAATCCATACTCTCTGCGATATACAGGCGTTTCTATGACGATAGGGGCTTCCTGTGGTCTGGTTTTCCAGTCTTCTACCGTAGGGATGATCTCACGTTTTGCGAGCCTTCCTATGTCCTCGACTATAAACTCCGTCAGGTTGTAGGCCATAGGGTCGTTCCAAAGTGCATCGAATTCTTTTTGTACCCAATCTATGGCTTCACGAGAATCGTCTTCCCATAGCAATTCGTAGTTGAGTTGCCATCCTGATTTGCTTTCGTTTACGCTGCCCAAAAAGCACGTCTGTGTGCCATCTGCAAGGGTAATGACTCCTGCTTTGCCATGGATCAGACCAAAGCGTTCATCGGGCAGTATCCGCACTTCCATCCTGCCCTTTTTCAAAAAATCATACAGTCTTGAAAATCGGCTGTGTGCTTCCCATTTTTCTGGCTGAGAAGAACACCAATCCTGTCTCATAGCAAAGCACGCATCTTTCGTGCTTTGTGTCTCATGCCCTTCTATCTGAGAATTGCATACTATCCGAGCCTTTCCTGCCATGCTCTCTATGGCTTCTCCTGCGATTTCCAGCAGAGATGCGCTGAAATAGCCTGCAATCCGATTGTATGCCAGTGCCCCTTTCAACCGAGGCGTAAGAAACGATGTGTCCATCCGTTCTTTTCTGCTAGAAAACCGTCGAATCATAGAATGCCTCTATAGATTTAGGAATTAATTCGTTATCGTTCTCTTAATCTTAATCGTCATACGTGTTAAGCAATAATTGCTCACTTTGCAATGATTTGTAGCCGCAGGGTTGCGCCAAAAATGACTATCTATTCGGAAAAGACGACCTTCAGCGCAATCCCTGCGTCTTTTGCCAATAGAGACCAACTGAATCGAATTCAAGGGTATTGACCAAAGACGCAGGGATTGCGCTGGCGTTAGACTTTTGAGCAGAC
>CALKWO010000160.1 GCA_938003875.1 uncultured bacterium
GATAAGATTACAGCTTACGCACGGGAAAGATTGCCTCCGAAGGAGGCTAATTTAAAAAAAACATGCATTTTGGTAACCCATTATACTATAATAGGCTATCATTCCCGTTCCCGTTCCCGTTCCCGTTCCCGATTTCAAGCGAGGAAGTAAAAATGAACACTTTCGAGCATGAACGTTTAGACTCATATCAAGTTGCCATTAAATTTGTAGCATTGGGAAACACTGTTGTTGAAACGTTACCTCACTGATTCGGGAACGGGAACGGGAACGGCTTTTGTTACCACGCTTCATCCATAATTCCGAAAACTTCAATTTTTAAGTGCGGAATGTAGGTACTAAATTCGTAAAATCGTCTTTAGTTATAATAAAGACAGGCACAAAATAAAAAAACCACGCCAAAGGACGTGGTTTTTTTATTCAGTTTTTATAGAATTCAAGATCATTGCCAGCGAAAGGAGCCATTGCATTGATGCGTTTCTGGCGTTCGGCCTGATTCCAGTTCCATGTTTTACGAGCAATAGCAGCATTTTGGGAAACCTGCTGGACGCTTTCCATACCACTGATAAGGCAGGTAATGGGTAAGGACCACACAAATCCGAAAACATCCTCTACGGAGAGAACATCAGGTATAGCTGGCTTTACAAAGACTTCCGTTCGACACCAACCCTTGTTCCCTCCGAAAAAACGTCCGTAGGCCAGCGTTTTCATCGCCAGTACGCCGATACCTGCCTCCACACACTTTGGTAACACATGGGTGACAAAGCTTTCGAAGTGTGGGTCAGCAGGATTGACTGGCATCTGCGAGGCGTTCATCTTTATTCCGCGTTTTTTGATCTCCTCTAGCATCTTGAGATGGGCTTTGTAGGAACCATGTCCAGTGAAACCGATGTGCCTAGCCTTGCCCTTTTTCTGAGCTTCGAGAAAGGCATCAAGAACACCATTTTGGATGCGCTCTTCTACATCTTTGGAGCTTTCTAATGCATGCATCTGCCATAAATCTACGTAGTCGGTCTTCATGCGGGAGAGAGAATTATCAAGATCTTTCAATGCCATTTCTTTGTTTTTGGCTAAGGATTTTGTCATGATGAAAGAAACGTCCCTGTACTTGGGAGTAAGAAATTTTCCATAACGTTCCTCTGCTCTTCCGTTGCTATACAAGGGGGCGTTATCGAAAAAGCGCACTCCCTCCTCCAAGGCTTTTTCAATGATAGACTGCGCGTCCTTTTCCTCGGCACTCCCCACATGGTCGCCTCCTACGCCCAAATTCGTTACGAACGGACCGTAAGAACCCAGTTTTCGCAAGGGTAAAAGTTTTCCTAACCGATCAGCGGCAACAACGATCTTTTCCTCGCCATGGCAAAGGCTAGGCATCATCAGACCTACGCCGTATCCTGCCAGCATGAGCATAAACTCCCTGCGTTTAAGTTTCATGTGTAGGCCGATGGCATTTTCATTCTCATCTTTCATAAAATATTCCTTCTTTTGTGCAGTGGTTATTTATTTCCTAAATTTTACGCCTATATTCCGCAGCTTGTAATATCTTCAACAAAATTTTGACTAAAACAAAAATCATTGACTTTTTATCGTTTTTAAAGTTTTTCCTCCAATACCAATGTTTTCTGTCGGATATTCCTGTATATAAATAAAAAAATATTCGGCTGGGTAACCTGTAATTTTAGCAGCTTCTCTTGTAAGATTTTCTACCAATTGTTTCTTTTTTTCTTCGGTTGTTGGATCCATTGCAATTGTAATTGTTGGCATAATGACTTCCTTTTATTAAAAAAAATATTATATTTCTAGCCTTAATCTGCCTTAGCCCTTTGTGCGTAAACGATTCACCAATAGATCCTCTTTGATGATCTGATCTTTCATTTTCAACAATTCGTTAACATCCCAGTTGCTGCTCAAGTAACGGCCTTTGGCCCAATCCGCTTTTCCTGAACAAAGCCAAACAATGAATCCTGCGGCCAATTCAGGTTTGTCCACCAGATAGGAATGCATTTCATCAGGCATGTTCTTGGCCAGGGTTGTAGGCACACCTCCAGGATGAATGGCAAAGCATTTTATGCCGTCTTCGCCATGATCAAGATTTACGAATTCGCAAAGACGGTTGATCGCGTGTTTGGATGTCTGATAATCTGATGCCCCTGGTGTAAGCAGTTGAGCACCAATCGAAGAAATGAGAATCAAATGGCCACCTGTTGATCCCTTAGCAGCCTGTTTACGTGCGGATTCGATAAGATGGGGTATAGCAAAACGGACAAGATAATATGAGCCTTTCAGATTGACTTCCCATGACCTCCACCAACTGGAGATATTGGATTCACCGATCTTGCACCATTTATCAAGGTATCCTGCATTGGCATCCGCTACATCGATGCTCCCGAATTGGGCTACACAATCTTCAATAGCTGCTTTAACTTGTTCTGCCTCGGTCACATCACAAACCATATATGAGCATCGCGTCTTTGGATTCGCCTCTGCTATTTTAGCCTTAGTTTCTTCAAGTGCTTTTTCCGACCTTGCAGTAATATAGATCGCGTCGGCTCCTGCCTGAGCGAAGGCTACTGCTGTCGCCTGTCCAATACCTTGCGATGCGCCTGACAAAAAAATCGTTTTGTTCGAAGCACTTCCCTTCAAAGTAGTTTTGGGATCAATGTCCGAATATTGCGAATGGTGAGTACTAAAATTGAGAAACTGCGTTTGGATCGAAGACATGAAATTGTTCTCCTTCATAGCAAATTTTTTTCTTTTTTTCCATTATTTCGAGCGTTAGAATGCCTTACGCAACTCTTATTATAATCTTTAGAATGCCCTATTTGAATACATAAAACTGTTTTTTTCTTGCATAATCCTCCGATTCGGGACAGAATTATACCGATGCCCACTTGGGATATGCTAGATTTATTCTAGTCTTCAGATGGGGCTGGTTCTGGGGAAAATTTGTTGTAAAGGCTCCGTCTGGAAACGCCTAGAATGCGAGATGCTTCGGTTTTATTGCCTTGGGTTTCTGCCAGGGTCTGAAGGATATAGTTGTTTTCAAATCTCTGTACCGCTTCCTTCAAAGGTAAGCGTGGCGGTATGGACATATATCCTGTATTGGCGTTCTTGAGATGGGCAACATCCTCTCTGGTAATCTTTTCGCTTCTTCTTTTTAAGGCTACGATTCTTTTGATTTCATGCTCCAGTTCGCGAATGTTGCCAGGCCAGGTATGGTTCAGTAAAATTTCCAGAGCGTTCGGTTCGATTTCCTGGATTTTTTTTTCACAGGCATCATGGGATTGCTTGAGGAAATGCTCGACCAGCAAAGGTATATCTTCGATCCTTTGTCTTAAGGGAGGCAATTCCAGGGCAACTACTCTCAATCGATACCATAGATCTTCCCGAAAGAGGTTCTGGGCGATCAGTTCTGGAAGATTGCGATGTGTGGCACAGATTATGCGGAGGTCTACTTTTTGCCATGTTTGTGAGCCTACAGGACGAATTGTATTAGTCTCCAGTACCTTCAAAAGCTTTCCTTGCATAGAAAGAGACATATCTCCCACTTCGTCTAAAAATAGAGTTCCTCTGTCCGCTACGGAAAAAAGCCCCTTTTTATTTTCCATTGCACCTGTGAATGCTCCCTGCACATAGCCAAACAATTCGCTTTCTAAAAGAGTATCAGGGATAGCAGCGCAGTTTTCGCAAACCATAGGCCCATTTTTTCTTTTGCTTTCATCATGGATGGCTTTAGCCAGCAAACCTTTTCCTGTTCCGCTCTCTCCTGTGATCAAAATGGGAACGTCTGACTGGGCTGCCTGTCTGGCAATTTGAAAAAGCCGCCTCATCTGGAAATCAGAGCTAAGAAGATTTCCCATGCGATATATTCCAGAGATCTCTTCTTGCCTCTCAGAAAGAGCTTCATAGGACTGTCTACCTTTGACAGATTCTTGCTTTTCCTGGCTTTTTTTCCATTCAGACATGGTATTTTCCAGGGTTTTCATCAGTTGTGTGTTGTGAATAGCAAGAGAAGCCTGGTCTGCAAATGCCTGCAAAAGAGGGATGAAATGCTGCGAAAAAGCATCCAGACAAAAGCGGTTGTCCAGATACAAAACGCCCAGAATCTTTTCTCTAATCTGCAAAGGAAGACAGACTACAGATCGCAATCCCAGATCTCGGACAGAACCACAGGATTCTACGCCTGGCTCTTCCTGCGCATTGGAAGTGATCAGAATTTTACCGCTTTTCAGCACAGATTGAGCTATGGATTTACTGATTTTAAAGCCAGGGTCTTGTATACCTTCCTTATCGAAATTTCGTGCAACGATGACCTCTGGTTTATCTCCCATAATCACAAAGCCTCTTTCCGACCTTGTCATCTGTATGGCTTTGTCTAATATCAAAGTCAGGATGGAATCGCTGTCTCGTCGGGAGTTCAAAATTTTATTCAATTCTAAGACTTCAAGAAGGTGTTTGTTTTGCTCTTGTGTCTGCTCTAAGAAAGAAAGGTTGCCAGTTTTTTCCCACTGTTCTAAGAAACGATGTAGAAGCTCCTGGTCGTGCAGGCTTAAAAGAGAAAGCAATGTTTCATATTTCTTCAAAAGGCTTTTGCTCTTCATGAGAAGATCACCTTCTTTCCTGAGATTTGGTGATTCCACAAATAAAAAAAATCAGCTTTTCTATGATAATGGAAGGGGATGTTCTGGAAAACTTGACTTCCAGTTGCGATTCTAAAATTTTTCGCCAAATTTCTTTCAGATTCTCCTGGTTAAAGTGGGTGCAATGGTCTTTAAGTTTTGTTACAACATAAGGATGCAGGCTCTTGGTATCCTGAGAAATCAGTATCCTCCAGATGTCTTTTATTCGTTTGTGGATCATCTTGATCAGATATAAACTTATTCCTGTATGGTCAGACAAAGTGGAACCATCCTGGGTCGAGACATATCTCTTGAAGATCAGATCACAAAGAGCCATGGCTTTTTTCAGATCTTTTGTAGAGATGGCATCCTGAAAATCAAAGATATTGACCTTTTTCGTTGCCTGAACAACGGCCTTAATATCATCTGGCATAATTTCTTTTTTATCTTTGACAAACACAACCAGCTTTTCTATTTGCAGGGAAAGATCGCTCAGGTTGTTCCCAATACAATCGGATAGCATTTCAGCAGCTTCGTATTTGATCCTTTTTTGGTAGTTTTCCACTCGATGGCAAACCCATTTCACCAGTTCGTTTTCTCGGCTCCAGGGCGTACTCTCTTTTAAAGGGTCGCATTCTATCAGAAAATCGGATTCTTTTAAAAATTTGCCCAATTTCGTGCGCTGGTCTATTTTTTCCAGCTCCATTACCAGGGTAGAAAAAGAGCACGGAGATCGCAAATATTCCGTCAAAGGATCAGCCAGCTTGGAAAAGATTTTACCAGCATCTTTTAAAACAATAAAATTACGCTCATCGAAAAGAGACTGGGAATATAAATCGCTGAGAAGATTCTGGGCAGAAAAATTTTCGTAAGTTGTATATTCTTTGTAGAAAAAGCGATCTTCTCCCAATTTCTTTTTGAGCATGTCCATAGCCTGGTCTTTTAAAAATTTTTCTGTTCCCAAAAGAATATAAAGAGGTTTTATCGTACTTTTAGTAAGACTTTTTTCAAATTGGCTATATTTCATAGAGTTTTATATTTTTTCTGTATTAGTCAAAGTGATCCTGTGCAAATTGACTAAAAAAGTGTTATATTTTTTCTTTTGTGTTAAAAATTTTTTTACAAACCTGTGCCCTGAATTTATCTTCGTCTTCATCTTCCATAGGAACAGGCACTATTCTTCCTAAATTGGCACTTAAGGAAAACAAGAATAGGAAATTGGCCGTTTCCAAAGGCAAAGGCACTAAATCCAATGCACTTCCTAAGCGTATCAGAGAAAGATGCTGCATCAATTCGTGCAAGGAGAGAGATTTTTCAGAACAAAGTGCCTTTTGGGAAGCCCTACATTTTTTCAGTATATCCTGAGAATTTTTGAGCATTTTTTCCCTTGCATTTTTTTCGTAGTTTATGACCTGGGGAATGAGGGACTGTATCTGGGCGACCATTTGTGTTTCTTTCAAGCCTAAGCTTTTTTGGTTGGACAATTGAAAAAAATCCCCCAAAGGAATCGTTCCTTCGCCGTAAAGCCCTCTAAGGCAAAAATGGTATTTCGACAATTCCTGCTGTATGTTAGACATTTGTTTGCTCAAACTAAGGGCAGGCAAATGAAGCATGACAGAAATACGCAGTCCAGTTCCTGTATTACTGGGGCAGGCAGTCAAATAACCATATTTTTCATGAAAGCAATAGGGAAGATGCTCATCCAGAAGATCATCCAGAGCATTGATTTCCTCCCATAGCTCCTGGATATGCAAGCCTGAGTGCATTACCTGGATTCTTAAGTGATCTTCTTCGTTGATCATGATGGAAACGCTTTCATCTTTTTTTAAAAAGACCCCTCTGGGCATACTACTCTTGAGATGCTCTTTGCTAATCAAATGCCTTTCAAATAAGACATAAAGATCTTTTTCTGGCATTGTTTTTAGAGAAAAATAGCAATAATCCTGTAAATCCTGGACGTTTTGCATACGACACGAAATGTATTCCAGAGTTTTTGCATTCTCTTCCTGGTTCGCTCTTCCTGGAAAGAGAAATCCCTCTATATTACGTGCTAAACGTATTCTGCTACACATTACAATATCTACATCATTGCCATAACCCTTAAGCCATATAGGTGGTGTTTGCGCAATAATATTATAGAGTTCCATCTATTTGCCTTTCCAATTGAGCAATCTGGTCTCTTAAAACAGCAGCATCTTCATATCTTTCTTCTGCTATTGCTATTTTCAATTTTGATTTGAATTTTTCTATATTTTCTGTATTTTCTTTTTTTTGTAAAAATTGCTTCGCTTTTTTGCCAATATGGCGAGTGCTGCTATTCATTGTTTCTAACATGCTTTCTATATATTTCTTAAAAACCTCATAATCGTTCGCACAGCCCAAGCGTGGATGTTTCTGAAATTCCTGGAAGGTCATGCCACAAAAAGAGCATTTTTCATTTTGCTTTTCTATGCTGGAAAGCTGAAAGAGAAAAATATCTAAAAAATCCGACAAAATCTTTTTCAAAGAATCTTCCACATCGGGTTTTTCTATGATAGGGGAAATTGTGTTGGCACAGCTTTCACAAAAACAATGCTGCTGCCTTTGTTTGCCCTTTACTTCGCTATAAAAAACTGTTGCTTCCTTTTTTTGGCATTTTTCGCAAAGCATATTTATCCTATTCTGTAAAAAATTCTCTAAAATTTTTCAGGAAAAATTTCCTTTAAATACTTGATCAGAGTATCGTTGGTAGGGCCATATCCCTTGTCATAAAGAAAATGTTCCAGATCCAGGCACATCTTTTGGGCTGTCTGGTAGCGCAGATGCCTCCTTTTTTCCAGAGATTTATAAAGAATCTCTTCTACTTTTGAGGGAATATCCTGCCTTTTTTCTCGAATAGAAGGAATTGTATCCTTGATAATCTGGTAACGCGTCATCAATGTTTTTTTGTTTTCTTTGGCATACAGACTTTCGCCAGCTAGAATTTCATAAAAGCAAATTCCCAGAGAAAAAATATCCGAGCGTCCATCTGTTTTTTGAAATGATGCCTGCTCTGGCGACATATAAGGGACTTTCCCATAAAGGATTTCGCCTTCTCCATCGAACATGAAATCTCTTGCTTTGGCAATTCCAAAATCTGTTAGTTTTACTACGCTATCAAAAGCCAGCATAATATTGTTGGGAGATACGTCTCGATGGACAATACAAAGCAGCTCACCATTTCTGTCTCTTTTGGTATGAGCATAATGCAAGGCTCTGCATACCCTGCTGATGATAAAGCAGCAGAGATCTACAGGGATTTTTTTCCCGCTTTGTACATGCCTTTCATGAAATTCCTGAAGCGTCACACCATGAATATATTCCATAGCGATATAAAACGTATTGCAAATTTTACCCAACTGATAAACCTGGGCAATATTTTCATGAATCAGGTCAGCGACGAGCTTGGCCTCGCCAATAAACATCTGAACAAAAGCATTATCCGCAGCAAGGTCTTCCATCAGTGTTTTGATCACCACTCTTTTGGCAAACCCTTCAATGCCTAATTGAAAAGCTTCATAGATTTCCCCCATACCCCCTGAAGCGATCTTGCGGATTAGCTTATACTCATTGCTATCTTGTATTTCTTCTGGTTCCAGCATAATTATGATTTTTTCTTAAAAAGGAAAAACAAAATCGTGAAGAGACCACTTATTCTTTAAATCCAGAATCATCTTTTGCAAAGTCTGATTGATCGGAATTCCTACTTTTTCTCTTTCCTGTCTCGTGATATACTCTTTTTCGCCTGCTACATATATTTTTTCCTGTCCTGGTGATTTCTGGGAATCATGAAAAACACGAATCATACATCCGATGATTTTTTTGCATTGCTCCACAGGAAGGAAATGGCCGATATCTATTGCCATGAAGAAATGCCCTAACCCTAGTGGTATATCTTTTCCGTCATGAACGCCACTTGTATCTCTCAGATAGTTCGCCTGGCTCAAGGCAGCACTCAATATCTCGACCATGGTAGAAAGGCCATATCCTTTATGCCCGCTGGTCTCTTCGCCTATGCCACCTAAAGGCAGAAGGGCAGCAGCACCATCTACAAGGTCTTTGAGGATGGCTTTGGAATCCAGAGCATACTCTCCCTTATTGTTGATGACGAGACCTTCTGGGGTAGGAAGCCCAAGCTTTTCCAGAACTTCGATTTTTCCTCTCTGGCAGATGGAGGTTGCCATATCCAGAAGAAAAGGATAGGGCAAATCGCTAGGAATCCCAAAGCTAATAGGATTTGTTCCAAGCAGGGGCTCTACTCCAAACGTAGGATTTACAGAAGGCCTTGCGTTTGTAAAGGTAAAGCCTATCATATTATTTTTTACTGCCATCATGGTATAGTAACCTGCAATTCCAAAATGATTGCTATTTCTCGCTACGCTGATACCGCAACCATATTTCCTGGCCTTTTCTATGGCAATTTTCATGGCATTGTAAGAAACAATCTGCCCCATGCCATTGCTTCCGTCTATCACAGTACAGGCATCTTTATCACTTACGATTTTCCAATCCGTCCCTGACAACTGGATATTTTTTTCAATCCTGTCTGCATACATTTTCAAACGGTTGATTCCATGAGAATCGATTCCACATAAATCCGCTTCCATCAAGACATCAGCACAAATCTTCGCTTCATCGGAAGGAACACCTGACTTCTCAAAAACCACTTCCATAAATCTTCGAAGAACATCACACGGTAGAGAGATTGTATTTTCTTGCTTTATCATTTTTGTTTCCTTTATTCTTTTTATAATGAAGACGGGCCAAGCAGTTTCATGGCTCTGTAATTTTCTGCAACACTCCAGGCCTGTTTCTGGCAGCCTTTTCGATTCCATTTTTTGGCGCAGGAACAGTCTCCATCCAGTATTTCAGGTATGGAGTCTGTTTCCTGAAGAAAAGTTTGTAATGTATCAAAGTAGCGTTTTTCTTCCAGTATCTGCATGGTTTTTTCTTTGCCATAGGCAAACAAGCAACCTTCTACGAAATATCCTGTTAGCCAGGGCCATATAGTTCCCTGGTGATACGAACTTTCGTCTGTATGGATACCTTTATAATCAGGATCACAGGCAGGCAAAGTGCGAAGGCCATAAGGCGTAAACAGGTCTTTTGTGACTCTGTCCATGATGGCAATAGCATCTTTTTTTTCATCCCATAATCCCATAGCGATGCTAAAGATTTGGTTGGGACGGATTTTCCTGCTTTGGCTTTCCTCTCCTTCTATTGTATCATAAAGACAATTTTCCTGAAAATTCCAGAACTTTTTATAGTTTAGCTTTACTTCTTTGGCTATCTCATGGTATTTTTTTTCAGGAGAAATTTCACCCATAAAACGCAAGGCATTGTACCAGAGAGCATTGATTTCGGCTGCTTTCCCATGGCGACTCGATACAGGCAAAGCTCCATGAGGCCTTGCATCCATCCATGTCAACTGTGTCTGCTCACTGCCAGCCACAAGCAAAGAATCATAAGCATCTCTATATATCTTAATGGTACTGGAAAGGATTTTTTCATCTTCCTGCCAGGTATCTTCAAAGGAAATTCCTTCTATCATACTGTTCAGGATTTCTTCCAAAATTTGCTTTACGCTTTGTTCTTTTTCTTTTTTTTGTATCCTGGCCTGAAAAAAAGCATTGTCCTTTGTAGCGTATAAATACGCCTGTATTGCAACAAAAAGCCAAAAGGTAGCATCTACACTATTATATCTTGGATTCGTCCCATCTCCAAGAAAGTTTGGCAAAATTCCTCTATGAACAAAACCCAGATAGTTTTCCAAAACAAGGCGGAACACGTCCCATCTCTCTGTTGCCAGGAAAATGCCTGGGCAGGAAATCATGGTATCTCTTCCCCAATTATAGAGAAAAGCCCCGCATCTCTGATCAAAATGAGGAGAGCCCGCAATGATGGTCCAGTTTTTCAACACAGGATCATAGTACAAAAAATCCCAACAAGCTTTTTTTAAAGAGTCTATCAGCATTTTTATAAACTTTCTATGCACCTGCTATTTTTTTTCTAAAACCACCAGAAATTCCAGGTGAGCTGTAGCAGGGAAAAAATTGTATCCTTTGGTAAAGACGATTCTGTAGCTATCTGTCAAAGATGAAATGTTTTCCATGCAACTGGAAATATTGCAGGAAAGATAGACAATTCGTTTCGGTTTTTCTTTTAGAATACGAGCAATGACTTTTTTATGCAGGCCTGTTCTGGGTGGGTCTACAATGACAACCTTGCCTGGTTGTATATAATCCAAAAGGCTCTCTGTCTCTCCTCGAATAGCATAAAAATGATTTAGCTCCAGCTTTCTGATATTTTCACGAGCCAGAAGAATAGAATCATCACAACTATCTAACAGTAAGCATTTTCTGATACTATCCGAAAGAGATATACTAATAGACCCGACTCCACTATAGCAGTCTAAAACCTCTTCTCCTTCTACAAAAGCTCTTATATCACTCAAGGCAAGGGTGAATACATCAGGATTTACCTGAAAAAAACTCATTAATCCATATTGTAACCTTTTCCCATGCAAATTTTCCACAATAAAACTTTCTCCTTGATGATAAAGTTTTTTTGTAATCACAGAAGCAGGGCAAAGAGGGTTGGAAAAATATATGCTAAAGCCCTTCAGATATTTTAGATCAGGCAAATCCAGACAAGAAAAAGTTTCTTCATTCAAAAAAATGCCAGCCAGTACATCTCCTTCTTTGTTGCAACGAAGTATAACGTTTTTTAGCATGTTTTCTTTGACGTTATTTTGATTGAGCCAGTCTACCAGGCAAGAGGCCGTTTCCTGAATCTCTCTTTGTGCCAGAATACATCCGCTAATCGGAATTTTGCTCTGGCGATCCCTTTCATAAAAAGAAAGGCTGATCTTATCTTCCACTGTTGTGAAGCTCAGTTCCATCTTATTCCTGTATTGAAATCTTTGTGTGCCAGAAGCAAAAGTAAAATTGGCATCTTTTATGCCATATTGTTCCAAAATTTCTCGTGCAATTTGCTCCTTAAAAAAATTTTCCGAGGCAAAATCCATGATTTGCCAGGGGCTACAGGATAGATAATGGTCTTCCAGGGGGGCCTGACGATACGATACTGCCTGGATTATTTTTGTAGCGATCCCTTTGTATCTATCATGCTTCTTTCTAAAAACAAGAGCTTCGACCTTTTCACCTGGTAAGGCATTGTAAACTTCCAGCTTTGTCTCACGATATTTTGATAGCCCCCCGCCTTCGGGAAGGAGCTTTTCGATCTGGCATTCTATAATCTTATTCATTCCTTATTCTTTCTTACTTCAAATTGTATGAGAAATCGTTTTAGAATAAACGATAGCATAGTTTAGTTTAATGGATATTTCAATCTTTTTTTCTCTTGAAGTAGCAGAATTTTCTTGATAAACTGATTCCTGGCTTTTATTAAATCTTATTTTTTTGGGAGGTTCTATATGAAAAAATATCTTTTTTTATTCATGATACTGTCTATGCAAGGTATTTTTGCTATCTCAATAGAGCTATCCGCATTTTCTGGCTCTTCAATCACCGTCAACTGGGATACTTTTCCTGATGGCACAACCGTTGGGCATAGAGTGGCTATCACAAACCAGTACCAGTCCTGGGGGATATTGTTATCTTCTCCAGAGACAGGCGATCCTCTTAGTATATCGGCTGCCAGTGATGCTTTTTCCGATCCCAATTTGCTCGCTCCTCCAGGTCTTTATAGTGGAACGATTGTTATCGAATTTGTAGATCCAACGACGGGACTACGTTCTCCTTATTTCACAACTCTACGAGCAGGCACCAAAATAGATCCAACTTGCGGTGGGACATCGGTAACTCTGAAAGCCTATGATTATTATGGAAATTTATTAGGAACGGATGTCGGCACACAAGGCACATTCATCGGAATCGAATCTACCCAAAGAATCAGCTATGTAAGTATCAATGGGCCTAACTATACAATAGATGATTTTATTTACGAGCCATTTTCTTTAGGTATGGTATTGCCAGAAATGACGACTTTTCTTTATAGCCTATTGGCTCTAAGCATCTTATTTTTTGTCCAATGGAAAAAAAACTAATTTGAATGATACACCTATATTCCGCAGCTTGTAAGTGAACTTTTTCGATTTTTAAAGAGAACCACAG
>CALKWO010000161.1 GCA_938003875.1 uncultured bacterium
GGCTTTCTCATGATTTTAGAAACTCAGTTTAAAGTTAGCGAACGGCACGTAATTAATTGCTCCTTTTAATGGATTCTTCCAAAGAATACTCCCCTACATTATAATTAATCCATAAATCAGTCATTCTGTCAATTATTTTATAGAAGCCCCTATCAACTCTTTCTATCAATCCTTCGTGGATCAAGGAAGTTAGTGCATTACTGATTTGTCCTGGCCCAGAGTATTCATCTTCATGAAATTCGTATTGTTCATTTACTTTATAGATGCTTGATTTTTTAAAGCTATCTTCTATATCTTTGCAAATATCTTCTCGTTTTACTTGAGGCCTTTTGCTAGCAGATAAAAGTCTTAATGTCCTTATAGCGTGCTTTTGTACTTTAATATTCTTCATAGAAACTCTAATTTTGCCATCCAATAGTTTTAGGGTTTTAGGAAGGGAAGCTTTATAATCGTCTACATCCAAAATATTGTTTTGATCTAACTCAAATGCCTCTTTTGAAATAGCTTGAATGTAGTATGGCACACCTCCTGAAATTTTCTTGATCTCTTTTATATAACCTTGGCTAGCACTTTTTTGAGGGATACCTTTTGTAAATATTTTAGAGAACATATCGTCAATATCGTTCTCATCAAAATCATTTATTTGCATTATTTCAAAAAAACGATCTAAACTTGGTTGAAGTTCTATCAACTCATCATAAATCCATGATAAACAACTGACAACAATAAATATGTCTTGATAAGATTTTTGCCATTTATCACCGATATCTTTCAGGCCAAAAGCGTATTTATGACGGAAATCTTTGGCATCTTCTCCCGCAAGGTTATCCATTTCATCAATAGCAACTATTAAGGCTTTATAAGAAGTTGATTGCTTTATTTGTTCCCAAAGTTTTGGAAAAATATCATCAAATGTATTTTTTACCTGCCGTTCTCCAAGTTTTTCTGTATTCCAATGAATAGAAATGCCACTATAAGATATTCCATCTATTCCAGATAAAAAAATTTTAAATTTTTCGAAAGTTTTTTCCCAAATACTTTTTGTTTGCTCAAGACATTTAAATAAACTATTGAGAATATCTTCAAGAAACATACGATATTCTTCAGCCTCTGTTACCCTAACTTTTACGAAAAGGCATTTATCTTTCGGATTAATTACTTCTAACTGCTGTAAAATAGAAGATTTACCTGAAGCACGTCGGCCATATAAAACAAGGTACCTGTCGTTAAGAGAATTAGCTATTGTAGACTGAATGCGATTCTTCAAAATGTCTAGTTCTTTCTTTCTGCCATAAAAGTTTTCTCCTGAAACAGGAGGCCCTGCAATAAATGGATTCTTCATTAGATGCTCCTCATAGAATCATAATCACCTAGATGTCTAATCCAAGTTAGAAGGAGCTACGCTGCTCGCCGACTAAAGTAAAGATTAAAAGCCCAAGGCGATAGCCTTGTCTCTTAAAGCGACATGTTATGCCTGCCAGGCTAGCTTGCTAGCCCATGCAGTATAACACAGAAATCAACTGCTGAGCGATAGCTCAGTCACTTGCATTGAAATGTTAGAACCACAAACGATATGGCTCTAAAACGCATAAAAAAAGCCTCCCATAACGGAAGGCTACACAAAAAAAATCCTCTAAACAAGCTGTTCAATATTGTACAGCGTAATGACTTCTTTGGGCTTGGCTTTCAGAATGCCATTCACCAAATCTTCCAGAGTTATTTTATGATGAAAGCGAACTAGGGCATATCGTTCCCTGATATATTCTTCTCGCTTTTTCTCTTCTTCCAGATCGTAATATTTATGGCAGTAGCCATTGCACTCTAAACACAGACCAAAACCAAAAAAATCAGGGATAAAGAAATCTACACGATAGTTTCCAATGGGATGATTGTATTTTAGATCAAGCCCATCAAAAATTTTGCTAAGAGTTTGTCTCCACTCGATTTCCCCTTTGACCTTTGTTTTGACAAAAGTGCCTATGTGCCCGAAAAGTCTTTTTTTAACTTCGATACCTGTTTCACTATCCATGCCCAAAACAATTTTGACAACATCGTCCAGAGAATAACCATTCATTCTGCCAGCTTTAGGACTGATAGCACGAATTTCATTTGTTTTGAGAGCAATAGGTTTTATCTCATCTCGGTGTTTATACAAAAAGCTATTTAGAGTATCTTGGGGTATTTTTAAAAATTCGGCAATATCCTTTTTGGTCGCAATATCATTGGGTAGAGTACAGGTAAAACCAAGCTCTTTGATGATAGATATAGCATTTAGATAGTTAGTTTCCACTCTTTGAGCAAAAGATTCTTTAGGCTTATAACCACAAGAATCATAGATCATTTGTTGTAACCCAACATCAGCCACAGCATCTCTAAGGGTGGCGCAATGAATACCAATGTGGATTTGATTTTTTCGTAATTTACCTTGAAGATATGCCCTGGAATATGCTCTAGCTATAATATTTATTGTTGTGACATTATAGACAGAAATATGAGAACCTTTATTTGGACAATTTGCTTTAACTTTTACTAAAGTTTGAGACCAGCTAAAATCATTGGGAATAAAAGGTTTTAGCTCTTTTGGACATAAGTTTGAGGCCAGGCGATCTAAAACTGAATGAGTATTAAAACCGAGAAAACGTGCTGTTCCTCTTTCACCTAAACAAGCTATTCCATTAGAAAGCACATAACCATCTAATTCAATTCCTAAAATTTGCATTTTACTAAAATAATCAGCGGTCAATAAATTATCTATCATGTTATACCTCCTCTGATAAGGTAGCTCTGAATAAAAAGAGGCAGGCCGGTCAGAGTATCCGACTTTTTGGGGCATGCGTCCCTAGCCTCAAAAATTTTAAACTGTTCTGACCATTTTCTTTTTTTCTTTTTTGATCCAACTATTTTTTAAAACTTAGCAACTGTGGAACCATTGCACCGATTATAATTCCAAGAATGGCCCCTATGATCATATAAGTCAATGAAGTCTGAGCAGTTGATCTTGAAATCGAATCATGTAAATGTGGGTTAGTTATGCAGCCAATTATAGTTTCCAATGAGAGTTGACCCGAACGGAGTGAGAGGTTTGGGCGTAGTGTAAAACCAATAAGTGCTCCGAGATAAGCTCCTAGCCCTGCCAAAAACAAACCTGATATAACTCGGACTATGGAGCCAGAAGATTGTTTTTTGGGAGCTTGGCCTTTCTCCTCTTTTTCAATATGACTGTAACCACAATGAGGACAACATTTTGCCTGTGTAGAAATTTGATTATTACATTCTGGACAAGCGATTAAGCTCATTTCTTTTTTAATATGACTGTAACCACAATGAGGACAACATTTTGCCTGTGTAGAAATTTGATTATTACATTCTGGACAAGCGATTAAGCTCATTTCTTTTTCCTAGCATTTTTGTTGCAACTTGACAGCACTATGCAGTATAACACCCCGCTAAATTGCCAGACGATAGTCTGGTCAGTTTCAGCGG
>CALKWO010000162.1 GCA_938003875.1 uncultured bacterium
TATTTGTGTTCATCTGTGTTTATCCGTGGTTCAAAAGTTAAGAGTTCTCTGTGCCATCTGTATCTCTGTGGTTAATTCTATTTTTTTAGCTTATGGCCGTTCGCAGTATAATCCACGGCTATTATAACCCATCTGAGATAAATATACCATGATTGCTATTAAAGTTCTTGAGAAAAAATAAAAATTTGCAACTTTTATTCTTGATTTCATAGGTGTTTTTTTCTAATCTAAAAGAACAAGAAATAATAAAAAAGTGTGGTTTTACCTCAGGCTGAAACAGTGCTATTACCTAGCACTACTTAGCCTGCACAGGCTTCCCTTCGTGTATGCCGATTATGTTATAAAATAATCTTTACAGAAATAAAAATTTTATAACTCTTTATTGTATATTGAATTAAAAATAGAGAAGTTATTAAATTTTCATTGCTAAGGAATTTTTCGTTATGTCCTTCCATAAAGTAGCTCACCTCACTTCTGTCCATCTTCGCTATGATACGAGAATATTTCTCAAAGAATGTATCTCTTTAGCAAAAGTAGGTTTTGAAGTCTATCTTGTAGTAGCCGATGGTTTGGGCAGTGAAATAAAAGAAGGTGTTAAAATAGAAGATGTCGGGAGGAAGACAGGAGGTCGTCTATCTCGTATCACAAAGACCATGGCTCTTATTTTTAAAAAAGCCAGGAGTCTGAATGCGGATATTTATCATTTGCATGATCCAGAACTGATCCCTGTAGGGCTAAAGCTAAAAAAGATGGGAAAAAAAGTGATCTTCGATGCCCATGAAGATTTGCCTAAACAAATCTTGAGCAAACATTATCTGGGGAAAATGGCAAGGAGAATCCTTTCCAAAATCTTAGAATGGTACGAGAGAAAGTCATGCAAAAAATTGGATGCTATTGTTGCTGCAACCCCCTATATACGGGATAAATTTTTTAAAATCCATAAAAATACTATAGATGTCTGCAATTATCCCATTTTAGGAGAATTGCTTGTATCCCAAACAGATTATACAAAAAAACAAAAGCATGTTTGCTATATTGGCGGAATTGGAGAAGCCCGTGGTATAAAGCAGATGGTAAAAGCAATGGAGTTCATCGAAACTCCTGCTCACTTACTATTGGGGGGGAGCTTTTCTGAAAAAAAGGTATACGATGAGGTAAAATTGTATCCAGGCTGGCTCAAGGTCGAGGATCAGGGATGGCTCAACCGAGAGGAAATCAAAAAGGTTTTTGAAAGCTCTCTCGCTGGTTTGGTAACGCTTCATCCCATCATAAATTATCTTGATTCACTCCCTGTCAAAATGTTTGAATATATGTCTGCTGGCTTGCCTGTAATCAGCTCTGATTTTTCTTTATGGAAAGAAATCATAGAAGGGAATGATTGTGGTTTGTGTGTGAACCCGCTAGATCCACAGGCCATTGCAAAAGCCATAGATTTTCTTGTCTTGAACCAGGAGAGAGCCAGGCAAATGGGAGAAAATGGGCGCAAAGCCGTAATAGAAAAATACAACTGGGCGATAGAGGAAAAAAAATTGCTGAAGCTCTATGAGTCATTGTAGGAAGAAGCGTATTTTTTTTATTTATATTTTTTACATAGGAGTCTATTCTATGAAGTCGTTGTTTTTATTTTTAGTTCTTGTTTTGCTTACAGCATGCCATACTCCCCAAGTTACAAGAGGGACAGAAGATCCTGATATTGATAGGGCTGCTATCACTACAGGCATTGATATGGAAGATTGGAGATATACGATTTCTGAAATGCTCAAAAGTATGAAAGACTATCCCTTCTTTGCACAGGCAAGAGTAGGTGATAGAAAGACCGTAGCTGTATCTGATTTTATGAATGATTCTCCTAGCCATATAGAAACAGGGTTTTTGAGAGAGCTGGTAGAAGAAGAGTTCATGAAGTTTGGCTGTTTCCGACTTTTGGAAGAAAAAAAGCGAGGCGATTTACTAAAAAGCCTTATGAACCAGCAAGTTACAGATTTTTTTGATTCTTCTACTGTAGCACAAATGGGCAGGCAATTAGGGGTACAATATTTCGTACAAGGCAAAGTCGTAGGGCATAAAGAAAGAGGGTATGATAGAATCAGAACCCAATATCTTGTTGTCATTGAAGTTGTAGATGTAAGCACTGCGGAAAAAGTTTTCAAGAAAAATGTACCTGTCAGCAAGCAATTAAAATAGTAATTAGCCCCAGGCTCAAAACCTGGGGCTAATTTTATGAAAATTTCCAATCACTATCATGGAGGATTTTATGAAAATGCCTGAATTCTTTTATCAAGAGCCTTTTCCTATTGAGAAGGATACTACAGAATACTATCTGTTGACAAAAGATCATGTATCCACAGATACTTTTGATGGAAAAACGATATTGAAGGTGGAAAGCGAAGGGATTACCAAACTCGCCCAAACTGCCTTGCATGATGTCTCCTTTTTTCTTAGAGCCGAGCATAACCAGAAAATGGCAGATATTCTTCATGATCCTGAAGCAAGCGAAAACGATAAATATGTGGCCCTTACCATGTTGAAAAATGCCGAGATTTCCGCCAGAGGCATTCTTCCTTTTTGCCAGGATACAGGAACAGCTACGATCATGGGTAAAAAAGGCCAACAGGTATGGACATCGGGCAATGATGCACAGTCTCTTTCAAGAGGCGTATACAATGTATATACACAAGAAAATCTAAGGTACTCTCAAACCATAGCTCTCGATATGTATTCGGAAAAAAATTCGGGAACGAATTTGCCTGCCCAAATAGATCTGTATGCAACACAAGGAGAGGAATATAATTTCCTTTTCATCGCGAAAGGTGGCGGTTCAGCTAATAAAACTTCTCTTTTCCAGGAAACAAAAGCTTTGCTGACTCCAGAAAAACTGGAAAAATATATTGTCGAAAAGTTAAAATCGCTTGGTACTGCTGCCTGCCCGCCCTATCATGTCGTTTTTGTCATTGGAGGAACATCTGCGGAGGCAAATCTCAAGACAGTAAAGCTTGCGTCTGCGAAATATCTTGATGGCTTGCCTGATAAGGGAAATGAAGGAGGACAGGCTTTCCGTGATAAAGCATTGGAACAAAAAATTCTCGATTTATCTTATAAATTGGGAATTGGTGCACAATTCGGCGGTAAATATTTTGCTCTCGATGTTCGTATCATAAGATTGCCAAGACATGGTGCTTCTTGCCCTGTTGGCATGGGCGTTTCCTGTGCTGCAGATAGGAATATAAAAGCAAAAATCAATAAAGAGGGTATCTGGATAGAAAAGCTGGATGATAATCCTGGCCGTCTCATCCCTGAAAAATACAGAAACATTGATGATACTCTAGGTGCAGTTCCCATCAATCTGGATCAGCCCATGGATGACATCCTGGCCGAACTTAACAAACACAAAGTAGGAACGCGGTTATCCCTAAATGGAACGATCATAGTGGCCCGTGATATTGCGCATGCGAAGCTTAAAGAAAGGTTGGATGCAGGGCATGGCCTGCCACAGTATATCAAAGATCATCCTGTATACTATGCTGGCCCTGCGAAAACCCCAAAAGGAATGCCCTCTGGTTCTTTTGGCCCAACAACGGCAGGTCGTATGGATTCGTATGTTGACATTTTCCAGCAAAATGGAGGCAGCAAAATCATGATAGCCAAAGGAAATAGAACACAAGCCGTTACAGATGCCTGCAAGAAATATGGAGGATTTTATCTAGGCAGCATTGGAGGCCCTGCTGCCATACTAGCTCAGGAAAACATCAAAGAAGTAGAGCTGATCGAATATCCTGAATTAGGAATGGAAGCCATATACCGCATACGAGTTACCAACTTCCCTGCTTTTATTCTGGTGGATAATAAGGGAAATGATTTCTATCGCATGTAATTAATTGATACAGAGTATCAGTTACAGCACTTCTCACTTGCGTTGCATACAGAGTCAAATAATATGCGATTTAAACCACAGATGAACACAGATGAACGCAGATAATTTTTAAACTTCGTGTTCTTCGTGGTAAATTTTTTTTATTTGTGTTTATCTGTGTTCATCTGTGGTTCTTTTTAATGTATGCAATCCATCCGAGATGCGTTGTAAAATTGTAGACGCAGGGTTGCGCCGAAAAAGTCATGTCTACTCAAAAGTCTAACGCCAGTGCAATCCCTGCGTCTTTGGGCAATACCCTTTAACTGGCTTAAAAAGATTCGATTCCGTTAGTCTCTATTGGCAAAAGACGCAGGGGTTGCTCCGAAAGTCGTCTTTTTAAAATAGATGGTGCAACCCCGCTGCTACTCTACATAATTCATCAACTGGATCGTAATCCATTCATCTTTATAAAAACCAAAGTGGCTTTGCATGATTTTGTCTGTGAGATTGCAGACAGATACGCTGCCTCTGAGTACCCTGGTCTGTCCATCAGAGCTTGGCTTATTGTGTTGATAGTAATCGGGGAATTTATGATAGGGGGCTAAAAAATCTATAAGCACTCTGGCCTTTTCAAAATCGATGTTTCCATAGCTTTCCAGAATCTGGTTGTTCAGTTCATCATAACGCCACTGAATATCGTTGAGGTTGTCTTTCGCTACAAAAACCGTTGCTGGATTCATGGCACAAAGCCTCATGCTTGGGACAACATAATGGTTGATCATCACCAGCACATCTTCTTTGTTTTCTCTTTGAGGGGCGAAATAGAAAGCATCAGGGCAATTTTTGTCCGTATGTTTCTTGTTGATATAACCTCTTTCCCCAAAATCAGCAGGATTGTACTGCTTTTTATGGAATTGAAAAAGCCCCTTATTGAATTGCAGGAAGGTTTCTGGATAGCGATAGTCATTCCATCTGGTCATAATGCCCTTTTGATGAGTTTGGTTTTCAAAGCGACTCAGGAAAGTTTGATCTGGTAAGACCTTTGCTTTGATTAAATCCTCATGCGGATACTTCAAAAAGTCCAGAACATCTGTAGTGTAGCCAGCTTCTACGGCTACGGCTTTGTTGTTTTTTCCATCAGCAATGATATAGTCCCAGGAAACTCCACGCTGTGCCTGTATCATCTTGTTCAGTGCCTCTTGCGCACTGGCACCTTTGTGGGCAGCATGTCTTACAAGCAAAAGAGAATTCAAACCTGGTCTTTTATGATTGCAATTTCCTGAAGGAGACATATCCACGCCAATACCAATTCCTTCTCTGTTCATAGAAGCGATGCTTCCTACGAAACCAGGTGCTGTCATGGAAACAAGAGGAATCCTTCCATCATCAGGGCAATAGATGATCTTACACGCAGTGTATTCAAAAACGTCTGCTGTAGGGAACATGAAATCTCTGCCAAAATAGTGCTTTCCATCCGAAACGGCTCTTCCAAAAACAGAAAAAGCATTGCACATCACAGGAATTCGCAGATTTTCTGGGCATAGAAGCACTCTTTCCTCTTCTGTGAAAGCTTTTTCGCCCCAGATATTGTTGATTGCATAAATATAAGATAGCAGACAATCTATACCGACATTGAGCATGCAGAGATCATCATAGTTGACTTTGGTTTTAGGATTGGCAGCCTTGCAGCCATCCACGATGCCTTTCATTTCTGAGAGGTATTCCTGAGGAATATCGGGGATTGCTTTTTTGGTAAGCTCTACAATGATTGCCTTTAAGATTTGCCATAAAATCTGTATCTTTTCAGGGTCAACATTCCAGCCAATAAAATCAAAAATGATTTTATCCAGAAATTTTGTAGTCATTTTCTGGACATCTTCTTCTGCCAGAACTCCTGTTAAATAACCCATCTGATAGGCATTGCCTTCCAGGTACAAAACTTTTTTCTTTTCTTTTGTTTCGTAGTTGCAGGCAGTTCTGTGCTGTGCCAGAATACCCTTTTTCCCCTGGAAACTTACCTCTTTTACAATATCATAGTTGTCCTTAGCAAAAGCATTTTCCAGATCAGAAAGAGGTTTAAAATTCTGGCAAAAGAGAAGAGGACAAAAGCATAAAAACAATACACATACTATTTTCATCATAAAAAAAGCTCCTAAAATTTAGATCGTAGATTCTGGTTGAGGAAGGCTAAAATAGATTGGATGTTTGCGCAAAAACCTCTTTGTCGCATAGCGACTGGGTAATAAAACCTGGGGATTTATCCCCAGGTTTTAGCTACTCTTTTTTCTCTTCCTCTGCAGGGAGGAAATAGACATAATCGAGTATCATCCTTACTTTCATATACTTATCTTTGTCTGATACCTCTATGTTGTTGGAAGTTAGCGCATCTGTGGAAACGGCAGCAGCCTCTAAAGTGCGTAGCAAAAAGAGCTTCTCCTGGTTGTCTACAACAGAATAAAGATAGTTTTTGAGTTGCTCTGGAGTAAAGAAAGCATTGATCTCGTATGTTGCAAATGCATGCACAACCACCTCTGTAGTAGGTGGCAGCAGGCTGGGATCTTCTGGAACTTCGGTTTTATCCTCAGGTTCAATCTTTAGTCCTACTTTTTTGCCTAATTCATGCAAGTACACTTTGATCTCTGTGCTGGAAAAATTTTTGCGTACCCATTTTTCGTAAAAGGCATTGTTCTCCAGATAGGATTTTTCAATCATTCTGTATTTATGGATTTCTTCTTGATTGCTTGTTATACTTTTTTTCTGTCTTTTCTTGGCATCAATATCATCTTGTTGTTTTACATATTGTTCCAAACAGGGAGCAAAGAGAAACAAATAGGCCCCGCCGTTCATGCTAAGAAAAAGGATTGCTATCACAAAATAAAAAACTATGGGTTTCTTCATTGCTGTTGCCCCTTTTTCAGTTTTATTGTCAAGCTAAAATTCATTTCTTCTTTTTTGGTTTGAGGATCTATCTTTGCAGCACTATCCGCTTTCTCAGCAACAATATCATATAAATCCTGAAATTTTTTCTTAAAATCTTCAAAAAGCTTTAATGAAGCAGCATAGGGCTGCCTTACCTTACATTCTATCTCTATTCGAGCAGGTTTCAATAATATACTATCTATTTGTGCATTTTGCTGCTCTTCTTTAGTTACAAAAGGTGAAATAGTAAGTCTGGTAAACAGCATACTAGACATTTTAGCCTCTATTGCATTATAGAAAAGAGGCAGCCAGCGTGATTTTGCATGAAGAATTTTCTTCAAGGCATTATAGCGAGCAAGATACAATGCTTTTTCTGTATTGATTGTATCCAATTCTTGCTTGACAGCTTTTTGCTTTTGCTTTATATCTTCTGTAGCATCCAGGATTTTTTTCTGGGCATTTACAACATCCTGTATTTGGTAGTAGCTAAAACCCAATACCAGTGCCCATAGAACCAGAAAGATAATGGCTGCTTTGATGCGGGCTTTAGCCTGGATTCGAATATCGAATTCCTGGATAGGTAGCGGTATAGCTTCATTCTTGGCAAGCAAATTATAAGCATACAACGGTGCCACAGGGCTGATATGGTATTCTTCCAGCCTCGATGATAGATCATCAGGATAAGCCACAAAAGGAGTCAAATCGAAATTTTCAATATTGAACTCCAGCTCGCTGGCGATACTTTCTGTAATTTTGCCAACAGAAGTCCTGTTGAAAAGGATAAATTTGTCCAGATTGGCATCGGGATATTGCTGGTTTAGATATAAGATAGAATGATGTATCTGAGAGCTGACATTGCGTACAAAACGATTTTCTTCTGTCCATTTAGGGAGACTGATATAGCGTATAAAGGCAAGCACTCCATTCTGGAAGAAGGAAATACGAAGACTGTAGTCTGTAAGCTCTACAAAGATAAAGGATTGTTTCTTTTCCTGAGTCTGGTGATTAAGGTAATAAAAATATAGCATCTGGGGAGTAGAGAAGCCAGACATAGAGATTTTAGATTCACCCAGAATTTCGATATAGCTAAAGATGCTTTCTCTGGGAATGCCGAGTAGCAAGAAATTGGTGTTCATACCTTCTTTTCTCTCTACTTTCCCCAGGCACCAGCTTTTTAAGACAGAAGGTTCTTCTTTTAGCTTGCTTTCTTCAAAGCCTTGTATCTCTGCTTTCAAGGCTGCTTTCATATCAGCATCGGGCATATCAGGAAAATTCAAAATTTTATAAAGAAAAGTTCCAGAAGGTGTAATCAGATAGACTTGTCTGTAGACTTTCTTCAGCTCCTGGGCCATGAACTCCAGGAGGCAATTCAAGGTACCTTGCAGGCTTTCTGAACTGCCGATCATCTTTCCTTTTTTGACGACAAAAGCTTCACTCATGTGAGAAGATTCCATGAGTTCTTCTTTATAAGATGCAGAGAATACAGCGCATATTTGCGGTTTTTTTTTCTCTAAAAGAATTTCAGAAAGGATGATACGGTTTTTTTCAATTTCAACAAAGGTTTCTGTTTTGCCTTTGTATTTTTTTGCCTCTTCCTGGTACCAGCAAAAAATTTCTTTTCCATGCCATTCTTTTAATTCGAAAGAGGTACTCATAGTTTTTCGTGGTTTGCACCACCTCCGCCAAAGTAATTGATCTTAAAGTATAATTAACGTTTAAGCATTAATTTGCTTGTTTGCTTGTTATATAATCTAAAGTTGTCTTTTTACCATTTTTACGAACAGGGATTCGAGGGTTGGTTTCCAAAGGTACATTCCACTGATAGCGGTTTTGGTTTGATTCGCTATGCGGAAAATGGTCTGTGTGTCCTGAATCCCTCGCAAGATCCATTTATTTTCCGATTCTTTTTCTGCTAAAATTTTTTCTTGTTCGCACAATTGCAGAAAACCAGAATTTTCTCCATACAAATCCACGATATAGGTTTGCTCTCTTCCCTCAATCCATTCTGATAGTTGTCTGACAGTAAGAATTTCGCCATTCTGAATCAGAATAATCTTATCACATAGATACTCTACGTCTTCCAAGGTATGGCTTGCAAGGAGTACACTAAAATAGGCCTGGTTACGAATTCTTTTGATCAAAGCCAAAAAGTTTTCTCTGCCAACAGGGTCCATTCCATCGGTGGGTTCATCCAGAATCAAGAGCTTTACATCATGGCATAACGCTTGTGCTAGTTTAATTCGCGAGCGTTGTCCATGAGTCAGATCTTCCATTTTCCTATACCGCTCTTCCCCTAATCCTACATATTCCAGAACTTCATGACTCCGCTTGAGAGCATCGCGTTCTGTCATTCCGCTAAGCTGTCCCAAAAAAGTAAGGAACTGCACAACAGAAATGCCTGGAAGATAAGCATCTCCCTCAGGGACATAGCCTACATTCTTTCTGATTTCCAGAGGGAATTGTTTTACATTCCAACCCAAGATTTCCACTTTTCCTTTTGTAAAAGGAAGAAGCCCAAGTAGGGTTTTGATAAGTGTAGATTTTCCCGCTCCATTGGGTCCCAATAAGCCAATCGAACCTTGTTCCAAATGGAGAGAAAGGTTCTTGAGTGCTTGAAATTTGCCATACTGAACAGTGAGATTTTGTAGAGAGATTAAAGAGGTTGTCATCGTTATTTTTTGAAATTTTACAGGGAATGAAATTGTATAAAAAAAGGATAGGTGTTTTCACCTATCCCTCGAAAACTAAAAAATCTTAGCCTTTGTAGAAGCAATCATAATAGTCATCGCCGACTGCGTTACCATTATACATGTTAGCAGCAGTCTGGATACCATTTTGGGCTTGGTTTAGTCCAATAGATCCTACAAAACCAACTCTTCCAGTTCTTGCAACTGTGGTTCTTGTGTCAATGTAATAACGATAAGGTTGGTTCCAGGGATCTGTTGTGATAGGTTTGGCCAAAAACTGGGTAAGACGGTTGCTGACGTTGGTAATGGTTGCCAGGGTTGTGCTATTCAGATAATATCCAGCAGCATTGACTGTTGTTCCAGGAATAGCGGTAACAGCATCAAAACCTAATGTAGCATTGGCTGCAGAAGCAGGGCCAGGGAAAACAGCGCGTTTGGCATTGTAGTTTACAATGGCAGACTTCATAGAGTTTACGTCTGATTTCATTCTGGCATCTCTTGCCTGCTCTGTAACGCTAGATACAAGAGGAGTGACCATACCAGCAAGAATAGCGATAACGCTGATGACTACGATGAGTTCAATCAAAGTAAAGCCATAAGATTTTTTCATACAATAGGCCTCCAAAAACAATAGGTTATAAAATATAATAACAAAGGGAAAACTAAAAACTTCCCACGATACGAAAAAGATATAAAGAAAAGGAATTTTCTATTGAATATAAAAGACAATATCGTCTGACGTGGTTGTCAACTGGGCATTGATAGAATTATTATATGTATTATTTAGCCCATGACAGGCAACGCCTCGAACTGTGCCAATAGCCTGGTAGCGATAGGGTATTCCCCAGGGATCTGATTCTACAGGTTTATTCAGATATGGCCCTTTCCAGGCTCTTGCAGGGTAGCGTGCATTTACACCTCCTGTGGCCGTACGGAATAGTCCATTGCGGGGATTATTCCATAGTGCGACAGTGGTCATAGGATTATCCTGTGGCCAGATAGTAGTATCCCGATACACGTTCAGAATAGCTTCTGCCAGAACCTTTACATCGGTTTTAGCTTTGCTGATTTTAGCGTCTTGCAGTACTCCACTAACGACAACCGTGCTGACTCCTGCTAAAATTGCAATTATGGCAATAGCAACCACCAATTCAATCATGGTAAAACCATAGCTTGTTCTCTGTGCCATAAAAGTTCCTTTTGGGTTGGATTCGTAAAGAGAAACAACAATTTTGCAATAAAGCCTTAAACAAGAGAAGCGCAGATGCTACTCTCATAGCATCCGCTCTTCTTGCATCCAGAAAATCACTATTGTCCTAATTTCCCGTTCATGAGAGCTACTTTTTCGGACATTTTGTCTTTTTCTTCGTCTGTCAGGATATATTCTTTTTTGCCATCGTTGTAGATTTCTGCTCTTACCAGAGTTTTTTGTTTGCATTCTGGACAAACAGAAGGCCAGGGGCCAGCAGCAACGACTTTAAGAGCTTCAAATTCTTTTTTGCATTCTGTATTAGTGCATTTGACTGTCAGATCTACTTTAGCTGGCATGACATAGGTCATTACTACCCAAGCAATTAGAGCAATAGCTACGATAGGAAGTATTACTGCGAGAGCTTTGTTCTTGAACATTTCACCATCTCCTATAAAAAGATAGAACAAAGAAATAATAGTATAAAAAACACCTGTTCTCAGGACATTGCCTGAGGTAAAACGCATTTCCTACTTTTCAATATAACAATTGAAATCAAAAAGACAATCAAAATTTTACTAAATTTCAAAAAAATTTTTAACTATATTGAAAATATAGTATTATAAAAGTTTTTAATTAAGGACAAAGGGAGCAGATAAGATTTTATTTTAGCCAACTTTCCTACAGAATAGCTTGATATTTAGAAAGAAATTTTATAAAATGGGAAAAAGTTAGTTTCTATCTGTCCGTTTGATTTTCCAAGGAGTTTTTAGTGTATCTTATAAAATGGTGTATTGAACATCCTGTTTCTACTATTGTCAGCGTGCTTTTGGTTGCTTTATTTGGATCTGTTACTATGGTGAAGCTTCCCATACAGATGATGCCCACTGTGGATAAGCCAGTCATTCGTATACAGACCATCTATCCTGGGGCAGCACCACCTGAAGTAGAAGAGCAGGTAACAGATAAGTTCGAAGAAAAGATCAATTCCGTAGAAGGGCTGCGTAAGCTTTCTTCCACATCCAGCGATTCCCTTTCGGAAATCTCTATGGAATTCGATTGGGGTGTAAATCGGGATGCAAGGTTTATTGATGTCTTGCAGAAAACCAACCAGGTAGAGAGCTATCCTGAAGAGGCAGAAAAGCCCATTATCGCAGCAGTCGCTACTACCGATGAAGACAGAATCATGTGGATCATGCTCCAAAGCGATACAATGAGCGTGGAAGAAATGAGCCATTTTGCAAAAAAGGAAATCAAGGATGCTCTGGAAAGAGTAGAAGGGGTAGGAGATGCTGGTATTTATGGAAAAAGGGAGAGGGAAATTGCCGTAATCCTTGATCCAGAAGCGCTGGTAGCAAGATCTCTGACAGTGCAGATGGTAAGGGATGCTATTTTGAGGGAAAATCGCAATGTGCGTGGTGGGTATATCGACGAGGGGAAAACGAGATTCAACATTCGCAGCATCGGTCTTTTTGAAACCATAGCACAAATGAAACGAATGGTTGTGTCCCGAACCGCTACAGGGACAGTCTATCTGGAAGAAATTGCAGAAATAAAAGATTCTTACCAGAGACTTATAGAAACAGTTCGAGGCAATTCCGAGCCTATGATTGCCATTGGAATTGCACGAAAAGAAGGTGCCAATGTGATTGAAATCACCAGAGAACTGGATAAAGTCATTGAAAATTTAAACAAGCGATTTTCCAGCATCTTGTACCAGGGAAGGCCTGCTAGCATGATCCTCAAGGTTGCATACCGCCAGTCAGAATATATCTGGGATTCTCTGAATTTCATGATCAAAAATATCTGGATGGGTTCTCTTCTGGCCGTAGTGGTTTTGATTATTTTCCTGAAAAGCTTTTCTGCGACTTTTGTGGTTGCTATGGTCATTCCTATTTGCTTTATTTCCATATTTCCCTTTTTGCAATTTCTGGATCGTACAATCAATATCATTTCGCTTGCTGGAATCGCTTTTGCTGTAGGGATGACAGTGGACAATGCCATTGTCGTTGTAGAAAATATCTATCGCTATATGGAAATGGGAAAAGATAGAAAGACTGCTGCTCTGGAAGGTGCAAGCGAAGTATGGGGAGCAATTCTTGCATCTACTTTAACGACCATCGCTGTGTTTTTGCCTATTGTGTATGTGAAAGAAGAAGCAGGCGAACTCTTTAAAGACATCGCCCTGGCGATTTCTTTTAGTGTGTTTATGTCGCTTGTGCTTTCCATTACATTGATTCCTATGCTTGCCGCCAGAATGCTCAAAATTTCTTCTCACCAAAAAAGCACACTCAAAATACTCCCTATCTTGTTCTGGATTCCTGATATACTAGGGAAATTCTTTAGCAAATTTTTGCTGTCTTTGCATTCTTTCTTGATTGCACAAAAAGGGAAAAAATCTTTTTTCTCTTTGCTAAGAAGCCTGTCAACTAAGGTAGCTATCGTTATTCTCATAACAGTATCTTCTCTTTGGATTGCCAATGCTTTCCAGCCTCCGTTGGAATATCTTCCCACAGGAAACCAAAACATGCTTCTGGTGATTTTCAAACTCCATACAGGAACGAATATCTATAAAGGTACGGATGTTTGCGTTACTATGGAAAAAAAAATCATCCCCATGCTCTTTGATGAATCTAAAGGCGATAATCCTGAGAATCGCCCTGTAGACCACATGTTTGCCGTAACAGCACCGAATGTGAATGTTATTGGTGTCATTATAAAAAAACACTATGCCCAGATTCCCATAAAATTTCTGCCCATGAAAATCAATCCCATGACAGGAAGCCCCTTTCTTTCTACTATGGATTATCTGGCTTTCCGAGTAGCCATGCTTACCTATGGAACTCCTGGTACAGAATATGCTTTTGCTATCAAAGTGGGCTTATTTCGTTTCGATGGCAAAAATTTTGAAATCGAAGTCAGAGGCCCTGAGATCAAAAATTTGCAAGAAATCGCTGGCAAGCTGGAAACGAGCCTGAAAGAACTGGCTGCCAAAGCAGGTTTTGACAGCGTCAGATCCAATTTTGAAGTGGGTTTACCAGAAATCCGAGTAGAGGTAGATAGAGAAAAGGCTGCCAGCTTTGGACTCAAGACCTCTGAAATTGCAGAAATCATAGAGGTCTTGATTGCAGGGAAAAAAACAGGAAAATTTCGCGATGGCTCAGAGGAAATCGATATTGTTGTCAAGGGGAATGATAACCTCATTTCTGACACAGAGAAGCTAAAAAAAATTTCCTTCGTTGTTCCAGGCATAGGAACAACAAACCTGGAAAGCCTGGCTAAAATTCATTTCAGCACTGGGCCAACCCAAATCTTTCATAAAGAAAGACAAAGAGCGATTACCATTACCGTCAATCTCCCTGAAGATAAACCTCTGGAAGAAGCTATTATGCAATGCGAACCGTTACTTCAGGAGGTGAGAAAAACATTGCCAGCAGACTATCATATAGCAATAGCAGGAACCGCTTCCGATCTGGAAAGAACAAAAACAGCCTTCTTTGCTTCTTTCTGGCTGTCCATTATCGTGAACTACCTGCTCATGTGCAGCCTCTTTGAATCTTTTTTCTATCCTTTTATCATTATGTTTACTGTTCCGCTTGCTATCTCTGGCAGTATCCTGGCTGTATACTGGAACAATGTTCCTTTGGATATGCTCACTGTTCTTGGGTTTATCATATTATGTGGAATCGTAGTCAATAACGCAATTCTTGTGGTACACCAGGCATTGAATTTCTGGAAAGAAAAACAAGATGGATACGAAGCTATTTTACTTAGCGTTCAAAGCAGACTTCGCCCTATCTTTATGAGTACCATTACAACCATTTTTGGTATTCTTCCTATGTGCATCAAAGGCTCTCCTGGCTCTGAGCTTTATAGCGGGCTGGCAACGGCTATTGTAGGAGGACTATTGTTTTCAACATTCTTTACTTTGATTTTAACGCCTATTCTTATGGCTACTCTTATCGATATTCGATTCCTTCTGGCGAAATTTAAAATTTCAAAATGAACCAAATTTTTGAAAGAGAACAATATGGCAGATTATCAAAATCAACAAAATAAATTCCATGGAAATATCAATGAAAATATGTCTCTTACAGACATTTTTCATACTCTTGCCATGAATCAGCAACATGGATGGCTTTTTTTGCGATCCATGGAAAAAGAAGTTTGCCTTTACTTTCAGGGAGATCTTGTTGCATTAGTTTCTTATCCTGAGCATAAACTAGGTTATATTCCCGATAAACTACACTATGCGGGGAAACTCTCTCTGGATCAATATAACGAAGCAAGAATGAGCGAAGCAGGTTCCTCGCTTTTAAGGCAATGGATAGATCCCATGGAATTGGAAAGCCTCAAGGACAGTATATGCTACGAGGAAATCTGCGAAGTCTTCAACTGGCAGCAAGGATATTTTGAATTCATTAGCCAGAGCCATCCTGAAGCCAATCCTGAACTGATACCCGTCAGCAAACAATTTGAAATTGAGGGTGTTTTGATGGAAATCGCACAACGTACTCAGGAATATCAGGAAAATATGGCGATTATGCCTGAAAAACATGAAATTCTTGTGCAGGAACAGGAAATAGATGGGCCTAAAGACTATTCTGATCCTATGTATAACGTGTGGTTTCTTGCGAACCATCGCTCTATAGGCGATATTATCTTACTTTCCTACTATAATGAATTCGACGCATGGAGAATCCTGAACAATCTTCTGTTGAATGGAAATCTTCGTCTGATTAGCGATGATGAACTAAGAAGTCTGGCAGAACAATTCGTAGAACAAGGACACCAGGAAGAAGCAATAGAATACTACAGTCTTTTGCTAAAGAGGAATCCACTAGATATCCATGCCTGCGATGCTCTTGCGGATTGTTATGAAAGAATGGACAACCAGGAAGAGCGAGCACAGTTGTATAAAAAAACAGGGGAACTTCTTTTAGAGCAAGAAGACCCTGGTTTGAAAGTCTACGCAGGAGTTTACCTTTTGCGATTTTGTGATATATTGCCAGAAACCCCAGAAGGCATAGAAACTCGCATAAGATTGTTTTACATGGTAAGAGACCAGCATCTTGATGCAAAAGCAATAGGGTATAACAGCATCGCTGAAGGAAAAAAGCTCTTTCATTCTCTTCGTTCGCGTAAAGACGATGAAAAAGCACGCGATATTTTGGAAAATTTATTGATTCTTGCACCTCATGATAAATCCTTACAAAGCCAGCTCATCAATGTTTGCCTTGATCTGAACGATATTAACACTGCGGTAAAACAATATGAAAGCCTGGCTAAAATTTATGAAAGAGATAAAAACTGGCCAGAGTTGATTTCCACATATCAGAAAATTGTAAAGCTGGTTCCCACCCGCAAAGACATTCAGAAAAGACTGGATTCTGTTCAAAATAAAAGCCAGAAAGGTAAAAGTTCCTTCAAAGCAGCTCTTTATCTTGTTGGTGTTTTTATCTGTATTCTACTTGGTATTTTGATTTATGATTGGCTACAATCAAAAGATTTTGAAAATAAAAACAATATTAAAACAACAAATGATGATGAAATCCGCCAGCGAAGGCAAGAGCAGATCAATAGCCGTGCAAAGCAGAATCTTACAGAGGCTATATACAAAAGAACCCGCAACCAGCTTCGAGATGCTGAAAAAATTTTGTTGGAAATCATCACGACACTGCCTGATCCTGCAATCAAGCAGGAAGTAGAAACAGAGCTAGAATCTTTGAGAAAACAAATCCGAGAAAGAGAAGAAATTTCACAAACTTTTGAAAAAGAATATTTCAAGGCAGTGTCTTTTGAGAAACAAGGGCTTTGGAATCAGGCCATCAACGTCTATCAGGATTTATGGTACAATACAAGATTCCAGGAAATTCCAGAGCGCAAGAATATCACCTTCCCTATTTTGATCCAGGCTACACCAGCAGGAGCGAAGGTTTCTATAGACGGTGTCAATCCGCAGGCAATCATAGGGAAAGAGCTTGTTGTGCGCTGCCATCCTGAATTCAAACAATTGGAAATATCTCTGGAAGGATATGAAAGTCGGATTTTTTTCAACGCTCTGCGTTCTCCTCTGGCTAAATCAGTCACTAATGAACGAGGGCAGACACTAGAGCCAATCCTGGAAGGAAGGATAGAAGTATTTCTGGCAAAAGACTGTGTCTGGACAGAGGTGTTTTCAGATTCAGCAAAAACCATTATGGAAGCCAATCCATGCTATGCAGACAATATGCTTTTTCTTGCTGCCCGCGATGACAGGATATATGTTTTTTCCGATATAAAGCTCCATCAAAAGCCCGAAAGAAAATGGATTTGGGAAGATCGAAGAGCTATCCTGGCTTCTTTTTCTGCAACACCTTCCTACCATAATGGGATTTTATATATAGGTGGAAACAATGGAAGATTTTACGCTTTGGATACACAGAGGCGAGCATTAATCGGACTGTATGCAATAGGACAAAATATCCCGATTTCCTCTTCCAGCGATATTTCTGTCAAAAACAATATAGTCATTTTTGGTGCACATGATGGCAACGTGTATGCTCTACCGTTAATCAAAGATCTTACAAGAAAATGGCAGCCATTATGGGTATTTCCCTCGTCCCGAAGAATAGACGCGTCTATCGTGATAGAGGGCGAAAAAGTTCTCGTTTCCAACTCGGATGGCAATCTCTACGCACTGGATATTACAATAGGCAGGCAAATCTGGAAATACGATATGGATCGTGGCACCCGATGCGCTCCTGCTATTTTAAACAATACAATCTATATAGCAGCAAATGGATATATGAGAGCGATAAATATCGATAATGGAAAAGAAATAAGAAGGCTGGAGATACAAGGCGATGTCTTGGGGCAACCTTGTATCTATGACAATACGATCTATTTTGCTACCAATGGCAGGAGCCTCTACGCTGTTTCTCAAAATTTTCAGATATTGTGGCAATATAAAGCTATCGCTCCCTTTAAGGCATCCCCTGTAATCAGCAAAAAAGGGATTCTCTATATAGGATGCCAGAAAGGAACAAAAGATAAAGAAGATCCCAAAAACAAAAAGGGAGTTCTATACTCCTTTCAGGCTTCTTCGGGCAAGATGCTCTGGAATTACGAAATACCCCAAGACCTTCTATCATCCCCTGTTGTGGTAGGAGATATTCTTATCCAGACAGCAGACAAAATCTATGCCTTTATGGACAATTAAATTTTCATCTTATTGTATACATATTAAGCAATAATTGCTTAATATGCAATGATTTGTAGCCGCAGGGTTGCGCAGAAAATGACTATCTATTCGGAAAAGACGGCCTTCAGCGCAATCCCTGCGTCTTTTCCAATAGAGACTAACTGAATCGGATTAAAGGGCATTGCCCAAAGACGCAGGGATTGCGCTGGCGTTAGACTTTTGAGCAGACATGTCTTTTTCGGCGCAACCCTGCGGCTACAATCTGTTGCTATATTCTAATCACAAGCTATGGAATATAGGTATATATTTAATTTTTTTAAGATTTTATAAAAAAATCTGGGGGAACAATGAGTATTTTTATTCAAAATGTACTTTTGCATGGTAAAAGTACCAATATATATGTAGAGAACAACTGTATTTCTTACATTGGTGAAGAAACAAAAAATGCTGATATTTGCCTCGATGGAACAGGGAAAGCTATTTTCCCTACTCTTGTCAATGGGCATACACATGCAGCCATGTCCTTATTTCGAGGCTATGGTGATGATATGCCCTTGCAGGAATGGCTGTCTCAAAAAATTTGGCCTGCGGAAGCAAAACTAACACAGGAAGATGTCTATTGGGGAACCAAGCTGGCATGTCTGGAAATGATTCAGTCGGGAACTACGCTTTTCAACGATATGTACTGGCATTTTCATGGAACAGCAAGAGCCGTAGAAGAAATGGGACTCAGAGCAGTAGTATGTGGCGTTTTTATTGACTTTTTCGACGAAAACAAAGCAAAAGAGCAGCAAAAAGAAAACGAAATGCTGTATCAGGAATCCAGACAATATTCTTCCAGAATCCAGTTTGGACTTGGGCCTCATGCTATGTATACTGTATCTGCTAAAAGTCTTTCCTGGATCAAAGAATTTGCAGAGGAAAAAAATCTTTTGATTCATTTCCATCTCTCGGAGACTTTGCAGGAAATAGAAGGATGCCAGGAAAAACATAACATGCTTCCTGTGGAATACCTCGATTCTATAGGGTTTCTGTCTCCTTTGCTGCTTGCCTGCCATGCTGTTTATCTCGAAGACAAAGAATTGGATCTTCTCCAAAAAAATCAGGTAAGCCTGGTTCATAATCCTACTTCTAACCTCAAGCTAGGAGGTGGAAAAATTTTCCGCTATCCTCAAATAAAATCCAGAAATATCCCTTTCTGCATAGGAACCGATGGATGTGCATCCAATAACAACCTTTCTATGCTGGAAGCCATGAAATTTGCTGCTCTATTGCAAAAATGGGCGCATAAAGACACCACTCTACTCAAAGCCCAGGAAGTATGGGAGACTGCCACAGAGAAGGCACACCAGATTTTCCGTGTCAATGCAGGGAAGATCGAGGTAGGGAAATTAGCAGATTTTATGTTGGTAGACAGGAATCACACGCTTATGATACCAGATCATAATACTATTTCTAATCTCGTTTATGCTGCCCATGGTGGAGTCATAGATACAGTAGTTTGCGATGGTAAAATTCTTATGAAAGACCGTCATATAGAAGGTCAGGAAGAGATACTTGCCAGAGCATCGGAAATTGCCCAAAAAATTGCTTTTTCAGGAACATAAAAATGAAATGGTATCTAAAGGTCTATTTTTTATTGTTTGTATTTATTGCCTCTTGCTTTGCTATAGGCTGGCTCATTGTTCAGAAGAAAAATAATTCTTGTACAACATCTCATATCGTAGGTTCTATATGGGATGTAGCAAACAAATCGCTTCCAGGTATCCCTGTCATGCTTTACGAAGGGGCAAATAAAGAAGAAGATTGTCTCTATACTTCTATTTCTAACAAAGGGGGCAAATTCTATATCCCAAAAGCAAATCCTGGAACCTATCGCCTTGCTACCATTATCGACAAGGAAAGACTAGTCTTACAGCCTTTTCAAATTATGGAAGACACATATCTTGTAGAAATGAAGCTGATTTATTCTGGTACAGGCGATCCCAAGCGATTGGTGCAGGAAACACAGCCCAAACCATTGCCAAAGCCGCCAGAGATAAAAATCAAAGAAGAACCACCTTCTGAAAGCAAAGGGTTGCTGGAAGGACAGGTTTATTTGGACAAATCCTTGCTGGAAGCAGGATCTTTTACCTTAATAGCTCAAAGCACAGAAAGCTCTCAGTATGCTCCTAATTTTACCATTTCCATAGACAAAGGCTTTTATAAGGTGTATTTAGCACCTGGGCCTTATAGCCTAAAAGCATCTATGCAGGGAATTGTCGCTCAGGGACTGGAAGTATTCCTGCTAGCAGGCCAGACAACGAAAATGGATCTATATTTCGAAAAAGAAACTCTCCAGAAAAAAGCAGGAACCGATATATCCATCACAGTAATCGATGCAAGCTGGACTCCTCAATTAGCAGCCCAGGTAATTTTAATCCGTATGGAAGGTAGCTATCAAAAAGAAGGGGAAACCGACGAAAATGGTGAAAAAATATTCACTGGTGTTCCAGCAGGAGAATACCAGGTCAAGGCTATTTTCAATGGACTGAGAGGAAGATGTGAGCTGCAAGAGAATGTTACGATAACAGAAGGCAAGTTTACCAGCTTGGTTTTAAGAGAAACAGATTAGCGATGAGAATTAATTTGACAATGTTAAATCCAAAATTAAAGAAAAGAGAACCACAGATGAACACAGATAAACACGGATAAAAAAATAAAATAATGCTTGATTTTAGAAATTATCAGTGTCCATCCGTGTCCATCTGTGGTTCAATAAATCTTTAAATTTATATAACCTATCGGGAGACAAGAATCCGAATTTAACATTGTTGAATTAGCCTCCTTCGGAGGCAATCTTTCCCGTGCGTAAGCTGTAATCTTATC
>CALKWO010000163.1 GCA_938003875.1 uncultured bacterium
GTTTGGATTGGGGGAAAAGATGGAGATTATATCAAAATCTTACCTATCAATATATTCTATTCACGTGGGAATCATCGGCTGTGGGCGCATTGCCGATCTTCACTATCCTGGCTATAAAGGACACCCACAGGCAAAAATCTATGCTGTTTGCGATTCTGATTCTGAAATCCTTGCACGAAGAAAGACGGAGTGGGGAGCAGAAAAAGCCTATCGGGATTATAGAGAAATGCTTGCCGATTCCCGAATTGATGCAGTGGAAATTCTGACTCCTCATCACCTTCATGAAAAGATGGTTATCGAGGCAGCACGCGCAGGAAAACACATTGCCGTTCAAAAACCTATGACGAATGATCTCGCAAGTGCCGATAGAATGCTTGTAGAAGTGAAAAAAGCAGGCATTGTGTATAAAGTCACAGAAAATTATGTTTTCTATCCTCCTATTGTTTTAGCACGCAAACTGCTTCTGCAAGGAGAGATAGGAGAGCCAATCAGCCTGAGGATAAAATATATAGGCGGTTCTTCTGGTGGATGGGCTGTTCCCCCTGCATCCTGGGAATGGCGCATCAAAGAAAGCGCGGAAGGACGTGGAATAACGACATTCGATCATGGGCATCATCTATGGTCAACAGCATGGTTTCTTCTGGGAGAGCCAGAACAGGTGTATGCCTGGGTTGGATCTGCGGATGGCATAGTGGATTGCCCTTCTGTTGCTATCTGGAAATATAAAAAGCCCAAAGTATTGGGAAACTGCGACTTTTCCTTTGCCCCCGACCTTCGTGTTCCCTCACGCTACTATTCCAATGATGAATGGATAGAAATCATCGGACAAAAGGGTATCATTTTCCTGCGACGATGCACAGGGAATATACAGGAAGGTTCTGCCCTCGTCCTCTTTGATGGTAGCAGAATGCGAGAATTTCCAGAAGCCAGTTCCGATTGGGGGGATGGATTTATAGGGGCAACGAACAATTTCCTCTCTGCCATCGCAGGCAAGGAAAGCCCACTTCTTAGTGGCGAAGAAGCTCGTACCGTACTTCGCTTTTCCTTAGCCATACAAAAATCCGCCAGATTAGGGAGAGAGGTCTATCTCGCAGAAATGGATAAAAAATGGCCCTGGCTGCATTTCTGGAGAGAAAAATCGAAAGCCAAAAGACAAAATGGCAAGAATCCTATATTTTCTTTTTTAGGCCTTGGCGACCATGGAGAAAAATATTCCTCCCAGGCAATTTTTTTCACAGAACAGCTTGTGCATCGATTCTCTCCACAAGCAGTCGAAAATTGGGATTGTGTAGTTGGCTTGCGTTTAACATACAAAGAAAAAGATATGCCCAGGCTTTTTACACTAACCATACACCAGGGGAAAGCCTCGTTGTCAGAAGGAAAATTACCACAAAAAAGCAATCTGCTTTTGACCATGCCAGCAGGGATTTGGGCAGCCATTCTTCTCAAAAAGAAAAAAATAGAATCCGCAGTTCTTTCAGGAAAGATCAAAATCGAAGGAAGAGCAGAAGAAGCTTTGAAGCTTAAAGCAGCTTTTGGACTATGAAATTATATTTAGCGATGAGAATTAAATAACTTACTCATAAGATTTCACCGCAGAGACGCAGAGTACGCAGAGAAGAATAACGCAAAATATTCTCTCTGCTTCTGCCTATTATTCATATTTTTCATAGTATAATTTAAAATCTTCTCTTCTCTGCGATCTCTGCGCCTCTGCGGTAAATTTTTTTTCGAAATGGGGAAGTTATTTAATTCTAATTCCTTATTCACTCTTACATTACGCGGCTTCTAAGGAACATGAATATGAAAACTTCGATTCTATTCAAATTGATTCTTTTTATCGTTGTGCCGATTATGATTATCTCGGTTCTGAGCTTGATCGTCTCTAATTTTTATACTTTTCGCAATCAGGCTGAAAATGTAGAATATTTTATGAACATCATTTCCGATAATCTGGCAAAAAAAATTTCTCTGGAAATGACTTGCCTGGAATTGATCGCTCAACTAGGTGCTGATTATATAGTTGGCTCGGAATGCGTAACAGAGAAAGAGGCCCATGATTATCTGGAAAAAAATAGAGACTATTCTCATTATCTTTTAGGATCGGCTTTTGCCTTTTCACCAGACTATACATCGGGAGGGCCAAGACTTGATTTTGTATCCATAGTAAACAATAAAATTTTCAGGCAAGATTTGTCGTCCAAGGTGGACTATACCAATAGACTTTGCTATCAGATGGCCCAGAAAACGAAAAAAATATTTTGGAATGAGCCATTTCTGGAGAAAGAATCTGGGAGAATATGCTCTAGTGTATGTGTGCCTATATTAAAAGACAATAAGTTCCTAGGTGTCTCTTCTGTTTTGATAGATATTTCAAAATTTCAATCTTTTGTAGATACAAACTATTATAAATCCATTCAATTGATGATAGTCTCTTCCAAAGGGAAGTTTATATATCGCTCGAAAGAACAATATATAGGCGAAAGTATTTTTAAGCCGACCAATACCAGGCTACATCCTGAAGATATGAAATCTTTGGGGCAGGAAATGCTCCAATCTCATTCTGGCAAAAAAATCATGAGATCTTGGAAAAAACCAGACAAGAAAGAATGCGCATTCTGGCACAAGATAGAAGGAAAAACAGGCTGGATTTCCTGTATTTTTATCGAAGAAGAGGAATTGTATAAAAATATCCAGGAACAAAAAAAGATCACTCTGATTATTAATGCCATTGCGCTTTTATTCCTTTTGGTGGCTACAATACGTTCGGCCTATAATTTTAGCAAACCTATAAACACCATATCTGCTTTTGCAAAAAAAATCACGGAGGGGGGAATCTACGAAAGAATCCCCATCGTATCCTCAGATGAAATAGGTATCCTGGCAAACTCTCTCAACAATATGATGAAATCTCTTTCTTCAAAAGAGCAGGAAATAAAGAGGATCAACCAAAACCTGGAAAAAAAAATTCAGGATAGAACCCATAAACTTCATGAAATCAATTCAAAGCTCATGTCTCAGAATCTTGCCTTAAATGCTTCTGCTGTGATTACATCCGTAGATTTGCAGGGAAATATCATCGAAGTCAATGATTTATTTTGTCGGATAAGCCAGTATTCTCGTGAAGAAATAATAGGAAAAAACTATCGCACGTTCAATAGTGGAAAGCATACAAAAGAGTTTTGGAAAATTTTTTTTAAAACTATTACCCAAGGAAAAACATTCCGTGGGGTAATCTGCAATAAAGCAAAAGATGGCTCGCTCTTTTGGCTGGATACGCTTGTGGTGCCTGTTTTGGGAAAGAATCAAAGGATTGAATACTATTATACACTAAGATTCGATGTTACAGAAAGTGTGCATTCTCGTTTAGCTTTAGAGGAATCCGAAGAAAAAATCAGGCTTCTGCTCGATTCTGCAATTGATGGTATCATAGCGTGTAATACAATGGGAAATATAACTATCATAAATCCTTCTGCTTTAAAAATACTTGGGTATAAAGAAGAAGAAATAATAGGAAAAAATCTATATGAGATGACTCATCATTCCTATCGGAATGGAGAGAAGTATATTTTAGAAATGTGCCCTATATATAAAACGTTTACATTGGGGCAATTTTATAAACAGGAAGATGAAATTTTATGGAAAAAGGATGGAACCTTTTTCCCTGTAGAATACACAACCACTCCCATTAAAAAAAATAATTCTATTCTGGGTGCTGTGATTATCTTCAAGGATATTTCTGAACGCAAAGCACTCGAAAAACAACTCCAGTTGATCAAATCCGCCCTGGATAATTCCATCGACAGCATTATCTGGTTCAGATTGAAAGACGCTGCAATCATAAAAGCCAACAAGGCTGCATGTTTGTCTTTGGGATATACAGAAGAAGAATTTAAAAAAATGATGATTCCTGACTTTGATCGCACTTTTCCCATACATCAATGGGACGATGTCATGAAATTGCTAAAGGCTCAGAGGTATACGATTTTTAAATCTTTTCATATCCGAAAGGACGGTTTTTCTTTTCCTGTGGAAATCCACAGTAGCTACATTGAATATGAAGGAGAAGAATATGCCGTTTCTTTTACCAGAGATATTTCTGAGAGAGTAAAAAATGAAGATGCTTTAAATAAAGCTATCAAGACAGCCAATGATGTCATTGATTTAATGCCTATCCCAACAGCAGTGGCCAGAATTTCCGATGCTACCATATTCAGAGCCAACAATGCCATGGCAAGGTTTCATGAAACTACTATGGAAGAAATAGTCAAAACGAAATCAAACGAATGGTATGTGGATATAGGCAAGCGTAAAAAAATAATCCATGATCTTCTCCTAAACCGCTTTGTACTGAATGAAGAAATCCAGTTTATGAGATACAAGTCAAAGGAAGTACGCGATTGCCTGGGGTACTTTATCCCCATACGCTATGAAGATCAGGATTGCCTTGTTGGCGCATTTTTGGATATAACCGATATAAAAAGGATCCAAAAAGAATTGTCCGATGCTAAGCAAATAGCTGAAGATGCCACGCTTGCCAAAAGCCAGTTTCTTGCAACAATGTCGCACGAAATCCGAACGCCCATGAATGCCATTATCGGTTTTACTCATCTGATGCTCAAAACGCCTCTCGATTTCAAACAATACGAGTATCTGATCAAAATAGAAAAATCTGCCCAATTGTTGCTGGGGATTATCAATGATATTCTCGATTTTTCTAAAATAGAAGCAGGCAAATTGAATATAGAATATACAGAATTCAAGCTAGATCAGGTATTGAACTCTCTTTCTCATATTCTTGCTAATAAGGCACAAGAAAAAGGTCTTGAATTCGTCATTCATATTGCAAAAGATATTCCTATGAGCTTGATCGGAGATCCTTTAAGAGTAGGACAGATTATTACAAACTATTGTAGTAATGCGATTAAATTTACACAAAAAGGCGAAGTCTGTGTTAGTATCAAAATCGACGCATGGCTAGGGGAAAAAATAAAATTAATGTTCACTGTCAGCGATACAGGTATTGGCATGACAGAAGAACAAAAGGCAAAATTATTCCAAAAATTTTCCCAGGCAGATAGCTCTACTACGAGAGAATATGGGGGTACGGGGCTGGGATTGGCTATATCGAAATCTCTCGCTGAAATGATGGGGGGAGAAGTAGGATTAGAAACACATTATGGAAAGGGAAGTACATTTTATTTTACGGCAATGTTTGGTATATTAAAAGAGCAATATAAAACAGAATATGAACTTCCTATTGATTTACGCGGGTTGAAAGTCCTGGTCTGCGATGACAACTTGTCTTCGAGGCTTGTATTGAAAGAAATTTTAGAATCCTTCAGCTTCCAGGTTATAATTTGCGCGTCTGGTTATGAAGCGATAAAAATAGTCCAGGATAATGCAGAAAAACCATTCGGACTTATGCTTGTAGACTGGGAAATGCAGGAAATGGATGGGATGGAAACTTTCAGAATTCTTATGCAGAATCATAATATCAAAATACCGACAATCCTTATGGTCACTAATTCAGGCAGACAGGCAATAGCAGATCAGGCAACGCAGATAGGAATCAAGGGATTTTTGATTAAGCCTGCTCTCCCTTCGATTTTGTTCGATTCTATTATGGATACTTTTGGAAAGGAAACGATAGCCAAGAGAAAATATATAGAACAAAGTATAAAGCAAACCGATTCTTTAAAGCATGTAAAAAATGCAAGAATCTTATTGGTTGAAGACAATGAGATCAACCAACAAGTAGCAAGAGAATTGCTTCAAGGCGAAGGTTTCCTCGTAGACATAGCCAATAATGGTAAGGAATCTATCGAAAAAATTACGGCTTCTGGCGTATCCACTTACAGCGTTGTTTTGATGGACATGCAGATGCCTGTCATGGATGGGTTTATGGCTGTCAAAGAAATCAGAAAGAATAAAGAGTTCGATAGCCTTCCTATTATTGCCATGACAGCAGATGCAATAATCGAGGTAAAGGGAAAATGCCTGAGTATAGGGATGCAGGATTTTGTTGCAAAGCCCATAAATCCTGATGAGCTTTTCAGAGTGCTTTTGAAATGGATCAAGCCCTCTAAAACAACAAAGCCAGAACAAGAGACTTCCTCTGAAATATTCAAAATTAAACATATAGATGTAGAGGAAGGACTAAAGAGGGTCTTGGGTAATAAAAAACTGTATTCAATTTTACTAGGAAAATTTATTTCTGGCAATCTGAATCTTTGTAGTAAAATTCGAGAGGCTGTAAAATCAGGAGATAAAGAAGAAGCAGTAAGACTGGTTCATACCATAAAAGGCACATCAGGAAATCTCGGTGCAAAAGAATTGCCTCTTGTGTCTGCAAAGCTGGAAAATGCCTTAGTCGATAGTAGTATGGTCATAGACAGCGAATTGTTCCGCGAATTTGAGCAATGCCTGGAAAGTGTATTTAACGAAATGAATGCCCTATTAAAGAATAAAGGGAACGAATCACGGTAATGGTAGCCGCAGGGTTGCGCCGAAAAAGTCGTGTCTACTCGAAAGTCGGATGTCAGCGCAATCCCTGCGTCTTCTCTCAATACACTCTGAAGGGATCGAAAAATTTTTGCCCATCCAGAAGTCTTTTAATAGTCGTTATCTTTCTCTTTCTCATTATCGAGAAGCATCCTGATAATTATAAAGGACTTGACTTAGATAAAGATAAAAATAATGATAATGATAATGATAATGATAACGAAAAAGATCTATCAGGACTTTTTACACAAACGTCAAATTTCTATATTAAAAATAGCACCTGTTGGGACATTGTCTGTTACAAAAATATTCCCTCCGTGTGCTTCGACTACTGCCTTGCAAAAGGCAAGGCCAAAGCCTGTTTGAGGGACATCTTTGTTTTTTAGCTTAACGATTTCAAATCTATTGAAAATGCGTTCCTTGTTTTCGCTGGCGATTCCTATTCCTTCATCTATCACCTGGATTCTGGCTTTGGAATTTTCGGTTGCAGGGTATTCAACATGTACCGTTACCTTGCTACCTATCGGAGAAAATTTTAAAGCATTTGCAATCAGGTTATCCAGGACTCTTTGAAATAATTTTATATCAAGCAATAAAAGAGGCGAGTCTTGAGGATTTTCTATCACAAGCCTGATCCCTCGTGAATCGGCTATTACGCTATGTATGTTTTCCAGAGATCGCAAAATAGTATTTAAATCTGCTGGCATTCTGTCCAAAATAAGCCTCGATTTTTCTGTTTTAGCCATAATCAGCATATCGTTTAAAAAATCATTTATTTGATTCGCCTGACTTTGTATTTTTTCCAGATATTTTAAATATTGTGGTTGAATACCTTGCTTAAGAAACAATAGATCGCTGTAGCCTAGAATAGCACCAATCGGATTTCTCATGTCATGGACAATCATATTTGCCATATCCTCTCGCAACTGGAGAGATGCCTGCAATTGCTCATTTTGTTTTTCCAGTTCACGGCGTGCGATACTCAACTCTATATGGGTTTTCACTCTTGCTTTCACTATCACAGGGCTAAATGGCTTGGTGATATAGTCCACCGCACCTACCTCAAATCCTTTGCTTTCATCTTTGACTTCATCCATCGCTGACAGGAAAATAACAGGAATTTTTCTGATAGTTTCATGCTTTTTTAAACACATGCAAACTTCATAGCCATCCATTTCCTGCATCATAATATCCAGAAGAATTAAATCAGGAGGTTCTTGGGAAAAAACTTTGCTAAGTGCCTTTTCTCCATTAAGAGCGACTTTTACATTGTACTCCTTGTTTAAAATTCTATCGAGAATTTCTACGATTTCTGGGCTATCGTCCACAATCAGTATACTAGGCTTTTGAACTTCTTCCATAGATTTTCTTCCTTTCTAACATGGCATTGCCAAATTATTTTTTATATTGGATAATATTTTCAGTGCCTTTTCAAAATTATAGACTTGCATCGTTTTTTCTAAGAGAATTAAATCTTCCTGAATTTTAAGAGGATAGCAGAAGTTCTTAAGTATCTCAATATAGCCTAAGGCTTTTGTGTTATCATCTTCCATCAATTCACGCATTTCATCAAGAATAAAAAAAATTTTTGACACATCGACAGATTGGGAATCCTTCTCCTCTCCAAATTTAGGATTTTCTTCCGATTTCAAAACAGAAAGTGCTGATATAATTTTTTTCATCTCTTCTTTAGCATGAGTGAGCTGATTTTTCCAGTTTTTTTCACTGATGGCAGCCTCCAGATTGCGCATTCTTTCATAGAGACGCTTTGCTCCAATGACACCTGACGATCCCTTCACTGTATGCGCAAGGTGTTTTGCTCTTTGAAGTTCACCTCTTTCCAAAAATGCTTCCATTTCGTCCAGGCTATTGCCATAGCTCTCAGAAAACAAAAGAAGAATTCTTTTGTAGGCTTTTTCATCATCGCTATATCTTGCTAATCCTTCCTGAATATTGATACCATCAATTTTGGCAAATTCTTTCTCTTTTTCTTTTTCGATTTTCTCAGCTTCTTTTTTTTCTGTCGAATGCTTCTGCTCGACAGGGCTATTGAAATATTTTTCTAAAATCGAGAATATTTGATCAGGTTCTATGGGTTTAGGAATACACTCATTTACGCCAGAAAGAATTGCCATTTCTCTATCCACTTCAGAAGAACTACCACTCATGGCAATAACAGGTAAATCTTGGAAACGAGAATTTTTTCGTAGTTCTCTGGTTGCCTGGTAGCCATCCATTATCGGCATCTGAATGTCCATGAAAATAAGATCAAACTCTTTTTCTTCAAGTATTTTTAATGCTTCTTGTCCATTGTTGGCGACAATGACCGTCATGCCTTTATCTTCTAATAATTCACAAATAATCAATTGATTGATTTCGTCATCCTCTACCAACAAAATCCGATTTTTTTCTAAAATTTTCCTTGTTATCATGTTATTTCACTAAAAAAACAAAATCGAATTGCCCTTTGATACGATTTTTTGGAGGATTTTATCAATCCTTGAGCGTAGTAGAATAACGCTCAAGGGATAGAAATATTTTATATCTTGAATATATTTCTCTGTGTTCTCTGTGCCTCTGTGGTTTAAAATTCACAAAACTATCAAGTAATCACAATATTATGAAAAAAAATTATTATCCGTGTTTATCTGTGTTCATCCGTGGTTCTCTTTTGGCTATCCCCCAACCTTAAAATACGCCCGTTTAGGATTTTTATCGCCAGACCTATTTTTGTTCCAGGAATAAAAGCAGGTTCGTCTGGTATTCTTGTTCCATGCCAATTTCTCTTTGCCAATATTCTCCAAAACCTTTCTGGCTAAAAGAAGGGAGAATAAGAGAAAGTGCTTCCATCCAATCCTGAAAGCTTCTATAATCTGTTTGCATTTGTTCTAACCAGGAAAGCATTTCTTTTGAAAAGTAGACATCCCAGGAAATCCAAGATTTACGATGATATTCTTCCATCTCTGAGATAACATTCTGCATACGTTTATCCCATCTCGATGAAAAAGACTTCCATTGACTCCTCGCTTCCTGCTCTGGTCTTTTTACAAAAGCAAGAAAATCTTGATGAAGTTCTTGGATTTTTCTTAATTTTTTTTGTGAATCACTAAGTTTTAGTGCCTGTGCTCTCTTGATTTCCGAAGCAGTCCCATAGGTGAAAGGAATCCACCATTCATTTTCTTTCGATGCCAAAGGCATTTTTTCTTCTGGCGGCAAGAAAAGACGCACATAATAAAATCCATATTCCAGGGGCAAAGGGATTTTTGTCATAGCAAAAGAAAAAGCATTGCCAGACAATATCCATTGTTCTCCTGTTTTATTCTTTCTGCGGCTGTCCCATAAAGAGCATTGTATTTTTATTTTTTCTTGTAAAGGAGGTTCAATAGAAAATTTGCCTTGAACAAGAATTTGAGATTGTTCTCCAAATACTTTGGCAGTTTCCAGAGAAATCGCAGTAGGTGGTATTGTCTTTATTGTTTCTTTAGCTATTTCTGGAGATGCTTTTACTTCTTCTTTTGTCTTGTTTTCCTGCTGAGGCTGTGTATCTTTAGGAGACACAGGGGTTACAGGCTCTGCTGGCTTTTGAACAATAAGATCGTTGTTTTTCTCTGGTAATATTTTTTTGGGCAAGGGCTGAGGCGAAAGTATAAACCAGACAAGGCATAATGCTATCAATGCCAGTACAGAATAAACCAGAGGACGCTTCGTCTTCTTTTTGGATTCAGGCAATTGCACCTGCATCGTTTGCCTGAGCTTGTTGAATACATTTGCCCTCTCTACTCTGGATGTTTCCTTTAAAGGCTGAGAAATGCTTTCTTTCTGGATTGCATTTTGCCTTTCTATTAAAGGTATCAAGATTTCCTGGCCTATCAGCTTTGTCTTTAGGATCAACTCTTCCAAGCTTATAGAGGCATCCAGACTTCTCAGCGTATTTTGTAGGCGGAAAAGGCTTTGTAGCTGTTCGCGTGTAAGCATGTTATAGTTTGACAGAACCTGGGAAAGTTGCAGGTCTTTTGGATTACTCCCCTTTGCTATAGGACTCTGGATGGGCAAAAGAGGCCTTTGGCTAAGATCATCATGGTTTTTCTGGGTTATATAGTCTTTTTCTCTTAGTGTATTCCAAAGGGATTTGCCCTGCTCTTCAGGACGGTCCCATAGAACACGAACCAGATCATTTATATCCAAGGCTTTTTCTTGTAATGCCATGCGAATCCTGAGCATATCTTCTGAAACGGAGATACGACTCGAAGATTTTTCCTGATCTGCTATATCCAGTACCTTGGCTTCTACCATTTTAGATTCTAAGGCTTTTGTTTCTGATGCTTTTATCTCTTCAGTTTCTGCACCTTTTTTCGGCCTTTTTCTCTTCAGATGCGTTGCAGAAATTGCCATGGTTTGCCCTAGCATATCCTTGGAATAGGGGGCTACTTTGATTACAGATGTTTCCTTGGAGCGAATGCTTTCCGAATCAGAAGCTTTTTCGGTCGAAGGTTGTTCTTCAGTATATTCTTCTTCTGTGTCTTTCAGAAAATTCTCTTCACAATTCTGCAAGGCTTGAGAAATTTTAGAATCAGGGACTTTATAAACAGCAGAAAGAACCGATGATAACAAATCCTCCTGGCTTACTGTATAGCTTAAAGCCAATATCTTTAATAAAGATAAAGGCAATTTTCTTTCTTGTAAGTTGTTGGAAATATCAACGCATTCATTCCATTTTTGACGCGAAACTTTCTTTTCCAGAATTTTCAAAATTTCCAATTGTTCTTTTGGACTAAAGTGGAGCCAGGAAAGTTTGAATGACCATTGTAAAAATTCAGCGCATTCTATCTGGGCAGCTTTTATTTTAGGGATAAAGCCTGCTGGCATCCTGATTTTTTGAAGGCAAAGATCGTTCCATCGTATTTGTACAGAATTGTGTTCACAATATATCTGAGAAAGCAAAAGAGCGTGCAAAAGATACGCTTCTAAGGAATATCTTTCAATCAATATATGGATTATAGGAATAGAAAATTTTTTTTCTTCCAGTTTTTTTTGGATTTCTATTGCTTTCTCGACTTCTCTGATGCTTAGAATACTTCGTGCTAGTTGATGGATAGAGGAATTTAAAGGCAGAAGATTTTTCCCTCTGTTACGTTCACAAAAGGATTCCAGATCGGTTTTACGGCTTATGCTGCTATAAGGAATATTGTTTTTGCTATCCCATTTTTTTATATTCTGGAGTATTAAAATATAAGGAACGCTTACAAACATATCAAAATCGCGGAATTCTCTGGCGGCCTTTTGAGCCAGAGTCAGGTCAATGCCTCTAAGATCGTTATATTCTGAGGCAATTGCTTCTTCCCAAAAAGAGCCTAGCTCCATCATATAAGGATCAAGGTATTCCCTGATTTGTAATATTTCCAATGTATCTATAATATACGTGAGATAAATGTTTCGATGTTCTGGCTTAGGCAGGTATTTTTTTAATATTATCTGAGAAAGAGGAAGCTTCAAATTCATTTCCCTGCAAAGTTTTTGTATTTCCTGTGCATCCCAGATTTCTTCGTCTTTCAGCAATTCTGTTTCAACAGCGCATCGAGCAATTTGTAATTCCATACTTTCCATAAATTTGCCTTTGGAAATAACACTTTTTATATCAGATTTTATATGCTCTACGCATGAATCGCCCAACCCTCTACAGAACGCATGGCTTCCATGACACCTTCGGAAAGAGTCGGATGTGCATGAATCATACTGGCTATATCAAGAGGCAGAAGCTCGGCTGTTTTGGCTAATAAAATTTCGTGAAGCAATTCTGTTGCTTCTGCTCCTACGATATGCGCTCCTAAAATTTCTTTTGTTTTAGGATCGAAAAGGATTTTTACCTGACCATCACTATTTTCCGTAGCAACGGCTTTTCCTACTCCCCTATAGGGGAAAACAGCTTTAGAATAGGGAATTCCTTCGCTTTTTGCTTTTTTTTCTGTATAGCCAAAACTTCCTATTTGCGGTTCACAATAGACTGCGGAAGGGATATTTTGCCAGGGGATTGCCTTTTCAGGATTTTTCCCCGCTATATGCTCTACTGCGATTTCCGCTTCTTTAGATGCCACATGGGCTAAAAGAGGCATAGGGATAATATCTCCAGCAGCGTAAATGCCAGGAACCTGAGTCTGATAATAATCGCCTACTTTTATAAAACCACGGTCACAGGCAATCCCTACGTTTTCCAGGCCAATATTTTCTGTGTTGGGTGTTCTTCCAATGGCTACCAGGATTTTTTCTGCCTGCACAACGCTACGAGTGCCATCTTTTTTTTCTAGCGTGATGTCAAAAAGGTTTTCCTTTTTTTCGCAGGAAAGTGCCTTTGTACCTGTGGAAATTTTGATTTTGCGTCGTTTAAAAAGTTTAGCAAGAATTTCCGCAGACTCTTCGTCTTCTATAGGCAAAATCTGGTCTAAAGCTTCTACCAGGTGTACATCTACTCCAAACGCATTCATAATATGAGCAAATTCAACACCAATCGCTCCTGCGCCAAGTATCAAAAGACTTTTGGGAAGTTTAGGCATCATCAGAATGCCTGTTGAAGACAGAATATCGTTTTCATCAAAGGCAAAGCCTGGAAGACTTTTTGGCCTTGATCCTGTAGCAATGAGTATATTTTTAGCTGTCAGCTTTTTTCCAGAGGCTGTAGTGATTGTATTGGGATCTGTTATTTTTCCTTCTTCAAAAACGACTTCTACTTTATTTTTCTTGAGCAAGAACTCGACACCCTTAGCCAGTCTATCGGCTGCCTGTCTGGATTTAGCATGTACCTTGCTATAATCAAAGCCCTGGTAATGGATCTGGACTCCCATTTTCTCCCATTCTTTAAGGGAATAAAAATTTTCTGCAAGATGGATCAGCGATTTAGAAGGAATGCAGCCAACATTCAGGCAAACTCCCCCTAATTTTTCTTTTTCCAAAACCAAAGTTTTAAGACCTAACTGAGATGCTCGTATGGCACCGACATAGCCAGCAGGGCCGGCTCCTAAAACAATAAGATCATAGTCCATTTTTTTCCTCTTTTAAAATATATCATTTAAAAATCACTCATATATGACTTCAACACAAGATAGATATTGCTCTAGTTCTTGTAGTAAAAGTTGAATTTTTTCCTGTTTTTTTTGTGATGCTGCTTTTTCTATATCAGCACCAATCCTGCTTATTTCATCAAAGCCATAGCCTCCTCCTGCTCCCTTCATTCTGTGGCCTAGTACTTCGATTGTTTCGAAATCTTGGGATAGAATGGCATTTTGCATCGTTATTATGTCTTTCTTTTTGTTTTGCAGAAATCCAGGGACAATCTCCTCCAAATCAACATCTATATGAACAATAATTTTATCTGCACTCATGATGATTCCTTTGTTTTTTTTAGATATTTTTCTATAGTTGCTATAAGCTCAGCCTTTTTTATGGGCTTACTTAAATGAGCATTGCAGCCATACTCCATACATTTTTCCATTTCTTCTCTTAGAGCATAGGCTGTTAGAGCAATGACAGGTGTTTGCGGAAGATTTTTTTCTGCTTCATACTTGCGGATTTCCTTTGTGGCAGTGTGGCCATCCATAACAGGCATCTGGATATCCATCAAAATAAGATCGTAAGAAGAATTCCTGAATCTTTCCAAAGCCACCTGCCCATTTTCTGCGATATCTAAAATATAAGGTAAATTTTTGAAATAGGCCCGCATAAGCACCTGGTTATCAGGCGAGTCTTCCACCAGTAAAATTTTCCTCCCTCCCTCTTCGGAAAGCCCTATATTGGCGATAACAGGCAATTTTTGAGAAGCTGCCTGTATAGATGCCATTTCCGATATACCGAATTGGGCGGTAAAAGAAAAAACGCTACCATGATTTTCTTCGCTTTCTACCCAGATTCGCCCTTTCATCAATTCTACAATTTTTTTGGATATACTCAAGCCTAATCCTGTTCCACCATATCGTCTGCCGACAAAAGAATCCGCCTGCATAAAATTTTCAAAAATTCTATTTTGTTTGTCTTTGGATATCCCGATACCAGTATCGGAAACACTAAAAAGCAGATTTCCAGGCATTGTACTTTGAGGGTTAGGACAAATCCGAACAAGGATCTTTCCTTTTTCTGTAAATTTAATGGCATTCCCTATCAGATTGATCAAAATCTGTCTCAATCTAAGCGGATCCCCTAAAAGTTTCACAGGAGTATCATTAGCAATATGAAACAAAAGTTCCAGGCCTTTTTTCTGTGCCTTGAGAGCCATGACTTGCGATATTTGTTCGATCATTTGTGCCAGATCAAATTCGATTGTTTCTAAATGACAATGCCCTGCTTCTATTTTAGAAAGATCCAATATGTCATTGATCAAATTGAGAAGGTTTTCCCCTGCATTTCTAAAAATCTGGACATATTGTTTTTGGTCTTGATTCAGAGGTGTTTCCCACAAAAGATCCGCCATACCTATAATAGAATTCATGGGTGTTCTGATTTCATGGCTCATGTTTGCCAGAAATATACTCTTGGCCTTGTTGGCAAGATCTGCGGTTTGTTTTGCGTTCACCAGATCTTCCTGGATTTTTTTTAGTTCGGTAATGTCTTGCTTGATAGCGAAAAAATGTGTGACATGCCCTTTGGCATTGAGTATAGGAGAAATCGATGCCAGTTCCCAGTAAAGTTCCTGATTTTTTTTCCTGTTATGGAATTGACCATACCATTGCTTGCCAGAATGGATAGTCTTCCATAGTGTTCTATATTCTTCCTGGCTTGTTTCTCCTGATTTCAAAAAGCGAGGATTTTTTCCCATAACTTCTTCTCTACTGTATCCTGTAACCTTAGAGAACATGGGGTTCACATATTCTATATTGCCTTTTATGTTGGTTATAACGATGGAGCTAGGGCATTGTTCTATAATGGCTTGCAAGCGTGATATTTTTTCTGTAAATTGTTCGTTCTGAAGCTGGAAAGATTTTTGTATTTTTTTTTGCTTATAAAAAAAGGAAAATACTATTACAACCAAAAAAAGCTTTCCTATACCAAAGTAGGAAAATTTTTGGTAGAGATCATAAATTTCGCAAATTCCTACTAATAAAATAGGAAAAAATAGAATTATATCCAAATAAGATCGTTTCATAGTGCCTCAGAAATTGGCGTTTTCAGCAAATTACCAGGAGCGTTGCCCCTGGCTATGATATTCCGCCCCTTCGGGGCTAAGATTGGAATATAGATTAAAGTGTATTTAGCATTAAAACTATAATTTCCTATACAGCAAGCTACTGATAGTGACAAGCTCTTTGCCCTCTTCTACTGGAGCGAGCCAAAAGTCAAACAATCCTTTGCGTTGTTGAGAAAAGTATAAAACCATTTCCTCGATTGCCTTTGCGTTCTCTTCTCCTGCAAGAACAATATGGCCACTTCTGAAGTAGATTTTTTGTGTAATTTTTTCTTCGGAACAAACAAGCACACCTGTCTGTTTTTCTGTTTCTATCACTTTAAGAATACTGACAAGAGAAATATGCTCTAATTTTCCACTCAAGGCAGATTTACGCGAGGAAGGTAAAGTCAATTTTTTTTGCTCTACACTCTTTTCTATTTGTCTTTTAAAAGAAATCAATTTTTGGACTCTTGCCGCTAATTCCTGGCTGTTGAAAGGTTTCGACATATAGTCAGAAGCTCCTAGCTTAAGCCCTCTGACCCTGTCTTCAGGACTGTCCAGTGCTGTTAAAAAGATGATAGGCGTAAGCAAAAACTCAGGTTCGGAGCGTAATTTTTTGATCAGCTCCCATCCATCCATCTCTGGCATCATAATGTCCAGAACAATCAGATCAGGCTTTTCTTTTTGTGCTTGCAAAAAACCTTCTTTTCCATTGGCAGCAGTGATAATCCTGTAATCTTTCTTTAAGGCAGATTTTATAAGACGTTGAATCCATTCATCATCATCAATGGTTAAAACACAAGGAAGGACATCGGGCGATAGAGAAGCTTTGTTTTGATTTTCTTCTTCCATATAGCAGGAAAAATCCCACAGGGCAATTTTTCCTCCCAAGTCGCAGGATACCATTTGATTCCCATTTCTGCTGGTACAAATTTTGGTAATAGGGAAATCATGATTATAGAACTTCTCTACGCATCTCGCACTCTCCATATCCCATAGAGCTATAGAATTTTCTCCTTCAGCGATTGCCATGTCCATACCTGAGGAAGATACGAGCTTTTGGCTATTGCTTAGAAAAGAACAGTCTGTGAGCCAATCCCTGTCATGCTGTAAACAATACATGCAGATGCCTGACTGTACATTCCAGATTCGAATCGTCCCATCCAGGGAACAGGATGCGAGCTTGTTTCCTTCTTTGTTAAAGGAAATGCCTGTAATTCCCATAGAATGTTCATTCAGGCTACACAGACATTTGCCTTCCTGAATATCCCAAATCTTGATTGTATGGTCGTTAGAGCCTGATGCTATCCTGGTTTTCTCAGGATTGAAAGAAAGACAGGTGATTTCCTGCTCATGTCCATACAGAGACATCGTTTTTTTTTGCTCTTTTGTATTCCACAGAAATACGCTGTTGTCATATCCGCCATAGGCAAGATAGATTCCTTCCGAATCCCACATAAGAGCATTTGCCCAATAGGGATAGTCTATACTATAAAGAGGCTTTGCCTCCTGGATGCTCCAGACCGAGATTTCTTTTTCGCTGCCAATAGCTATTTGGCTTTCCGAGGGATGAAAGCACAGGCTTAAAATAGCCTGAGGTAGCTTGGCCAACTCTTTTAGCTGCTCTCCGCTTTCAAAATCCCAAAGGATTGCATTACCGTCTTCTCCACCTGATGCCAGCATCTTCCCATCAGGGCTTATAGCGACACAAAGCACTGCTCCTTTGTGTGCCTGGAAATACTTTAAGCATGTCTCTTTTCTCATATATTGCCTTTAGTGATGAGAATTAAATAACTTCCCCATTTTTAATTGAATACAAGACAGCTTGTTATG
>CALKWO010000164.1 GCA_938003875.1 uncultured bacterium
AATGCGCAGAAGGAGTTTGCATGGCAATATGTTTTTCCTGCATCTAAATTGAGTGTGGATCCTATGTCGAAAGTGGTTCGTCGTCATCATCTTGATGAGACTGTACTTCAAAAAGCGGTGAAGCAGGCTGTAGCAAAAACTGGCATTTTGAAGCATGTGGGGTGCCATACATTTCGGCATAGCTTTGCAACTCATTTGTTAGAAGATGGTTATGATATTCGTACTGTTCAGGAACTTCTTGGTCATAGTGATGTGAGTACTACTATGATTTATACTCATGTGCTGAATAAAGGAGGTAGGGCGGTAAGGAGCCCTTTGGACAGGATGTAAAATTTTGAAGGAAATTTGTATGGATCAAATGAATGAATGGATTCGAGAGTATCGTATTTTGATGGATAAGGAAAAGGAAATAGAAAATAAGAAGGCGTATCTTCGTGGTTTGATTTTGAAGAATATGGAGGAGCGTAAGGTGAAGGTTTTTCGTTGTGAGTATGGCGTTGCTAAGATTAATGAGCGTTTTAAGTTGATTCCTAAGATGGATGAGGTTCTTCGATTGCTTCGTATTGGTGATATTTTTTTGTTTGCTCAGTTTACTACAGCTAAGGTGAAAGAGTGGTTGGTTCCTAAATACGGAAGGGAGAAGCTTTTGCCTTTGTTTTTGGTTGAGAAAAGCTCATGTTTGCAGATATTGGCTCAGGATAAAGATAAAAATTGTCTTAGTCGCTTGTGATGGTCTAAATTTGTGGCTGGATTGGCAAAATTTTTTCGATCCATTTCGTTAGGGGCTATTGGGCGTAACCGTTGTTGCGCTGTGTTAAGAATGTCTTTAATACTAAGGCTTATAACACGAAGAACACGAAGGAAAGAACACGAAGAACACGAAAAAAAATACAAAAAATATTATTTCCCTTTTTTCCTTCGTGTTCTTCGCGTCCTTCGTGGTGAAAAATATTGGTTACACTGAAGTCTCTGCTTGAGCGCAATACCAGTTACGCCCGGGGCTACTGAGGAAAGGCGCAGGGATTGCGCTGGTGTTAGGCTTTTTAGCAGACACGTCTTTTTGGGCGCAACCCTGCGGCTACAATCTGTTATGAGGCTATTGAGGAAAGGCGCAGGGATTGCGCTGGTGTTAGGCTTTTGAGCAGACACGTCTTTTTTTGGCGCAACCCTGCGGCTACAATTTGTTGAGATACAAGATGTTAAAAGCTAAAATCTATGACTTTTAAGTCCATAAAGCGATGGGATAAATCCCCAGTCTATTGCTAATCCTCAACTATTGCTAGCTTTTTCTCGGAGGAATGGCCTGAGATTTCAGGGAAGTACATCATCTCTGCTCTTGCGGGCATGGCATGGTATACGCCTGGAATTTCTGCTCTGAGGCGATAGGAAATCTTGCGTTCTTCTGAGGAATAGTAGGTGAAGAAGACCACAAGGCGATCATCTCTTTCCTCTCGGTTTGACCAGTAATAGTAATAATAGGGATTTCGGGGTGAATCTTTTTCTTTTTCGAATTCACAGCCTGCTATTTTGTAATCTTCCAGCATGACATAGCTATAGTTTCCTACACCTTTCAGCGTGAGAACGACCTCTATGATTTCTCCTTGTTTGATATGATCGCCCAGGGGATAAGGTACATAGATAATTTTACCGTCTTTTTGCTTTTCGGGAACCATTCTGAAGTATTCTCGTTTGACGCTGATACCATTTTCCGAAAACGGAATTTTTTCTTCTTTGCTGTAGTAGTCAAGATAGGCTGTGTAGTATACCTTACCTTTGCCTTGTTTCTGGATGGTTATCTTATTGGAAAGAGCATTCGGGATAAGCATGATTTCTTTTTGTTGCACATTCTTTTCTTTTTCTGTAAAAGCAAAAGCGTGCTCCTGTCCGTTGAGCAAAATGACTCCACTATAGTCGTGGTTCAATTCTCCTGAGTGTTCCAGATACTCGGCCAGAGCGAAAACAACGCTTGCTGTGTCTTTGGTAGAATTGTAGCTGTTGCCTCGCTTCTTGATTTCTAGCCATCGCAGCATCTTGGCGAGCAAAGGATGCTCTGTGTCCATGTTCACGATTGCCTTCATGCAATAGGCCGTGCTTTCGATATCGCTGTCTGTCCAGCCATAGCTTCCTCGTCCTTTGAAATAAGCATAGTCTTTTTCTTCTTGGGCGTTTTTCAGAAGCAAGGCAAATATATCATCGGCGCGCTTATCGTTGTGTTTTTTCAGGGTCAAGAGGAAGATGCCTTTGCAATAGTTGTCCATTTTTTCTCTGCTTTCGTAGAGACTATTTAGCCACTCTGCTTTAGGCTTTCTGGCCTGAGCATAGGAAAATACCATATAGGAAAGGGTTTCCAGGCTTTTTTCCTGGGGAATCAGGTTTTCCAGTGCCTTGAGGCCTCGCTCTATGACTCCCTTGTCAATGGAAAAATCGGCTCCGCTTGCTATGCTGAGTCCATAAATAACGTATGCCGTCATATAGGGATTTGTCTGATCTTGCTTCCACCATCCCCAACCGCCATCGCTATGCTGAAAATCATAGAGTCTTTCCGTTCCTTTGGCTACATACTTGGGAAGCTCTTGTTCCAGCCTGGCATGGCGCATCTGCAATTTTTGTAAAACCTGGGCAACAATGACCGAGGGTAAAAATTTGCTCATGGTCTGTTCTACGCAGCCATAGGGGTAGCCTGCGAGATATTCTAGTGCCTCTAGCATAGAGCCTGCTATGGTAGGCTTTACTCGGATGATGAGCTTGGATCTTTGGGGATCACAGTTGTCTGGCAGGTTCAGGGAAAATTCTGTTTTTTCTGCAAATACGCCAGATTGGCTCAGGCGACTCTGGATTCCATAGGGAATCACAGGGATGGTAAGACGCATGGCATCGGATTCTTCATTGGTCAGTGCCGAAAGCTCCAGAACTACTTTGTCCAGGGATGTTACTTCGATCACCCAGTCTACTCTCTTGTCTTTGCCAGGCTCCAGGGTAATCTTTTGCTCGAAATCCCCCAAAAGCTTTGCCCCTTCTACCTTTAGCCTGCATACAGAATCTTTCGTGCTGCTAAGATAATTATGGATCACGCCAGAAATCGTTACTTTGTCTCGTTCTGTAAAGGTTCTAGGGGTTTGTAGTCTTGCCATGAGATTTTTTCGGGCAATCACTTTGTCCAGAGTTTGTCCAACCAGGCTTTTAGCATCTATTGCCCTTAGCGTTGCACGCCATGTCGTTAAATTATCAGGCATGGTAAAAGCGATCCTGGCTATACCCTGTTTGTCTGTGACAACAGAAGGTTTCCATACTCCACTATCGGCAAATTCCGTGCGTACTTTAGGCTGCACTAGCCCCGCTCCTCCTGCCTGCTCTTTGTCTGCCAAAGCCATCTCTTGTTTGGCAGATTTTTCCATTGCCATAGAAGGTGCAGGCATCCCCTTTGCACTGTTTTTGCTCTTTTCTCCATATCCTTGAGAATAGAACTGGAAAGAGCTGCTTGTCTGTACACTGCCAAATGCCTGCCCATAGAAAGCCTGACGGATGTCGGGTGTGCTTTCTGCACGGATTGCATAGATAGCTTCATCCACAAGCCCAAAGGAAAATTCTGCTTCTACAGGATTGTCTTTCCAATCGGCTATTTTTATGGTATATACGGCATTGTCTCCTGGGTTATATTGAGGCTTATTCTTTGCCACGCCAATTTTCAGGAAAGAACGAACGGGAGGCACTGTAACCCTCACAGACTTAACCAGAAGGCCCTCTTGTTCCAGCATTGTTACAGAAACATTGACAAAAGGCTCACAGTCTTCGGTAATGGTTTCGTCTAAAGAAAAAGAGCTTCCGTTCAGATGGATGAGTTGGTATTTTTGGATTCTATGGTTTTCCAGAGTAAGAAGCACATAAGAGGATTCATGGCCTGATGTAACAATCCCTCGAATTTTCTCTCCAGGAAGGAATGTTTTCTTTTCCAACTGGATGTCCAGACCACTATAAATAACAGGAGATCTCCAGCCTGGATCGCTGACCCAGAAGCTATGTTGAGCAAAAATTCTGCGTCCAGCATTGTCTTTTGTTTCCACGACAAAAAGATAGTTTCCATTGCCATCAGGGGAAAATTCATAATTCAACAAGCCTTGCTCATTGGTTTTGAGTTCTTTTGTGAAAAGGGTCACATAGTCTGATTTTTCCATGTAGGATGCTGCCAGCCTGATGGGGACGGAAACCGCCTTGCCATTGTATTCCTGGCTACGAATCGTGATGATGGCCTTCTCTCCTGAGCGATAGTACCAGCGATCCGACCTGAGAGAAAGATGGAAGGCTGTATAGGTAGCCAAAACAGAGGCAGACGAAGATATGCTTCTTCGGCTTTTGTCTATGACAGACACTTCTACTCTATATCGCCAGTCCTGGCCCTCTCTTTTTTCTGTAGGGTAGGTGATCTCTATTTCGCCTTTTTCATTCAGCCTGCCCTGACCTTGATGGCATAAGCTTTCCTGGTTTTGGGGGTAATGATAATGGCGATGGTAGGATTTTCTCCCGTGGAAAGGCGACATTTCATAATCATCTTGAATTTCTACATTAAACCAGCCCCAGTCTTCTCCTGGTTCATGCCATTGTGGGCTATGCCAGTACTGACTTTGGTAAATCTTATATTCTACGTCCGCTTCTTTTACAGGTTCGCCAAAATAGTATACAGCCTTTGCCAGAACAGATAGCGTATCGCCTTGAGCGATCTGGCTTTTCGATGCTACAACTGAAACCTCATATTCGGGCTTTTTGTATTCCTCAACCTCGAAGCTGGTATTGGCATAGGCAGTTCCCGACATAGTAACCTGATAGTAGCCCAGGCTTGCCTTTGCGGGAATATCCAATTCTCCATGCACTGTGCCAAATTCGCTGGTGATGTGGTCTTTTTCGTAGATGGTCTTATAGTTATTATCATGAATCGTTACACGGACTGTCTGTTTTGCTTTTGCGCCTTCTTGATTGCGAAAAATGCCCTTGAAGTAAACTTTTTGTCCTGGACGGTATACAGGGCGATCCGTATAGCAATAGCCAATATTTCTCTCATAGTTGTACCAGGAATAATAGGCACTGGAGGCTGCCTGGCCTAGAGGGGAATCCATAATAGCAACGTACTGGCTCGATTCCTTTGCTTTGTTGCTTATGCTGGCAGCAAAGACTCCGTCTGCATTGGTCATTCCTTTGTGAATGACATCGCTCCCTTTGAGAATCAAGACTTTCGATACACCTGCTGTTTTTTTCTCCACAATGTCCTTTCCCCAACAAAGCAACATGGTATCATCATTTTTGCTCAGGAGAGCAAGGCGTGATGTGGAAAAAAGAGTGTTCATGGTAAAATACTTGGCCGATGCCGATAAAAGATAGTGTCCAGCTTCCAGCTTAGGGAGCTTGATTTGTTTATAGAACCAGTTGTTATTTTTTTCCTGGGCCTTTTCCATCCAGGATTTAACCTCTTTGGCATGTTCAGGAACAGCAGGGCTTTGAGGGTGGATTCCTTCCTCTACCATCTTTACTAAATCCACTTCATAAATCGTGAGTTTTACCTCGGCGATGTTGTTTCCCTGGAGATAGAATTGCAGATTACTCGAATCCAGCGAGTGGAATGTCCCATAGTTATAAAGATAAAGATAGGTATTGGTGATGTTTTGTAAGCTATGGATTGCCTGCCATTTTTCCGAAGAATTTGGCCATTTATTTATGATTTGCTCATAGGCCTTGACCGCTTCTTCTTTATCGTCTTTCCGTGCAAGATAATGAGCGTATTCCAATGCTCCTAGAACAGCATGACGGCAATCAGCATACTTTTCTACCAGCTTGTCCCGAATATCTCTTGCATCTTTATTCGCTGAAATTTCTTTTCTAAGATTCTGATAAAGCTCATTCGCCTCTTTTTCCCTCTCCCCTTCTTTTACGGGTTCTTTCTGTTCAATGGCTACAACCTCTTTTTTCAATTCCAGTTGTGCAAAATCCCCCATTCCCTTCTCTTTTTGCCATGCACTGGGAATTTTTTCTGCTTTAGACGATTCCCAACCTTGGTTATCTATCTTATTTTTAGGCTTATCCCCTGGTTTTTCCTTACAAGAAACCAAAGAAAAAAGCAAAAATAACAAAACAAGCATTCCTTTTTTCATACATTTCAACCTTTCAAAGATAGCCTGATTCGATAATATCCATTTAAAGCCTTTTGTTTTAGCAGATAATTGGATGCTTCTGGAAAATTTTAGTTCCCAAAAAAAATTTCAAAAAATGTATTGGCCAAAATGATCCTGTGCAAAATGAGTAGTGCTATGGCAATAGCATCTACTCCATTTTGCGGTTCTAGCATACTTTTAAAGAAGGCACTATTTATATCTTCTCTTGAAATATGTTCAACAACATTTTGACTAAAACAAGAAATTTCAAAAAAATTCTGTTATAAAAAAGATTAATATTGCAATTTATTCGGAAATTATGTTTATTTCATATTCTTGATACTCTTTATCTTGGATTTTGTTTTCTTCAGAAAGGCATTGTATGAAAATAGTATTAATTTTAGTGGCTTTTGCTCTTGTTATTCAAGCACAGCTATTACCTGGTTTTCAAGTGGTGGGAGATTTTGAGGAACAACAGATGGTTATCAAGAACACCCCTGCCAACACACGCATTGTGATCCATGCTCCTTTAAAAGGTTTTGGGAAAGAGAACCAGGTTCTATTGATTTTCTATGCCTTGCCTAATGGAAATACTATTGAGCAGACTTTTGGCAAAAAGCTGCAAAGCGGGGACGACTGGCATTTCGATATACAGCATATCGGAGCGCAAACAAGATTTATAAGAAAGGCTCTGGAAGATAAAACCGTTGTGGTTGTTTATCTGGAAACAACACAAAAAAGCTGGCCTCTCTGGGCTTCTAATACATCTGATTCAGGGAAAAAAATCAAAGCGATTGTCGAGAGCATACAAGGACTCTTTTTGCAATGGAATCCGCAGATCGTTCTGAATGGACATAGCGGAGGAGGACGATTTATTTTCAGCTATCTCAATGCTGTAGACGAGATTCCGCAAAATATCGTGCGAATTGCTTTTCTTGACAGCAACTACGGCTATGAAAATAGCCTGCATGGCGATAAAATAGCAAAATGGTTAAAATCAGGCAATGATAAATATTTATGCGTGTTAGCCTACAACGATAGCGTTGTTATTTATAATGGGCAGCCCATAGTTTCGCCAACAGGCGGGACTTGGTACAGAAGCAATCTCATGAAACAATATCTTTCAGGGCACTTTCTGTTCACTGTAGAAGAAAAAAATCCCATACTATGGAATAAGGCTTTGGAAGGAAGGATATCTATTATCTTACATACAAACCCTGATAAAGTGATTCTCCATACAAGGCAGGTAGAGCTGAATGGCTTCATCCATAGTCTCGTGAGCGGAACAACCAAAGAAAATAAAGACTATGTGTATTTTGGTAAACGTGCCTATTCTTCTCTTGTCTCTACCTCTGCCATTATCACAATACGAGAACTCAACATACCTGAAAGAAGCAGGGAATCCGAGACTGGCTCTGCTTTTATGAAAAGGATCAGCTCTTTACCTCTGAATGAAAGGGAAGAAGAAATCTACAAAGCCATAGCCTCTGGAAACATCCCTGATTTTTTGAGAAATCTGGTGAGTATAACGGAAGAAAGGAAAGATGCCAACGGCGTTTCTCATACAGTCACCTATGAAGTAATGCCAGACTATCTTGCCGTTGGCACCGATAGTGATTTTTGCCGCATTCCCATGAATCCTTATACTGCTCAAAGCATTGCATCAGAATTCGGTGCCTCTTTGATAACTGCCAAAATCAGCGATCATATTTTTCAAAAGGCAGAAATCAGACTTTCTCCTTTTAGCTATACTCCCGTTGGCCATTCTAACGAACAGGTTTCTCGATTCGTGGAACACAATACGCAAATCGAAAAGCAGCTCAAAGCAGCATCAGGCTTACACGGACAGCTCATCGCTGGCATCAAGAAAGATGTCATCCTCTCCAAACGCATAGCGGAACAACCCAGAAAGGTGGTAATCTATGGATGGCATAAACTCGATGGTAAGCCAATTCAGCCAGTATACAGTGGTCATGTCGACTACTATGTGGATTATAGTCATGGAATCAGGCTTATTTCCAACCAGGTGCTAATAGATGGCAAGCCCTATTTGTTTACAGATACGTTGAAAGATTTTATTTTTTATAAAATTTTCAGCAATGAAGATCAGCCCATGAAGCAGGCGATTTATAGCAAATAGACGATGAACTTTATCATTTTTGCAGAGAAAAAAATATGGAATATAAAAATTTTGTAAAAGGAAAAAGGCAAGATATAGAGAATGAGCTAGGGCATTATGAAGAGAAACAAGCCCCTTTGCTTACTAAAGAAGACTTTATGAACTTTGGCAAGAATACTAGAAACTATATAAAATTTTTCTGGGAAACACTTTCAGAAAAGCCTGAAGCCGAGAGCTATCCTTTATACTTTTTGCCTGCGATGGTAGTTCTCTTTTTCTTCTACATATTTTCTTTTGTTGCGTCATACAGCATATTAAAATCGGCTATTCATTCTTTTTTGGTAGCCACAATATTTTTGTCTTTTCTCATGGCAGGACTCAAGATCAGTATATTCGCTTTCCGTAGCTCAGGGAGTTTCCAGGAAATTTTCATCACACTCTCTTTCTTTTGTCTGCCTCTTGTTGTGGGATTATTTTTTGCCTGGCTACTTTCTTATGGAACATGGGTAGCGGGGTATCTCGTGTTGTATGCATCTCATCTTGTATCTGTTGTCAGCATCTATTGTGTTCTGCCTAAAACATTATTGATGCAAGGACTATCTCGATTTTTATGCATTTTGATTACTCTGGGGTGCCCCGTTTTGGGCATTGCCTTTCTTTTAAGAATTATTAAGTGCTAATTTTTTTTAAGATATTGTTTTAGTCAAAATGTTATTGCACATATTTCAAGAGTAGATGCTATTTCCATAGCACTACTCATTTTGCACAGGATCATTTTGACCAATACATTTTTTTAAAAATATCATGAAAATTTTCTTCTTTTTTTTATTAATATTGTTTATTATTAATTACGCAAGTGTTATGGGGATTTTTTTTGATAGCATTTTGGAAAATTTTGTCCATCTTTTAGAATCATCCATTAACAATTTTGCATCCAATGCATTGTGGAATTTTTTACCCCAATACTTATCTTATTGTATCAAAGCTTTTTTCTGGTTTTTCGTTATGCTTTTGTTATGGAATTTTTTTCAACAAAAATCCCCTTTGCAGAAAGACAATGAAGACTCTTGAGCTTTGATTAGGAATCCGAGAACAAAAATATGGAATATAGAGGTTTATCCCTGGATAGATTCCAGGAACAGTCAATACAATTCATAGAACAAAAAAAATCATTAATCATTTCTGCTCCCACGGGCTCAGGTAAAACGCTGATCGCTGAATATGCTATTAATAAAGCACTTAAGGAAGGTAAGGAGGTACTTTATACCGCACCTATCAAAGCCCTCTCCAACCAAAAATTTCGAGATTTTGGACAACTTTTCGGGAGAGATAAGGTTGGCATCATGACAGGAGACGTGAGTTTTAATAGTGAAGCTCCTATCCTGATCATGACAACCGAAATCTTTCGTAACGCTATTTTTGAAGATCCTAAAAGATTCGACAATGTAATGTACTTGATTTTAGACGAAGTGCATTATCTCGATGATATTGAAAGAGGCTCTGTTTGGGAAGAAAGTATTATTTTTGCGCCCACTCATATCAGAGTCCTATGCCTATCGGCTACTGTACCCAATGTTATGGAAATTGCGCAATGGATCGGCAAGATTCGCTCTGAAGTCATAGAGGTGGTGCAGGAAGACAAACGCCCTGTTCCCTTAAAAGAGCTGTGCTACATAGAAAACAAAGGCATTCTTTCCTATGAAGATGCTTTCCGAAGCCTGCCGAAAAAAATGAAAAAAATTTCTCTCATAGAACGGGCCAAATTCAGAGAAAATTCCAACCAGGCAATCGAAAACATTTTGGAAACAATAAGAAAAGATAAGCACTATCCTGCTTTATACTTTGTTTTTTCCAGAAAAGAATGCGAATGGAATGCTTCTTTTTGTCGTAAATACCAGTTACTTGATGAAAAAGAGCAAAATATAATGAAGCAGAGGGTCTATGATCTGGTACAGGCCTATAAATTGCCGAAAGCCGTGTTAAAGCAAGAGCCTTGTACTCTTTTGATCCGAGGCATTGGATACCATCATGCAGGTATGATCCCCGCTATGAAAGAGATTGTAGAGCAGCTTTTCACAGAAGGGCTTATCAAATTGCTTTTTGCAACAGAAACTTTTGCTCTGGGTATCAATATGCCTGCCAGAAGCGTTGTTTTTCATGCTTTAAAAAAATACGATGGTGTCGAGGTTAGAAAGCTCAATACCTTAGAGTACCAGCAAATGGCAGGTAGAGCAGGTCGCAGAGGAATAGACACTGTTGGGTATGTTTATACCAACCTTTGTAGCGATTTGGTAACACAATTAGAGCTAAAGCAAGTCATTAAAGGCGATTTAGGAGAAATCCAGAGCCAGTTCAATCTTTCTTATAGTACTCTCCTTGCTCTATATGACCGTTTAGGGAAGGATGTCATTCATGCCTGCGAAAAAAGCCTGGGATCGTTCCATCAGCTTTCTCTGGCTGAAAAAACAGGGGGAAAACAAAAGAAGAAACAAATTCATGAAGAGCAGCAAAAGCTTGTAAAAAAGAAACTTACCTTACTGCAAGCATTAGGATACATATCCCAAAGTGGTCTTACTTCCAAAGGGCGTTTTGCCTGCTTTGTCAATGGCTACGAAATCCAGCTTACCGAGCTTTTTTTCAGCGGTTTTTTTGAAGAGCAGAATGAAACAGACCTGTTTACCATTTTAGTTTCTCTCGTTTTTGAAAGCAAAAAAAACTTCGGAAGAAAACCGAAAACTCTAAAGATGTTCCAAAAATTGGAAAAAGATGTAATTAAGCAGATTCAGCCTGCCCAAAGCATGGAAGCCATGCTGGGAATTAAAGAAGAAATCAAGCTCCCTGATTTTGGTCTTGCGCTTGCATCTCAATCCTGGATGCAAGGAAAAAATTTCGCCACTATTATGCAATATACCAGCATTTCTCCAGGAGACATCATTCGTAATTTCAGGCAAGCTATACAATTATGCCGCCAGCTTTATAAAACCTGCCATGGGTACAAATCCTTTACAAACCTGTTGGACCGTTGCATGATGATTGTAAATAGGGATGAGATCAACGCACTTGCACAGCTTAAAGCCTTTGCAGCAATCAAATCGGATGAAACCAGGCCATGAACAACCGACTGATACAGATTCATGAAATTCTGGAACGCTATGAAGCCATTCTCCTGGATGCTTTTGGCGTTCTGGTATACCAGAAGGAAGCGATTCCTGGTGCTATTCCCTTTATTGAAAAGCTCAATTCGATAGGAAAGCCTTACTTTATTTTAACGAACGATGCCGCCCATTCTGTGGAAACTTCAGTAGCTCGTTTCCAAAAATTAGGCTTTAGCATAGACGCAAAAGCCATCATCACTTCAGGCAGCCTTCTTGTTTCTTATTTCCAAAAGAACAGCCTCCAGGGGCATGGATGTGCTGTCTTGGGAACCCAAGATTCCCTGGCCTATGTAGAAAAGGCAGGAGGCCAGATTGTCCCCATTCAGGAATACAAATCTTGGGATGTGCTGGTCATTTGCGATGAGATGGGATTCCCCTTCCTGGAGAATATGGATATGGCCCTGTCCAGTCTGTTCAAAAAAATGGATGCACAGCAGCCTTTCCACCTCCTGCTTCCTAATCCTGATCTCATCTATCGTAAAAATGAAGAAGAATTCGGGATTACCGCAGGAAGCATGGGCCTTGTCCTGGAAACGGCTCTGGCTCTTCGATATCCCAGGCATAGGAATCTGACATTCTCACGCCTGGGGAAACCATACAATCCTATATTTCAGGAAGCCTATCTGCGCTCAGGTACCAAAAATATGGTCATGATTGGCGATCAGCTCGCTTATGATATTCGAGGAGCCAAAAACTTCGGAATAGCGAGCATTTTGATAGGAACAGGTATAACTCCCTGGCAAAGCATCCAGCCTGATGATCCAGACCTGCCAGACTATATCCTGCCTTCCTTTTAAAATCAGAATTGGCAACTATGGCTGATGTTTTTCTTGCTTTAAAGAACTGTTGATTCGTTCGCCCAAGGCTAAAAAGCACCAGAAGAATATGGATGTGTAAAGCACAGAATCGTTGAATAACCATTGAATGCAAAAAGCTGCCAGGAAAAAGTTGACCGCAAAGTAGGGGCCAAGAGATTCCTGATTTTGAGAGCATTGTTTGTAAACAGAAAAACTTCTGGCAAAATGTATTATAAACAGAGCGATCATAGCGAGCAGAGCAGGGATACCCGCACCAAAAGCTATGGCTAGATAAAAATTGTGCGGTTTGGTTATAAGAATATCGTCTGTAGCCATCAGGTTATTGATCTTATCTTTTCTATAGTGGGGGCAGTAGTAGGCATAGGTGTCCATGCCGTATCCAAATAAAGGCTTTTGGAGAATGAAATCCAGAGTGATTTTCCACAAATACAATCGTCCTGTTCCCACGCTGAATTTTTTGGGGGGAAAGGAAAATTCTTCCAGATCGTTTTCTTTTGGGATCGAAAGCTCAGGCGATTTTGTTTTTGTGTTTGCCTTTGCACTAAACAAACTTTTTACAAGATCAATAATCCCGCCTATGCTTTCTTTATAAACCCCACTTCCCATTTCAGTATATACTTGTACTGGCCCTGTTCTTTTATTTTTTTCTGTAAGATGAAGAACAAATCCAATGATTACGAACAGGAAGATACATAGTGTAAACCATGCCATTACCTGCTTCCTGGGGAATTTTATCAAACATGCCAGGAAAAAAACAGGGAAGAGCAATGTAAATGTTAAAAAACCGCCTGTTGAGAGCGAGGCAAGAAGGGAAGCAAAGGTAACGCAAGACATGCCCAGGGCAAAGATTTTTTCTTTTTTGTGATTAGAGGCTATTGCCAGGGAAAAATAGAAGTAACATGCCGCACAACTCAAGCCACTGCTGTAATTCTGGTTAAAAAAAATGGTATTGAGCGTAAGCTTTGCCTCGACTCCTGCTGGGATGAGAAGGGATTTCATAAACCCTAATTGCCCAAGATTGTAATTCCATAAATAGCTTAGATTAAAAATAATATTCACAAGAAGCGGTATAGAAAAACAGATTGCTATACACCGAAATATTTTTTCCAGGGGATATTGGATATTGACGATGCAATAGGCAATGGCAAAGAAGCAAAGGTAAGTCAATACGCCTTCATAGCGATCATAGAACCCTTTCAAGGCAATGCCTCTATGCTCTGATGCAAATAAAGATAAAACCAGCCACGAAGAGAGAAAAAAAAGAGGGACAGCAAACCATGTCTTCTTTAAAGGAATTTTTACAATGTATATTCTATAAAGCAGCATAGCAAGAAAGACTATGGTTATACCCATTAAAACCAGCCATTTATAATAATTATAGCTATCTGCCATGTATCCAGTAGAAATCAAATCATCGTTCAAATAAGGACTACAAAAAGGCTGTATAGTAAGCCTTATAATCAAGGGAAAAATAGAGATCAAAAACAACAAAAAAAAGGATTGGATTTTTTCCATAGGTCTTTCCATGCTAGTTGACTTACAATATCGCTACAGCTTCTATCTCTACTTCTACATCTAGTGGCAATCGTGCGACCTGAACGCAGGCACGGGCAGGTTTGGATTGCCCAAAGTATTCAGAATAGATGGCATTCAATTGAGCAAATTTTCCCAAATCCACTAAATAAATATTGACCTTGACCACCTTTTCCAAAGAAGATTTTCCCTCTTCCAAAATGCACTTGAGATTGTCCAGAACCATTCTGCACTGTGCCTCAAAAGAACCCTGGACGACTTTTCCTGTCTGAGGGTCTAAAGGAATCTGACCTGAAATAAAAAGAAAACCTCCCGCCTGGATAGCTTGAGAATAAGGGCCTACAGGAGCAGGAGCTTTTGGGGTAAACAAAATTGTCTTTTCCATGATATTTCTCTTTCTGTAAAGATAGAAACATAAGACATACACAAAATGCAATGTAGAGAAAATTATATTTGATAGAAGAAAGCTTTTCAAGAAAAAACAAAATTTCTCATAGTAAATTTGGCCATAGTTAACATCAACAGGGCAGAGGTTATGCTAACAACATTGGGGTTAACTTAAGAAAAGCATCCATCACAAAGGACACTGAGATATATCGAATTTTCTATATTGTAATATATATACTATATTATATATAAATAATTATAAATAAAAAATATAATAAATAATTAATATTTCTCAGAAATGCTATATAATTATAAGTCACTAGAAATTTATTTTTTTTATGCTCACTCTCTTGGGCGGATACATTTCATACACATTGCTAACACGAGTAATGGCATAAAAAATCCATAGCAAAAAAGTAGTACTAGATTATAATAAAAGTCACCAGGGATTCCTATAGTTTCATTGTGACAGGCACGGTAAGCCATATCGACATAGCGGGAAAATGTAACACTATAAATCATTCCTCGAATTTCGTTCCAGGCAAAGGAAAAATAGCTGTCACTATTGAGTACCATCACAAGCTCGCTGAAAAGCAGTTGCATAATTGTAAGAGCAGGCACTGTCACTGATACTGGTATTTTTATCCAAGATTCCATGATTCCCAAATTTAGACCGACTAGAGTACCAGAGAGTCCTAGTGTCCATGTTAGCAAGCCAAACAAAAGTAGCATCTGGCTACGAACGGTCAAGACTATACTTGGAGAAATCAAAACAGCAGTCTGGATTAGACCGATCAATCCATAAAATAAAATAAAGGCTACAAGGGAAGGGAATTTTTTCCGTCCATATCTGAGTTCATGAGCAAATCGCAGATACCTGCCAGGCTGGAGTTCTTGGGAAGAAAGCGATATAGATAGCCAGAAAAGAGCCACTGAGCAAAAAAAGAAGCGTTTTTCATCGCCATTTTCCAGAGGCCAGACAATACGAATAGCCAATCCAATAAAAAATGGGATAATCAATAGCTGCGATATAACCTGCAACCATGAGGCTGGTGGATGACAAAATTCTTCTATTCTCCTGCGCAGTAATGCCCACCAGCTATAAGGTTGGTTTCCAAGCCATTTAGGTGGGATAATTTCGCATGATGCTAATGTAGTAGAGGCAGGCTTAGATTGCTGCTCATATAAACTACACCATTCTATATCTCCTAGAGGAATATGATTGTCGCTGGCGATCTCTGTAGGGGTACCCTGGCTTTTCATCTTACCTTGCTCAAGCAAAATTACCTGATCGCATAGATCAATGTTGCCAAGATGATGCGTAGTACAAATCACCGTACGGCATTGACGAGCCAATCGCTGCAAAATTTTCATAATATTTCGGTCATTAGCTAAGTCCAGGCCAGAAGTAGGTTCATCAAGAATCAGTATCATTGCCTTCTCATGTAGAAGAGCTTGTGCAATTTGTACTCGCCTTCTCTGCCCACCAGAAATAGAGTGAACCCGTTTTTCTTGAATATCTAACAGGCCAACTCGTTGCAATGTCTGCCTGATTTTTTCTTTGTGTTCGGATAGAGTTAATTCAGGAGAAAGTAATGATGCTGTATAGAATAGGCTGCTTGTGACTGTCAAGTTATCGTAGAGAATATCTCCTTGTGGAAGATACACAAGTATTTTCTGCATCTCTTCTGCTGACAATATACTATCGCCCATTGTAATATTCCAATTGACCTGTGCCTTAGCCCAACCTGCTAACAGTCCAACAAGAGAACTCTTTCCTGATCCACTATGTCCAACCAGCGCAGTTAACTGGCCTGATTGCCAATGAATTGGCTCATGGATTTGAAGACGTTTTGTCATTTCGATGTTGTTTAGGGTAAGCTGAAGTGGTAAAAATGGCGAGGCTGGTACTAGCTGTAATGGTGTATATTCATAAGTTTGATTTTCCACTACAATTCTATCGCCATGATGCAATATAGTAGATACTACTTCCTGAGTATTCACGACAACCATACCTGGTTCATCAGTGAGATTTTCTATAATATGCCACCCATCGTTGTTGATAATGCGTGCAGCATTGCCTATTTTAAAATTATTCTCTCCAGCAAGCAGAATACGCTTTGATGCTGTTTTCCATAGAGATACCTTTTCCATAGCTACAAAAGCAGGAGTCCAGACAAGCCATACACGGCATAGATTCTCCCAGCTTAACAGCAATGGATCTCCCGATTTAAGTATTACTAATTCATCTGGTTGTAATCTTCGCCAGCTTTTCTGTTCTTCATGTCTGTTTTGTTGTAATACAAAGGTACCGTTACCACTTTGTAAATCTTTTACTGCAATGCCATCAGATTTAGATTCTAATAATGCATGTTGTCTGCTTACAAAGGAATTATTAGAAAATAAAAATGCAGTATGTGAATCTTCTCTGCCTAGTATGATGCTTTCTTGCGGATTGGTTCGGCGATGTCCTGCTGAGCAAACAACAAACCAATTGCCAAGCTTTTGGCAAGTTTTATGCTGTACCTTAACAACAGGTTCTCCACAAAAACAACAAAAGCCAGAAGGCTGGATAAAATGACATGTGCTGCACCAATAGATAGTATTATCGTCAAGCATAGAAACCTCTTATATCAGATAAAATTAATAAGATTAAACTGTAATTTTGTTTGTAGTATATAAAAAATTTTGGTATAATACGACAACTATACTATGGTATAGTGTAATATTAATGATTTATCTAATCTATTCTAACAATTTGTTATTTAAGTTACAATCTTAAAGTTTATAAAGTAAAAAATAAAATCTATAAGAATACAGAAAGGTAAAGGCATGAGAAAAGAGCAAAGTTCTGAAGCTACTCGCATACATGCTGATTTGGATATGCCTGTAACTCAGCAAATGCAGCCTGCTTTTTCTGCAATAGAAACAGAAACAATCGGGAATTATCGTTTGGTTGAAAAATTGGGAGAAGGGGAATTTGGCTTGGTCTACAAAGCAAGTCGAATCAACCAAAATGAGGAAGTAAGAGAGTATGCCCTTAAAATTTTGCATAAAAAATATACTTCTTCAGACTACAAACGGCTAAGACAGGAAGCAAAGATTTTACAAAAATTGTCTCATCGAACCTTGCCAGCTTTTTTGGAAACAGGAATATGTGGGCATGGCTTGTTTGCAGGGCAGCCTTATCTTGCTATGGAGTTCATTGCAGGACAAACTCTCAAGGAATATCTCCAGCAAAATTCCGTTAGCCCAGATACTTCATTACGCTGGATACATGAGCTATCTGAAGGTATGGCATATCTTCATAACCAATCGGTCATACATCGCGATCTCAAACCATCCAATATACAGGTCACCTGGAATGAAAAACATGGGCGGACTTTACGCCTCCTAGATTTCGGCATCTCTTTGTTGCGAGGACAAAAGACACCAGAAATTCTTGGGACACTAAAATACATGAGCCCAGAGCAGTTCATGAACAAACCTATCACTCCAGCTTCTGACATCTATTCGCTAGGGCTTGTTTTCTATGAAATTTTGGCAGGTGTTTATCCTTATGAAGGAAATCCTGGCAGCCATGCTTTAGATTGGAAAGAAGTCCATCAAAAATCTACACCAAAACAGCTTAGACTCCAAAATATTCCATCATCAATATGCGATATGGTAATGGCATGTTTGGCAAAAGAGCCAGAAAAACGTCCTACAGCATTACAGATAGTGTCCATCATGGAAAAAGAAGTATCTGGCATTGGCTTACCAAGCTACATAGGAATTCTAGGCCATCGAGGTTCAGGCAAGACTTGCTATCTAACTTCAATTTATCATGTTTCCGAAGTTTCTCCAGAAACTCGCAATATATTAGAAGATAAATATTTAGAACTTTATGAAGAAGGCAAGCTTCCTTCTGCAACAGCTTTGTCTTCCTATCGCCTCAATTTCAAAATCACTACCGCCAAGAGATACTACGATATAGTAACTAAAGATTACGGCGGTGAATTGCTAGAAGGTAGAAGAGAAGAACGACTCAATATAGAAAGTGGTATAGACAAAGAGCTTTTACAAGAAAAGCGTAGTGAACTATATGAATTTTTTCGCAGCACTCGTGCAATCATGATCATTATCGAGACGCATGTAGCAAATCAAGGGCTTAAAGAACGCAATAATTACATCAAAGAAATTGATGGGCTGATTGAACACATTGCGCAAGTCCAACAAGGAAAACGGGAGATAAAAGTTCCTGTTGCTATGGTACTGACTAAATGGGATCGTATAGGCGGCACCTGCAAAAATCATGAGGAAGAAAAAGAAAAAGCACTCAAATATATTGAAGAAACAGAATGGATTAAAAGAATATACGACAAATTACGTGTCCTTTGCCCTCGTTATTTCGAAGTCTTTCCTGTCTATTCTTTCATTGGAGATCACCCAGACAAGGAACATATTAAACCATTTAATATTCAGACTCCGCTTCTATGGGCAATGGACAACTCAGAGCTAGCGATGCTGGATCAGACCCAAGAGATGGCAAGCAGTGAAGAATACAGCTATTCTGATAAACTCGAATTTCACTGGCGTTTGCTGCATATCGAAAAAATCAGTGATCGTGAACTACGCCAAAAAATTCAGGGCAAGATGAAAGAGCTTAGCCAATCCTATTGGGAATCAATAAAATCGAAAATAGCAGATGATCCAGGAGAGCTTGTGCTGGCAATAGGACAATATCGTCAATTTTTACAAACAAAAGGAATCCAGCCTAAAGAGCAAGAGGATGCCCAGAGAGAACTACGCCGCTACCAACACAGATGGCAGGGAGAATATCGTCGCAAGGTTGTAACGTATTGCGCTATATTTTTCTTTTTATTCTACAGTTTATGGGAAATATGGGGCCATTACAATGTGCAGCGGGCGATTCTCGACTTCCAGCAAGGTCGCTCGAAGGCGGATGATTTTCTTTCTTGTGTCTACAATTATAAAAAATGGAAACCTGTGAGTATTCCCCGCCAATTTATGGTAGCGGGCATCAGCGAAAAAATATCTCAGGTAGCCCATGAAAGTCTTGAAAAGGAGGCTAAAGCATGTACTCTTGTGATCCAAGAGCAGGAAAATGCTGCCCCTCTTGCATTGGAAAAATTTGGACGAGACGATCTAGCCCAGATAATTGCCAGGCTTGAATATGCAAAGGAAATGATAAAAAAATCCAAAGAAAAGTCACTAAAGCTGGAACAATTGCAATCCAATCAGCAAGAATGGATCGCTAAATTTCAGATAGCAATAAAACCAGAGATCAAACAATTGCCTATCACCGCCAAAATCCAAGAATTAGAACGAGTTCGCATTGCCTGGATAGCCTATGCAGGACAATTAGAGAAACTCAAGAATGAATTTGAAGAATGGAGACTTTTAGTTGAAGAAAAAAAACGTCTTGAACAAGAACAGCAGAATTTAGAAATACAATGGCAAGAAATGGAACAAAAGCCTTTGGATTTTTCCCAGGTGGATACTTTGGTGGGACAGATGAGAAAGCCAAGGTATGCATGGGAAGGATTACAAACACAAATTCAAGATTATTTGAATAAATATCCGAACTCTTTGTTCACTGAGGATGCTAAAGGTTTTGTTCAGACAATTCAAAAAACGCTAGATACATGGGGACAAAGAGAAGAAAAATTTTTGCATCTGGACACTCTAAATCATATTGTCCAGAAATTGGAAAAATTTATCGACAATAACGAGATAGCACAGCTTATACCAGACGAAAAAAATACAATCCTATTGATCCAGGAAAAGCAGAAAAAGCTTAAAAGTTGGCGAGAGCAATGCCAAAAACTAGAAGAAGCCATAGCCACAAAAAAGATAGACAAAGATCAGTCTTCTCGTTATGAAGCTTTATGCCTTAAGTGCCGTGAGCAGATCGAACCTCAAGAACAGAAATGCCGTTATTTTATTTTGCAAAATGACTTAAAAAAGATGGTCAGGAATATCCAGGAGGAAACAGAGGCAGAGGATACATGGGTAACTTTGGATAATAAGCTAAAGCGAATAGCTGAATTGCAAAAGCCTTTGTTGGAATGGCAGCCACCATCCCAAGACATTCTCCCTTTGGATTATAAAAACCTTTTGGAAGAAAAACGTCGTGCCATACTTGGATTTTCTATCTACAATGTTTGCAGGGAAGTAGAAAAATTTTGCCAGAAAAAGGAAAACAAAGAATACGTTCAGCTTGCTATCCAAGAAAACGATACACTTGTTGATGCTAAGGCAAAAAATGCGAAGCTTGATATTTGGCGTGATAGATGCCATCAAATTAGAGAAGCTATAGAGAAAAAGGGGATTCCATTAATCTATGCAAAGTCTTATACAACATTGTACCAGGAATGCGAGAGAATCCTTGAAGAAGAAACTAAAAGATATAAATATTTGCAAAAAAAAGTCGAACTAGAGCAAATAGCCCAGGCGATTCGAAAAGAAACCTACGATCTTGATGCTTCGATTTCGCTTCAAGTCAAACTCGAACGCATTATGGCTCATTTCAAAAACTTAGAGCAATGGAAATTGCCTTCAGATAAAGAAGTTACATTGTCTGAGCAACAAAAATTGCAAAAACAACACAGCGATTTTTTTGCAGAGTTTGACATATATAAAGATTGCCAGAAATTGGAAAAGTTTGATAGAGAAAAGGAAATCGAATCATGGACCCCCAAGGAAGGGGATCCTGTATCTTTGGTGCAAAATGCAAAAAAGAAACTCAATGAATATAATAACCTATGCAAAGAAATCAAGGATGCAATCGCATCGAAGCAAATTCCATCTCATCAGATAGCAGATTATCAGAATTTATATGATAGATGCCAAAAACTGTTGGATCAACAAGAGAAACGATGCAATTTTTTTCTTTTCCAAGATGAGTTAGAGAAGATAAAAGAGGGACAATATACAGAGAAAACTACTGATAGTCCCAATGCTTTAAAAGAAAGCCTAGATCGCATCAAAAAGCAAAAGCAAGATTTAGAAGATTGGGCGAGAGAAAAAGTTTCTGAGAAGAATCTTTTATCAAAAGATTTGGATACATTGTCTAAGCAAAAACAAGTCATATTGACTAGCCTGGATGATGTAAAAAAGAAGCTAGAAAGAGACATTACTAAGATCGAATCTTTGCAAACACAAGCCGAAGATTGGAGTAAGAAGTGGAAAGAGAAAATCCAAAAAAAGCAAAGTTATAGTGAATGCAAAGATTTTATAAAAGAAATCGAAGATATCGCTTTCTTGCAAAAAGAAACAGAAACACTAAAAACTGCACTTGGCGAAATTGAGAAATTGGAACGAGAGGATTCCACGGATTATCAAGAAATCAATACTTTGAAAAGAGAAAAACGATTTATAGAAGCCAGAAAAAAGGCAAAAGAATACAACAATAAATCTCATTGTAAGATTCATGCTTCTGAGCTAAAAAATTATTTTGATAATTTCAAGGCTAATGTTAAAGTGCAATTGAAAGTAAATGCAAATGTTTCTGATACAGGTGATGGTGAGCCTGATATTAAATTGGAAATCAGTGGAGTACACACTGCAAACTACTATCATGAGAATTCTAAATCTTGGACAGAATACTTTAATATATCGATGGACTTAAAGTCTGAATCTGAATATAAAATCACTATAAAGGTAACTGAGAAAGATAGTGTCTTAGATGATGAATATGGTAGTTTCTCTCTAGATATCAAAAAACTTTTGGATGGGTCCATTTCCTATACTCAGAAATGCAGTGATGGTGAAGTCATCTTTAGTCTTGAACCACTAGAAATTAAAGAGGAGTAATCATCCATGCCAGAAAAATCCTATCCTGTAATTATCCAGACATGGTTGAAGGGCCGCGGATCTGTGCTTTTGCATGGCTCATGCACTGATGGAGCAGCAATCCGATGGGCCAAGAAAGAGGTATTGAGATGGAATGAACAGCGCAGGCCCAAAGAAGGGGAGCGAATATGGCAAAAATCCATCTATGGAAACTATCGCCTAATCGGATTGCTAAAGCATGGAGGAATGGAAGACTTTGGTCGTCCGTTCACAGAAATTCGTGCTGTGCTGGTGGATGAAATAGCAAAAATAGAAGCCCAAAATGAGCTAGAAACAAAACTGCTCTCGGTTGTTATGGGACAAGATGCTATAGAAGATCAATACCAGATAACATTGCCTATTATACAGCCCAGGGCAATGCCCATTTACGAGCATAAAAATGAAAGCCATCCAGATGCTCAGGCGAAAAGCCCACAAAGCATAAAATCTAGATACTTTCTGTATGTGTTTGTTTTGCTTATCGCTATTGTTACTGCTATTGGGTATGCTATTAGCAAACACGAGTTTCCATCGGTTCCATCGGAAGAGACAGCGAAACCAGTTGCAACACAAAATAAAATAAAAACTTTTGATGAGACAAAAGGCAGCCAAGATCGAACAGAAACCCAAGGATCGAATCATAAACAATCCAAAAAGACGCATAATATTACCTGGCATCTGGAATACCCTGACTACTCAATCTTTCCAAATTGGAAGGAGAAAGGCGAAGAGAGATGCGAGGTTTATGTAAATAGAAAAAAAATCAATAATGGAGATAAATTTATTTTCAAATATGAGGACACACTAGAATTGCATGCTAAGCTTAAAAATGAGGAGGAGGAAATAGAAGAATTTCTAGAATGGAATCAGGGAGAAAATAGAAATCCAGAATGGCCTTATTCTATAACACGCGATGAAACAATCTCTGTAAAATTTGTGACTACAATAAAATTTCAGAAATATTGTAACGACTTACGCAACTGGATTAAACAATCAGAAAAAATACCTATAGTATCCAAAGACTATGCAGAGGCAAAAAAACGCGAAAATTCTCATGAAGATTGGAAAAAATTTTGTGAACAAGGCGAGAGGTTAAAAAATATATTCCCCGATTTATGGGCTAAAGATTATCAAGATAAGATTGATAAGGCAAAAAATACTCTATCTCAAGAACAAAAAATAATAGAGCAAGGCCCTCCCAAATTTACCTTGACCATCCATGTTAAACCAGAAGAGGCTTTTTACCTTTTACAATTGGATAACAAGGAAAAATCAAGTAGCATCCTTTTACAATTGGATAACAAGGAAAAATCAAGTAGCATCCTTAAGGATTTAAATGGGGGAAAATATACAGTCTTTGTTTACACAAAACCAGAATATAAATGGAAAGAAAAGCAGGAAAATGGCTTCAATATTATAGAAAACAATGATAATCGTAGCTTAGAAGGTAATATTGATTTACAAAAGGAAACTACAATTACTTTGAATGCAGAGAAACGGTTATATCCCGTGACCTATGAGATTGAGTATCCTGACTACAAAGGACTTTTTAATAACCGAGAAGAACGATGTAAGATTTCTGTAAATGGAGAGCAAATAAAAGATGGAGATTCGAAAAAATATGAACACGGCACAAGATTGACGTGGAAGGCTGAAGTTAAAAAGAATGGATTGGAAGAATGGAAAAGGGAAAGCGATATAGAGATTAAAGGAAAACAAACAGTCAAAATTACCTTTTCCACTACTAAGAAATTTGAAGATTTTAAAAAATTTATAGACGATATAAAATTATGGTACGAAAAAGATATTCATGATCTATCCTATAAATTGGATGATGATATAGAAAAAGTTTTAACACCTTTGCAAGACCATATCAAAAAAGGAAAAGAATTCGAAAAACAAGATATATCATGGGGAGAAAAGCGATGGGATAGTTCGTATCATGAAAAAATGAAAAAAGCAAAAAGCAAATTAGAAAATTACTTCAAGAAGTGGGCTGATTCTTGCCCCAAGCCTACCTCTGACGATTACAATAAAGTTCTGACGGCGGGAAAGGATGTTTCTCTCAAGTTAGAAAAATGGCAAAAGCAAGGGGATGTCCTTAAAAAAATAGATGATAACGCAGAAGAAAAAATATGGCAATACGAAGATAAGCTGAAAGAATCAAAAGACTTACTAGAGAAAGAGAAGAAAAAATTCGAATTGGCTGAGAGAATTAAAAAAATCAGTGAAAGCTTAGATGTAAAAAATTTCAAAGAGCAAGCAGTAAACTGGTCAAAAATACACCAGAATGTAAAATGTATTTTGAGAAGAACAAACTTAGAGAACTCTAGTCTAGGTAATTTTGGTCCAGCAACTGATTTTAAATCTAAAATCAAAATATTAAGTGCTCAAGTCAAAAAAGTAAACCAAAAAACTCTTTGGGAACTTGTTTTTATGATAAATCTGGAGGAATTATTTTCTAATACAAATATTAGCGGAAGTTGGAATTGGATAAAAGAGCATTCTGCAGAAAAAATAGAAGCTAATTTTGAAATCAGTTTTCCTAATATAGAGTATATAAAGGTATCAATGAATAGTAATACTATGGAAATTAGCATTGACTCAATCCAGCTTGATTTCACTGAAGAAGAAAAACAAAACTTATTCTTAAACAGTCTTAAATCGCAAAAATAAGAATCAATCTTTTTTCTGCAAGCAGCTACAAGGAACAATAGATGAATCCAGGGCAAACAACACAAACGATTGCAAATTACCAGCTTCTCGACCGTTGGGAAGGAAGTGAATGGGGTACAAACTACATTGCCAGGCGGATGGAACAGCCCCAAGAGGATAAAGAGTATGTGGTTAAAATTTTGCCTCAGAAATACCAGCGTCAGCACCATCTCTTGAGGAAAGAAGGCAAAATTTTACAAAGATTATCCCACAGGGTTCTGGCGCAGTTTGTAGAAACAGGAGTATGCAGCAAAGGGGAGTTCAAGGGCTATCCTTATGTGGTATCTCAGCATATTCCAGGGGAAACACTGGCAGCCTATCTCAAAAAAAATGTCCTCTCTCCTCATACGGCAATGCGTTGGGCTTATGAGTTGTGCGAAGGGTTGGAATATTTGCATAGCCAGCCCGTGGTACATCGTAGTCTCAACCCTGGTAATATTATCGTCTCATGGCATGAGAGGTATGGACGCATTGTACGCATTATGGACGCGGGTATCGCTGTATGCTGCCAGCCATCTCAGGAAAGCAATGGGCTACTTCCCTATTTTAGCCCAGAGCAATTGTCAGATAGGCGAGTCTCTATGCAAGCAGATATTTATGCTATGGGACTTATCCTATACGAATTGTTTACAGGAGTCTATCCTTATGAGCCTCCCCAAAATCATGATGCAAAGGAGTGGCGGAAAGTCCATAATAAAATGAAGCCTGCCAGGTTTCAAATCCCAGGCATTCCAGATACAATAAGCGATCTGGTGCAGAGTTGCCTTTCTAAGAAACCATCCAAACGTCCTACGGCTGCAAAGCTTGTGGAAATGCTGCAAAAAGAAGTGTCAGGGATTGGACAACCAAGCTATATCGGAATTTTAGGGCATCGTGGTTCAGGAAAGACATGCTATCTCACATCCCTTTATCATGTGTCTGATGCGAGTGCTGAAACCTGTGATATTTTGGAAGAAAAGCACACAGAGCTGTATCTCAAAGGACAATTGCCCTCTGCCACTGCCTTGTCCTCGTATCGTCTTAATTTCAAGATCAATACTTCAGACAAGATTTATGACATCGTGACTAAAGATTATGGCGGAGAGCTTCTGGAAGGCAGAAGAGAAGAGCGTCTCAACATAGAAGAAGCCATAGACAAAGATTTGCTCAAAGAGAAACGCAATGAAGTTTATGAATTTTTCCAAAACGCTCGTGCAATGATGATTATGGTAGAAACTAAACCATTGAAGAAAGACCTTAAGGCACAAATTAACTATCGGAATGAAATCTATTCGCTGATCTCTCTTATTTCTCAGATAAAAGAGGGAAAAAGATCCATTAGCATGCCTGTTGCGCTAGTTTTGACGAAATGGGATCGTATGGCGAATATTTCTTCCAACGATGCACTGGAAGAAAAACGAGCTATTCGCTATATAGCACAGACGGATTGGATATGTGATCTTTATGAGAAGCTAAACATCTTGTGTTCTCACCTCAAAGTGTTCCCTGTTTACGCTTTTTTAGGGGATAAGCCTGCTCCTGGCAATCTACAGGGATTCAATATTCCTGCACCAGTTTTATGGGCAGCAGACCAATCGGAAGAAGCTCTTCTATATCAGGCAAAGCAAATGTCTGCCAGCGATGAATACGATGTATCCGATAAACTGGCTTTTCATTGGCGACTTCTGCATATCGAAAATATCACGAGCCAAAGAGTGAGGAGCGAAATCCTTGCAGATATGCAAGTTTTAAGCAAAAAGCTTTTGGATGAGGTAAACTCAAAGGTAGCTGCCAATACAAAGGAATTGCCTTGGGTAATCGGACAATACAATCAGTTTCTGAAAACCAGGGGAATCCAAAGCCCAGAAGAAGAGGAAGCTCGAACTCTGTTGTATCGCTATCAGGCTAGATTGAAGAAGAAACGCAGCCAAAAAATAAAAGCGATGTTTGTAGCTTTATTGCTTTTGGTATATGGACTATGGGAAGCATGGGGCTACTATAGCATTGAAAGAGCGATTCTCAATTTCCAGGAAAGCAAAATCCAGACGGTAGATTTGCTTTCCCAAGTCTCTTACTATCAGAAATGGAATGTGATAAGCATCCTTCGCTATTTTTTATCTCCGCACATCAATCAAAAAATTCGGCAACTCGTGAAGCAACATTATATGAGGTGGATTGAAAAGCATCTTGAGGATGCTCCCAAGATTCAAGAAAATATTGCTCTTGGCCGTGGTAATTTGCCTATTATTCGCATCGAACTTGAGAAATCAAGAAAGGAGCTGGAAGGATACAAACTACAGCAACAAAAATTAATAGAGCTACAAAAAATCAGGCAACGATGGTCTAAGGAGTTTGGGCTTTCCCTCATACAAGAAATCAAAGATCAAGCTCTTGAAGATAAACTACAATCCATCAAAGAATGCCAAAACGGATGGGCATCCTATATAAAATATTTTAAAGAAATCGAATCCATATTCGAACAAGGGACAAAGCTTTCTGAAAGCCAAAATCGTTTGCTGAAAGAAAAACAAAATTTGCAAAAGAGACTACATACTGTAGAAGAGAAACAATTTGAGCTGTCTCAGGTAAAGGAACTTTTGAGTCTGATAGACCAACATAAGGGATCATGGAAAGGGTTGAGTGCAGAAGCCTCCGCTTATATAAAAAATTATCCAAAGTCTCCTTTTCAAAACGATGTAAAAAGACTTCTTACTGAAATAGAAAAAGAGCTTGTTGGATGGAGTGAACCAGTAAAAAAACTAGAAGAATTGGATCATTTTTATGTAATTTACCTCGGATTAGAAAAATTTAGAGATAAAGAAATTCTCTTGATGATTCCTTACGAAAGCGATTCCTTACAGATCATACAAAAGAAAAAAAATGACTTAGACAATATCCGTTTGCAATGCAAAAAAATAGAAACAGCGATCCAAGAAAAAAAAATTCCTCCAGCCAATGCTTCCAAGTATAGCTTTTTGTCTCGTCAATGCCTTAATTTAATAGAAAAACAGGAGCAAAGATGTCGCTATTGTTTAATGCGGGATGAATTGGATAGCCTGGTACAAAAAATTGATACCCAAATACAATCAGACAATATTCCTCATCGTTTATTGATGTTGGAAATGAAACTCAAGCGCATTGCCGATTGGCAAAAAAATCTTCAAGAATGGCAAATCCCAGAGCAACAACTCTTGGCCGGCGATTATCAAAATCTAGTCAACAAAAAAAAACAGGCACTTCGTGGCCTTTCCATTTACAATGTTTGCGGAGAATTGGAAAAATTCTATCGTAACAAAGAAATCCTTTCTGTTTCTCCTATAGATAGTGATTCCAGAGCCAGCATTCAAGAAAAACAAAGCAATATAAGCAGACGAATGGAACAATGTCTGCAGATAGAGGAAGCAATTGCCACAAAAAGAATACCACAGCAGCAATCTAGCCCTTATAGCGATTTATGCAAGGTATGCCGTACTTTATTGGAAGAACAACAAAAACGGTGCCATTATTTTTTTGCTCAGGATGACCTCAATAGATTGTCACAGCAAGTTCAGATAGAGGCGCAAGCTGCTAATATCGGGCTTTCCTTAGACAAAAGACTGGAACGAATCCTAAATTTACTAAGCCAACTCGAAGAATGGAAACCTGATTCTTCTAATTTATTAAAAGAAGACTATAATAAAGTGATTGTCAATCGAGATCAAATTGCAAAAAGCTTTGTGATATATAAAATTTGTCAGGATTTGGAAAAATTCTATCGCAACAATGGTATATCACAACTCAAACCTATGCTTTATGATTCTGTTAGTCGTATAGAGGAGAAGCAAAAGACCTTGCAATCCCGTTATCGACAATGCAAAGAGATCGAAAAAGCAATCGCCGATAAACAAATTCCTTTGCAGCAGGCAGAAACTTATCGAACTTTATACCAGCAATGCCAAAATTTACTAGGGGAACAAGAAAAACGCTGTGTGTTTTTTTTGCGATATAAAAATTTAGAAGAAATCGAGGGTGCTTGCAAGAAGGTAAATATTTTCAAGAGCGATACTCCAGACACGTTAAAAAATAAGCTGGAAGAGCTTGAAAAGCAGTTAGAAAAGTTAAAAGAGATACAACTTACTGGCCTTCTAAATAATGACAATGTGGAAGCTGGCTCTAAGAAAAATCAGATCTATGGGTATATTAGCGAGCAGAAAGAAAAAATAAATCAAACATTGAAATTGCTAGAAAGTTTGGAAAAAAAATGTCAATATTGGCTTCAAGTTTTAGAGCTTATGAAAAAAATAGAAAATAATTAACTAACTACTCAAAATTCTGCAGAATGAACTTATATAGGGGATATTATGAAATTATTAGGATTGATTTTATTATATTTCATTATAGTTTATGGTGTTTCTTCTTTAACGGGACAACAAACACAAGAATATGATGATTTGACTAAAAAATTGTATAAATATTCCAATTACAGCCAAATGATACAAGAAATTTCAGCATTAATCAATCAGGTTCAACAATCGAATTATCTGGAACGAGATTATTGCTATGAGCTGAAAAGTGTCCTCCAAAAAATTTGCGAAATGAGGGATGCAGATAAGCAAGAGTATGAAGAAATACAAGCCCTTGAAAGAAAACAGCAATTTGAGAATATGGTACCAAAAATAGTAAAGTATATCAGAAATGAAAGCCATTTAAGAATCATGCGAGATGATTTAGTAAACTATTACCAGTCTTTCTCTGCGGGTATTGAAGTACGAATGGATGTATTTGCGAATGTTGATGATACTGGCGGTGGTGAGCCTGATATTAGGCTCACTATCACCAAAATTTGTTATGAACGAAGCCAAAACAATAAGGAAAAAGGATTTACAGAATCCTTCCAGGAAGACGATAAAAAAATTTGGCCTGCAAAATATTTTACGATTAATATGTGCCTAACAAAATTATACTACTTGAATATTGCTGTTGTAGAAATCGACCCTTGGTCCAGCGATGATGAATATGGTAGCTTTAACTTTTTTATACAGGAGCTTTTAAATAAAAAAAGTGTTAGCTATACACATTCCTGTGGCAGTGATGGGAGTGATGGATATGTAAAAATTGAATTGACACCACAGGCAATTAGAAAGAATAGAACATTACCCGCTTTTAATGAATGATCTTATTTATCAAGGAGCAATCTATATGAAATTTTTAGGATGGATTTTATTATGTTTTATAGTATGTGTTCCCTCTATTTTATTGGCACAGCAAAAGAATGCCGACGATTTGATCGCTGCTCGCAAATGGCTTAGCGAAGAGGAGATTTGGGGAAGATTAGAAAAAGCCGAAGGGATAAAAATTGTGACAGGCGATTGGGAGAAATTGCAAGAGTCTGGTTTCTCGGAAAAATTTATTGCCAGGCTACGCGAATTTTTAGCATCACAAGAAAAAAAAATTATAGATCAAAACAAGCAAACTGAAAAAATGCCCGAAAAAACAGATAAAAGCCTCCAGACAAAGGAAAATCCGCAGGCAGAAAATCCGTCAGTTTTAAAACAACCTGAAAAAAAATTTCACCATGTTCTGATCGCTATTCAGCCAGAGCAAGCGGGGAAAGTCATCGTGACTCCTGCGCCAGATGCTCAGGGCAAAATTGAGTCTGGTACAGAAGTCACGCTGTGGCCAGAGGCAAATGCGCCATGTCTATTCGATCATTGGGAAGGCGATTTTCGAGGATACCAACCTTTTCGTATCAAGCTAGACAAAGATTTACGCTTAACAGCCGTGTTTCAGACACCCATTAAACCTAAAAAGCCGCCCAAAATAGAAAATACTAAGGTATTTCGAGAAACACGTCGAGAAGGCTATCTATACAAGGGGGAACTCATTGGAGTAGTAGAGGGAAAGGGAATCAACAAAGATTGGGGTATTGAAGGGGAACTCGAATATAAGTATATTTATCATATAGGATATACTTCAGATGTCGTATCCAATAACGGCTGTCGTATTCGAGAGCTTCGAACTTTTGATACAGTGCAAGAAACGATGCTAATATCCAAATCCAGGTTTCGCCTGGACTTGCGTAATGATTTTGAACCAATTAAAAATATGGTTGCCAATTTAGGATTTGTAATGGAGACTCTCGGCTCTGCAACCCAACTTCTGCCCTATCCCGAATGCAAAGTTGTAGGCAATATCATTACACTTAGTGGTACATTGATTTCTAAATCTGGCGGAGTTATAGATTGGGGATTAGGAATGATGGAAAAAATTACCATCAAACAGGAACAAATAGAATGGCTATTTAAAAAACTAGAAAAAGCACCAGGAATGGAAAAAATTATCGGCACACTCACAGAACGGATTAAAAATCCCGATATGGGACGTATTCTAGGTTACGCCCCGACTTTGAAACTGCTGGAAGGCAAAAAGTTTGAATTGGAATATGAGGATGGTGTTGGCCTGGTCAAAGTGGATATAGCCGATAAGAACCAGATCATCAATACTCGTGAAAGAGAACTATTGGAGCGAGCCTTTTATCTAAGCGACTACTACATCTTCCGTGACAGCGATCAACCACGCCGAAATTTACAGATAGGTGATACCTGGCAAGTAGATGCACGCACCATTGCTGGTGTACTTGAGCCACGACTACGCCACCATGCTACAGGACGTGTTGCCCTCTCCCGTTCTAACAATAAGGAATACGAAAATAAAAATATGGCAGTGTTCAAGTTAGATAGAGGGAAAATGGAGATGGTACCCCAGACAGGCCCCCAGAAAATCGAAGGAGATGTTGCTTTTAGAGAGGGCGAAATTTTGTACGATCTTGAATTGAATTACATAGCAAAATCTTTTTTCTCTGGTATTGCTAAATATAAAGAACAGTCGACCGATCATATGTTGTTTGGTACGAGGTTTTCTACTGAACCTAATATTACAATACGCTATGAATGCAAAGCCACTAAAAAATAGCAGCGTATAGGACGAGGCATACAGAAAAGACCTAGCCAGCCGAAACCTATTTTTTTGCAATACTTTCTGACTGGTTTGCCAGAAGTCTTCCGATTCATCTAGTGGGTATTGACCAAAGAAGCAGGGATTGCGATGGCGTTCGGCTTTTTGACAGACATGACTTTTCGACGTAACTCTGCGGCTATAATCTATGGGCAAATCATTCATGATCATCAATTTTTTTTAGTTTGACTTGAGAGACGATTATATTTAAAATAGTAGTACTCTTAAAGTAGATTCAATTCTGCTATAATTTTATAGACCTTTCATAAGAAAGGAATTTTGTATGACACAAGCTAAAAAAAATGCTATGTTTATTTTTTTTATGGTCTTTCTTTTCTATTCTGTATCTTTTGCTTCCTCTATAAATTATGCTTATCTAAACCAGGGTACTCAGGTGATATGGGTTTCAAGCCAACTTGTGCCAGGTGAGCCTACTTATGCTGGACATCTGATTAACGGGGGACTTGGCGATGGGCAAAACAATTTGATTAGGGACGAAAAGGTTGCCTGGCTAAACAACGGAGCCACAGAGTTCTTTTTTGCTTATGGTGATGCAGACCAAAAAAGGCATCGGTCCAAAATTTGACCAAAGCCAATAAAATCAGATAACCATTCGTTTGA
>CALKWO010000165.1 GCA_938003875.1 uncultured bacterium
ATCTGTGGTTCTCTTTAAAAATCAAAAAAGTTCACTTACAAGCTGCGGAATGTAGGTTAGTTTCATCCTGGTTAAAATAAAGGATTTAAAAATGAAATTTTTTTTTATTTTTTTATGTTTTTGCATTTTTCTATCGGCAGAAAATTATATATGGAAAATCGCCATTTTTGCTCCAGAAAAATCCCCATGGATGATCGCCATGAAAAAGCTGGCAGAGTCTGTTGAAAAGGAAAGTGCTGGCAGACTCATGCTTCAATTCTATCCAGGAGGAGTTGCTGGGACAGACCAGGAAGTATTGAATAAGATAAAAAGGGGTATTCTGCATGGAGCAGGCGTTACCAGTGCTGGACTTGGTGCGATTCTTCCCGAAGTTCGGGTGATGGAATCCCCTTTTCTTTTCTCATCTTATAAAGAATTCGACTCTGCCATAGAGATAGTATCCGAAGATTTTAAAGAAAAATTTTTACAAAAGGGCTATGTCCTTTTAGGATGGGCAGACCAGGGGTTTGTTTATCTCATGTCCCAGAAGCAAATTGATTCTCCTGCCGCGATGTCTCAGACTCGCTCCTGGGTATGGAAAGACGATCCTTTGGCACTTGCTCTATGCCAGACTTTCCAAAGCCATTATATATCTTTAGAGCCGCAGGAAGTCCTTTTAGCCCTACAAAAAGGCTCTGTGGATACTGTATATATGACTCCTCTGGCCACTCTGTTTTTGCAATGGTATATGCATACAAAATATTTTCTGGATATGCCTGTTGCCAATGCCATAGGCGGAATGATAGTATCCAAAGCAGAATTTGAGGCTCTGCCAGAAGATCTTCAGCAATTGCTTAGAAAAAAAGCGTCTTACTATACAAAGCAAATGGTAAAAAATGCCAGAGATTTGAACGAAAAGGCAACTCTTGTTTTCAAAAAAAGGGGCATCCAATTTTTGGAGCCTTCTATAACAGCAAAAAAAGAGTTCCAGAAAAAAGGAATCCAGGCAGCAGAAAGCCTCGCTGGTAAGCTCTATCCACTGGAGCTTCTCGAAAAAATCAGAAACCAATAGAAGAATCCTACGTTCCAGCCTGTTAAGGCATCGGAATTTTAAAATCTTATCTTACAATAGATTGCAGCCGCAGGGCACCAGCGCAATCCCTGCGTCTTTTGCAATAGTTATTTTTTTTCTTCAGAATTCAGGGATATCCAGTCCATTGCTGTATAGGGAGTAAGGGAGAGGGCTTTTTGCCAGTCCGCATAAAAATTTTCTTTCTTCCCCTGTTTTTCATAGAAAAGAGCACGGTTCAGATATAGAAGCCAACTTTCTGGATGTATTCTTATTGCTTCCTGAAAATATTTCTGCACTTCTTGGGGCTGATTGCTCTCTTCAGATTGGCGGATTTTTTCTAAGTATAGATGAACCAGCTTGTTGAAAAATTGCTTGTGCTTTTCTGGTGGGAAAAAGTTTACCTTTCTAAGTATCTCTTTCCTGTTTTGAAAGCTATCTCTTAGTTCCTGGAAAACGTTTTTCTCTATTTCTTCCAGAAAAAAGGACTCTTTAGTTTCTTTTTCCTGCTGAATTTTTTCTTCGTAGCATTGAAGGAGAAAAATAGCCTGTTTCCCAAGTCCTTTTTCCTTCAGCCTGGCTACTCTTTCGGCAATATCAGAAAAAGATTCTTGCTGAAGAGGAACTACGCCATCCAATTTTTCCTTTATTATATCGCGGTGGCCTTTGAAGGCAATTTCCTTTTCTATATACTTTGGTTTGTTCCAGCCCAATTGAAAGGCAAGCCTGAGATGGAACAAAATCTCTTCTTGGACTAAAGGGTTACTAAAGCCATCGTAGTGGGCTAGTAAGGCAGATTTAGCGTAATGATATAAAGCATGGGATGGATTCCTTTCCATGGCAAGCTCCAGATTCTTCAAGGCCTTTTGTAAGTGTCTTTTGCCTTCTATTTCTTCCTGAGCATGCAGGTAGCGTCGATAATGAGCTATTGCCCTGCGATAGTGCATTTCTGCACAGGCAGGATATTCCATGAGAATATGCCTTTCCTCTGCCAGGTCGATCCAGATTTTGCTGAGAACGCAAAGCATTAAAGGCAAAATATATTCGTTCTTGACTACCCCTCGTGTAAGAATCTGTATTTTCTGCGTAAGCTCAACCTCTTTGTCCAGATATTCGTTGATTTGTGTTAAAAATTGAGAATGATCTGCCAGTTGATAGTATAAACCTGTCTTTTTCTCATGTACGATTTCTCCGATAAAATTTTCTACCACTGTATTGATCTTGCGAAATTCTGGATCACATGCAAAAGGATCATGGTAATTATTCAAAGAGATCAAAAAAGTCTTAATCAGCCTGCGGTCTTTGAATCTAGCCCAATCGTCTGTGTCTTCTAAAGCAATATTCCATAAAGTGAGCAATCCATTTTTTGCTTCTTCTTTCTTATCCATTTTAGCACAAATAATTATATACAAACAATTTGCAAGGCATACTTTCCCCAATTCACTAAGACTTGTATTTTTTGTGACTTTTATAGATGTAATTTTTAAATAGGGAAAAATTTGCTCTAGCTTTTCCCTTTGATTTTCTTTTAAATATAAAAATCCTAATAAATTTTTCTTCATGATATGAAGGTTGGGATCTGTCTTCTCTTCTTGCTCTGGAGCATAAAACTGAAGGTGGTATTCCAGCTCTTTCATGGTTTCCGTGGAACGTTCCTTTTGGTTAAGAAGAGACAGAATATAATACCAGCTTGCATCAGGATGGATAGAAATCCCCTGGCGATAAAAATCTTGAGTATTCGCATAATCGCCTAAAATCAGATTTACGCCAGCAAGCTCTTTCCAGGAGCTATAATTCCATTTTTTTCCTGCAACAGATTGCTGAAAGTTTTTCAGAACCTCTTGAAAACAGTCTGGACTTTCTTTTTCGAGAAGGATCAGATCTTTGTATATTTGGGCTTTTAATTCAGCAACATCACTGGCGAACATCTCGCCATGAATTCCTTCTAAAATTTCCAGCAGCCTTGCGTAGAGAATGATGGCCTGGGTATTGTGTTTCTTCTTTCCTTCATGGGGTGGGTGTATATAAAAATGCAGATACCCTTTGATAGGCAGATTGCCAGTATCTTTTAAGATTTTTTTTTCTTCTTGCATCAGAAGAGTATAGAATTCATTCATTTTTCGATAGGATTGCTGCTCCTGATCTGCAGGAATTTTTAGAAGAATATCCTGATTTTGCATAAAGGCTTGCGCTAATTTTCCTTCCTCCTCATTAAGTTTTTTCAGCTTTTCTTCATCGCTTTCCATACTTCTTGAGCGAAGTGTTTCATGCCATAAATTATAGTATACCTTTCCAAGATAGTAGCGGGTAAAAAAATCTAATGTCCCTCTTTGATTATCATGATCCTCAAGACCGCTGGAAGCTTCGAGTGACATTTCATAGTATATTTGCGCCATATTTTTCTGATCGTTTTGATCGTAGACCCTTGCAATCTGGTAGTATGCAGGAGCAAAAGAAAAATTTTTCAAGCATATCATCTCCAGCTTGTCTTGCAGTTCCATCATATCATTTTGAGAAAGATTTTTCTGATTGATAAGCTTTTCTAAAATGCTTTGATACTGTGTTCCTGTACTGTTTTTTATATAATTTTGGATTTTTTTTGCTTTTATATCTTCTTTATGGAGTATAAGTATGCAACTGGAAAGCCAGGATTGACGAGTTTGTTCTTCTTCCTGAACAGCAGTCTGATCCAAAGAATCCCCCGCGATTTTTTGAACATAATTTTCTATGGACTTGCTAAACGATTGTGCTACTTTCCCCTTTACTATAGCATTTTTGCCTAAAAACATTTCTATGGCAGGCAAGTTAGAAATTTTTTCCAGCATTTCTTTTTCTATATTTTGATAGATTTCTTTTTTTTCCAGGAAATCTTTTGCAAGATTTTCATATTGGATTTGGAAATCGTTATATTTGCTTACCAGATCTTTTTTCCCGCAGAGTTTTTTCCATTGTTGGAACAAATTTCTTCTTGTATTGATATACTGAGCAAAGTTATCCTGCTGGCTTGTTTCCTGTTGTTTGCCGAGACTTTCTTTCTGTTTCCATTCTTCTATCAGGGAAGGACGATTTTTCAGCCTGAGCTGCCTTTTTCTTGTGTTTTCCTCTTGTATCTTTTTCCATTTTTGATAGGAAGCAATGGTTTGGTCGACCAGCTTTTTCCCTTTTTCCATGGAATTGCGATGTTCTTCCAAAAATTTCATATCCTCTATGATTTCTTTCTCGAACTTTTCCCACCACAAAGAAACATTTCTGGCAAGGTCTTTTTCCCAGGAAACTTTGGTTCTGGCAAAAAACACACCCATACCGATTAAAGAAAGTCCAATGAAGACAAATAAAAAGAGTGCAATTTTGTGCTTATGTATTTTTTTCCAGAGCTTCTGCGTCCATTTCGGAGGCCTTGCAAGAATGGCATCTCCGTTTAAAAAGCGTTCTATATCATCAGCCAATTCCTGGGCATTTTTGTAGCGATTTTCCTGCTTTTTTTCCAGAGCCTTCATACATATTGATTCTACTTCTTTGGAAAGAAGAGGATTGTGTACGCAAGGAGGAATGATCTCGGAATACATGATCTTGAAGATGATCTGGTGAGTTTCTGCCCTAGAAAAAATTTCTTGTCTTGTAAGCATTTCGTAAAGAATCGCCCCTAGGGAATACACATCCGTAGCGTAGGTAATTCTTGCTGATTTCCCTTCTACCTGCTCTGGAGACATATATTTCGGGGTACCTAATATTTCCCCACTTTTGGTAAGATCATCGTTTGCCTTAAGATTTTTTGCCAGACCAAAGTCCATAATGACAGGACGATTGGTATTCTTTTCTATCATGATGTTGGATGGTTTAAGATCTCTGTGAATAATATCGTTTCTATGAGCATAGGCCATCCCAGAGGCTACTTCTTTCATGATTTCCAATGCTTTTCTTGTGGAAAATTTGGTATTCTTTAAAATGTCAGAAAGTGGCTCACCTTCAATAAAATCCATCACGATATAATCCTGGTCATCATAAGAGCCTACATCATGGATAGGAACGATATTAGGATGGTTGAGCTTCGCCATCATCTGGGCTTCGCTTAAAAAACGCTTGCGATTTTTATCATTCTGGGATTTCAACATCACCTTAATGGCTACTGTTTTTTTTAGCTTAGGATGAAAGGCCTTATAAACCCTTCCCATCCCGCCTCTGCCAATCTCTGACAAAATTTCATAAAGGCCAAACATGGTAGGAGCGACTGTTTTTTGCATTTCTTCTATTTCCATAGTGGGTCTTTGCTGAAATGCAGAAAAAACCTTCTGAACAAAAGCACAATCTTCTTGAGTAAAAATTTTCTGTTCATAAAAGAGTGCTGCTTGCTTTTTCATAATATGGAGTGGCACAAGGTTATTTTCCATGCAACTCCACATAAAAGTCTTGCCACCTTCTTTGATAAAAGCCAATTTTTTATTGAGGTACTCCTGAGATTGAGACTGCTCTAACCTGGCCTCTTTTACAAGCCATTGCAAAAAGCATTGTTCAATATATAAAAAGCGAATTCTCTCCGCCTGATCCTGGCTAATCTTTTGTGTTTTTAAAAGAGTCTCTTCTAACATATCGCCTGGACTTAGTTCTTTTGAATCAAAGTTTTGTAAATATCCTAACGCTTTTACCCAGAAGGAAATAGATTGATTTCGATAGTCCATAAGAAAGCTTCCTGAAAAGGGAAACAAAAAAATTGCCAGAGGCAATGCCCCTGGCTATTATAGTTTTCTATTATTTATAAATCCAGAAACAAGAAGAGTAAAGCTAAGAATCCTGGTATAGCCTGAAAAAAAAGAATTTTACGGCTTGCCGTTACAGAGCCATAAAGGCCTGCAATTACAATACAAGATAGAAAAAAAATTTTGATATCCATTCCATTCTGTGCCAGCAGACCCCATACCAGACCTGCTGCAAGAAATCCATTATAAAGCCCCTGGTTACTGGCAAGAACCTTTGTTTTATCAGCCATTTCTTGTGTATGATCAAAAGTTTTCAAGCCATAGGGCTTATTCCATAGAAACATTTCCAGAATTAAAAAATAGATATGAAGAAAAATAACAAAAATAATAAAAAGAGTAGAAATTGTAATCATTTTTTTTTAAGATCTGTAAAAAAGATTTATCGCAGATACTATTGGTTTGTCTGCATATTTTTTTGAGCGGTTACTATAATGGCTTTTACATCATTTACGATCATCAGTGCTTCTTCTTTGTCTACATTGGATGAATCCACAATAGACTGTACATCTGTTAGAATAGCCTGTGCATCTTCCTGAGAGATATTGGCACTGTTCAAAACTGCCTGAACATCCTTTTGAATAGCAATGATTTCTTTGGGCGTAAGTTTATCATCTGCATAGAAGGTAGTAAGATCGTCTGCTAATTTCTGGACGGTCGCAGGATCAGGTTTCTGGGCTGAACTCAATGCATTTTTTAGATCTGCCTTGAGTTGGTCTTTCTGCTCTTGTGTAATTTGGGATTCTGATTGCAGTTTAGTCAGATCATCTTGCAACTTTTGGACATTTGTCTTCTGTTCTTCTGTCATCATTTTTTCAGCCTTGTTTACTAGCTCTTTCGCTGCTGCTTTAGCTTGGGCTTGCTGTTGGGTTTTATTTGTATTTGCTACTTTATTTACCCTGTTCTTGGTAGTATTTTTTCTTGAACCACGAGATTTATTAGCCTGCGCATCCAAAGGAGAGACAAAAAAAGACAATAAAAAGGAAAAAATAAGAATAAAGTTAAAAATTTTCATAATACATTCCTTTCATAAATTTGTAGCCTTAGTCCTTGTTGTAGTCGATTTTTTCTAGCTACGCTAAGGCTATGATCCATGTTACTACGGTTACAAAATTTATCGAACGCACTCATTCTTTTCCCTGCAAGCTGGCTCTACCTCTTCTGGTGTTGGCAATGTACCTTTCATGATTCTGTGGTAAAGCCTTCTTAGATCATTGAGAACAAGGTAAAAACAGGGAATGATAAACAAAGTCAGCATGGTAGAAAAGAACAGACCACTGGCGAGAGCGAGGGCCATGGGCTTGAGGCTTTGGGCTTGGAAGCTTTTCTCGTTTAATATGGGAAACAGCCCAGCAATGGTAGTCAGGCTTGTTAAAAGAATAGCACGGAATCTTGCAGGGCCTGCTTTTTCCAGCGATTCTTTTACAGATTTACCTGAACGTTGGGATTCATTGATGGTATCTATAAGCACTATAGCATCGTTCACCACAACGCCTGCTAGTGCCACGATTCCAAAAAAGCTTAAAAGCGTCAATGGGTATCCTAAAAGCCAATGCCCTAGCAAGGCCCCAACAATGCCTAGAGGGATGGTCGTCAAAATCAACAAAGATTGCAGATAAGACTTGAAAATCAGAGATAGAACCGCAAAAATTCCAAACATAGCAAAGCTAAAACCGAAAGCCAGCGAGCCTGTGGCTTTTTGGTTTTCTTCATCCGCACCAGAGAAGCTGCTCTGAATCTCAGGGTATTTTTTCGATAGAGCAGGAAGCACATTGTTCTTCAAATCTTCTACTACCTTCACCGAGGTTGTTTTAGCAAGGTCAACGCGCGCTTCTATGCAGGCTCTCCGCTTGTTGTTGCGCCTAAAAATCATGGATACGCCCTGCTGCTGCTTGATTTTGGCAACTTCGCTCAGAAGATAGGATTCTCCAGAAGGCGTGTGAATATAAGAATTGTACAGATCGCTCATGTTGCTTCGTTCGGAAGCAGGGTATCTTACCTGCACCTTGACTTCGTCTCTGCCTCTTTGCAATTTCAATGCTTCGATTCCATAGAAACCAAATCGCAGTTGCTCTGCGAGATTCCATAATGTCAGTCCCAGAGCTTTTCCTTGGGGAGTCAGCTCAATAAGAAGCTCCCTTTTTCCTATTCGCAAATCGCTTTCTACTTCATAAACACCATCCAAAGATTCCAGGGAGGTCAGAACTTCCTGGGTTGCCTGCCTGAGATTCTCCAGGTCTTTTTCATATAGATAAAGCTGGATGTCCGAGGTTTTGGGGCCTCCTCCAAAAGATTGGAATTTCATTTGAGCATTGGGAATTTTGCCCACAAGTGCTGCCCAATTCTTGAGAATATCTTCAGAATGCATTGTCCTGAATTCAGGGCCGACTAGAGCCAGAGTAATGTTCCCTTTGTTCTGCGATCCCTGCCCCTGCCCTGCTTCAGCATAGATGCCCGTCACAAGGATGCCATTCTTGCCATAAGAAGAGTATTCCGTATTGATTTTTTTCGCAGCATCTTCCATTTTCTGGATAGTGGCCTGGGTAATGGAAAAGCTCGTCCCTTCTGGATAGGTAAGGGATGCCTGAAGAAATAGGGAATCTTCTACAGGAAACATGACATAAGGAAGGAGTCCTGATGCCACAAGCCCAATACCAAAGCAAAAAAAGACCCATGAGAGGCTCAGGGTAATATAGCGTACCTTTAAGCTCAGTCTGTACAAAGGGCTATAAACATGCAGGATAAAATATTCCAGAACACTGTCTATGAACTGGCGGACTTTTATAAAAATGCTTTGTTTTTCTGAGGGTTTGTCTTTTTCATGGCCCAGATGTGCTGGCAAAATCCAGATAGATTCCACGAGAGAGCCTATCAATGTACTCACTACAGCAAGAGGCAATACAGCAATAAACTTTCCCATGATTCCCTGCACAAAAAACAAGGGGACAAACGCTATGATGGTGGTGACAACAGCAGAGAAGACAGGCCATACCATTTCCGATGCGCCATCAACAGATGCATCCATCGGCTTTTTCCCCTTCGCCTTATGAGATGCTACATTTTCAGAAATCACGATAGCATCGTCCACAACAATCCCCAGAACGATGATCAATCCAAACATACTAATCATATTTAGAGATTGGCCGTATGCTGCCATTGTAATGCCACCAAAAGCAAAGGCCACAGGAATTCCCAGGGCAACCCAGAAGGCTATGCGCAAATTCAAGAATATCCATAGAATCAGAACAACCAGGGTAAGTCCCTGTAACCCATTCCGAAAGAGCATATCCATTCTGTCCTTCACCATAAGCGAAAGATCCATCATGATATGAAGCTTGATTCCGTATGGCAGTTTTTTTTCTATTTCAAAGCCTTCCTGCACCTGGGCTATTTCCGACAGGGCGATGCTCGTACCATTTTCCCTTATCTGAATGGAGGAAAAGGCTTTTCCACTATAGAGAGGGATCTGAACATGCAGAATATCCTCGCCTTCCCAGGAAGTCAGGGTATTTTTATAGATAGCGAGCAAGGTTTTTTCCGCTTCCTGGCGTATGCTTAGAGGTGTCTTTTCATAAAAACGAATCCTGGCATTGTAGTAGCCCAAATAGCGGGATACTTTTTCCGATATTTCCAGAATATCCTCATTGCCTACGCAAAAAACAGACAGAAGAACTGCTGGCTCGGATTCAAAACGTCCCTGGCTCTGATCTTGCTCGAAAGTTTCCGTGATTTTAGCAATCTGGTTCAATCGGACGATAGTGCCGTCTTCTTTGCTTAGAACGACGATGTCTTTGTATTCATCGGCCTTATAGTATTTGCCTCGTATTTCAATTCGATATTCTTCCTCGTTCGTGCGAATCATACCACCTGGCAAATTGATGCTGGCCTGCTGTATGGCTTGGGCTATTTGCGCCAGAGTGATGTTCCACTGCTGAATCATGGATCGGGAAACTTCCACGCTGATTTCATAATTCCGCGTGCCCGATAGATCCACTCTGCTGATATTCAAGGACTGCAAGCTTTCTTTTATGTCAAAAGCGGTTTCTCTGAGGATTTTCTCAGGAACATTGCCATGAAGAGCAAGCAAGAATGCCTCTGTATAGTTGACGATCTCTGTAATCCTGGGACGCATGGCTTGCTCTGGAAAATCGCTGATTTGCTCCACCCTGCTTCTGATCTCAATCACAGTCTGCTGTTTTACCGTTTCCGAAAGGCCATCTTCCAGAGTAATGGTCAGCAGCGCACTACCTTCCAGAGCAGTAGAGTCTATCTTGTCTACGCCATAGCAACCCTGTAGGGCTGATTCTATCTTTGTGATAATCCCTTCTTCCGCTTCCTGAGCAGACGCACCTGGAAAGGGAACCAATATCTGAACCATATCAATGCGAATCTGCGGCGAAAGCTCTTTTCTCATAGAGCTAAAGCTATAAAATCCACCAAAAAGCAGTAAAAGCATCAGAAGATTAGAAAGAACTGGATGCCTGGCAACAGAAGATATCAAGGATTTCATCGGCCTTCCTCCTTATGGGAAGAAGGTTTCAGAACATCGCCCTTGCTTTGCAGAGGCATCCCTGGCACAGGATAGCGCAGCTTAGAGGTAATGATCTTTTCCCCAAACCCAAAACAAGGAAAATATCCTTTTCTTTGCAATAGAGCAAGACGCAGGCCTTCAGGTATTTTTAGCGAATTGACAAACGATTCCAATTCTTTTAGCACAGCTTCCTTGTCTTTGCTATTGTCTGTGATGCGAAAAGAGGAAAACAGGAGACGAGGGAACTCGACAAATTCCAGCAAGCCCTTTTCTTTCCAGGGAGATAGCTGCTTTTGCAAAAAAGCCATGCCTTCTTTTGCCTTTATCTTTGTCGTTTCCCTTTGCATTCCATAGATTATAGCAAGATCAGGAGAAGCATTGCCAGGCTGAATGACGGCTTTACCCTGCGCACGATGCACAATATGCACTGGGGCGATTACCAGACGGCCATCTCGGAGCAAATGGACAGTATCCTCTTCATGCAAAGCCGATTCTGGAACCTGCATCCAATCCAGTTTTTCCCCCTCTACCCTGACTTCACAGAAACTGCCTAGCATGAGGGGCATTCCCTTTTTCTGGGCGAGGTAAAGCCAGGGATTCTTGATTTCCACAACCAGAGGGAATGTCCTTGTCTTGTTATCCATAGGTTCCAGACGTATGACTTCCCCCTGCCAGGTATATCGGCTTCCATAAGATAGCCATTGTACCGTGGCCTTAGGATTGCCCAAGAATTCAGGATCACGAGCGAATTCAGGCAAGGCTCCAGCAGGAACAGAGGGCAATTTGTTCAGGTCTTCTGGTGTAATACTCAAAGCGATTTCATAAGCATCAACCCCCACCAATTTTCCCAACACAGTCCCTGTCTGGACATAAGAGCCTACTTCCACAGATTTATAGACAACCTGCGAAGCAAAGGGCGTTTTGATTTCCGTGTGTTCTATATCCCTGTTTACCATAGCCAGATCCGAAGTCGCCTTCTCAATTTCTGCTTTAGCCTGGATGATTTTAACAGGCAAGTTTTCGATCTGGATCTGCACATCCATCAAGCTCTTTTTATGATTCAGGAGATTGGCTTCGGCTGTTTCCAAAGCGTTCATAGCCGTAGCGTTCTTGCTTCCCAGAGTCTGCAAACGATTGTATTCTTTCTGCGCAAGCTCCAACTGCCTTTTACATACCTCTTGCTGGCCTTGCAGATATTCCCGATTCCGATCCAATTCCGTAATCCTTGACCTGGCTATCTGCAAATCCGCTTCCACCCTTGTCTTCTGTGCCAGTAAAGGCTTGGCATCCAGACGCACGAGAACAGCCTTTTCCCCCTGCTCTGGCCCAGAAATAAACTCCCCCAAACGAAAATCAGGAGCAACATAAACGACCAGACCCGAAACCGTAGAAGTGATAATGGCCTCCTGGGATGCTCTGACCGTCCCTTTCCCCAATACCTCCAACTGTACCTCTTCAGGCATTAAAGTTACCGTTTCCACAAAATTGACAACATCTTCCTGAGCTATACGCAAAGGAGCCTTTTTGCTCATAGACATCCCTATAACCAAAAAAAATCCAAACACAACAATTCCCAAAGGCAAAACTACTTTCCCCAAACTTTTCATAACCTCATACCTTTCAAAAAACTATGTCCTAACCTCTTGCAATTCTTCCCATTTTTTGCTACTCTCATAACCCTCAAAAATTGCTTTAATTTTATCAAATTAAACAACTATCTCATCCAGAAAATTGCTAAAAAAAATATTTTTGCAAGGCAATAGTTTTTTTATAAGAAGGAGCCATTTGATGAGTGTGCCACGTTGCCTATAAGTAAATCAACTGCGATAAATAAAGAAAAAGCAAAGATGCCTAAATCTTTCGTAAGCTCTTGCTAATCAATATGGCTTAACCAATTACCTGCGGGAATTGGAACAAAATTTAGATGATTCTCTCTTAGTGCCTTGCTCAGGCCTCGTTTCCATCAGGGAGCGATGGGCTTGGCGTGTTTATCCTAGGGGCGTAGTTTCTACTAACCGGGGGATAAACTGCAGTTCGACTGCAAGCGTCAAGTAATTAAAATAGAGGATGGTATCCTTGACTCCAGTTTATATAGATTTGTTAATTTTTATATAGATTTGTATAGATTTGGAAGAGCGGTATGCCCTGCTATTACCAGCGAAATATTAAAAAGCTCTTTTTCTATATACAT
>CALKWO010000166.1 GCA_938003875.1 uncultured bacterium
TTTTAAAACTATGTAAAGAGTCAGTATTACTTCTATCCGCTTAAAATACTTTTTTCTTCCTAGAAGCTGCGGAACGTAGGGGAAAAATTTGCTATAGCCAATATTTTTTTTGCCTTGTTACTGCCATAACACTTTGCCACAACTGGCTATGGGGATCGATTTTTCTTCTGGATTTTACTGCGAGCTCAATGGGGACGTATGTGAAATTTCCGTGCCAGTATCCTACTACGAGGTTACTCATTCCTGCCATCGCTGCATGAACAGCATTTTGTGCTAAATGCAAGCAAAAAATTGCATCAGAGCCATTGGCAGAGACACTACGAATCATGTAGCTTGGATCGAAATATTTCATAACACATTCTACGCCCTTTTTATCCATGTATTTTTTGATTTCATCTCGAAGGTAGATTCCTATGTCGCTATGTAGCGTATTGCCAGAAGCATCTTTTTTCTTTTCCTGGCTTGCAAAAAATTCCTGGCCTGCTCCTTCTGCAACAACAACGACAGCATGTTGCTTCTTTCTTAGTCTTGTTTCCAGCCCAGGGAGCAAACCACGAGCCCCTTCTAATTCAAAGGGAACTTCAGGGATGAGGCAGCAATTCACGACGGAATTGGCAAGAGTAGCACACGCAGCAATGAAGCCAGAATCCCGCCCCATAACTTTCACTAGCCCAACACCATTATAAGCACCTTTAGCTTCATCATGAGCACATCCTATAACTGGCCCAGCAGCGTTGACAGCGGTTTCAAAGCCAAAAGTACGATCCATAAAATTAATGTCATTATCAATGGTCTTGGGAATCCCCACGATGCTGATAGGCAGGCCTTTTTCTGCTGCAGCCAGGGCAAGAGCTTTTGCACCTGTCTGGGTGCCATCACCTCCAATCGTAAAGAGAATATTGATATTCATTCTCTCCAGACTATGAAGCATTTCCTGGACATCCTGCTGGCCACGAGAAGTCCCTAAAATAGAGCCTCCTTTTTCATGGATAGTGTCAACAACATCAGGATCAAGCTTTATAGGTTTTAGACCATAGGTAGGAATCAAACCTCTATAGCCGTAAGGTATACCTAAGATATTGTCTACACCATAGCCATAGGTAAGCGTATTCACAAGAGCTTTAATAACATCATTGATTCCAGGGCAAAGACCGCCACATGTCACAATGGCTGCCCTTGTCCATGCAGGAACATGAAATATCTTATTGCGTGGGCCTGCTGCTACAAAACGAGGGAAAGGAATGCCTTGTTTGGCTAAATGATCTAAATACTTAACATCCGAAAAATAGGATATTCCTTCCCCTTCTTCAATGAAGGTGACTTCTTTAAATTCTGATTCTAGCGTAGCCTTGCCAACTCTTTTAATGCTGAAATCCAGAGAGGCTATTTCCTGTATTTCCTGCATTTCTTTTTCTGTCATTTTTTTCTCCTGAAACCAAAATTGAGCGAGCATCGCTATATCATGCCTGGTATTGTTTCCCCATGTTCCAGGCTTTTCCTACAGATTCGCCTAAGGCCCAGTAATTATTATCAGGCATAGTCAGAAAAAGGAAATCCATGGCTTTGGGGGAAACTTTTCCATTTTCCAAAAGACTTTTTTCTGCATAAACGCCTTGAATTTCACCAATAAAAAAATAGTTGGTAGGGCCTTTATACGTGTGTACGAGATTGCACTCCAGGCATAAAGGAGCTTCCTGTATCATGGGAGCAGTCTTTAAATTGCCATAGAATACCTCAAAAACTTTGGATTTGTCAGTTTTTTTCCCTGATGCAATACCACAGTAGTCTGTTTTGGCTAGCATTTTTCTGTCAGGAAAACAGATGCTAAAGCTTTTCTTTTCTTCAATTCCTTCTATTGTGGCATGAGACTGGTGGATGCCAATGCCTATCTGGGGAGGATTGGCATTCACACGGCTCACCCATCCTGCTGTCATGAAATTGGGTTTATCCTTATACATGCAACCTATCAAGGTAACTGGCATAGGAATAAAAAAATTTTTGTCCAACTGGACTTTTTCCATAATGATTTTCCTCGGCTTTTTTAAGAACGCATTTTTTTATAAAGAATCAGTCCCAAACATAGAATATAGGAAAAAAGCGAAGACATTTCTGGTACAGCAACGTTGTATGACATAGTGTGATAAATATTTTCCACAAAATTCATAGCCACTGTTGTTCCATAGATATCTTCCAGCCCGTACCATGTGCTTGTAGGATAGTTGCTGTCTATCGGCTGTGACGTAAAAAATACTCTCCCTGCGCCCCATTTAAAGGAAGCAGCAGCGTAGTAAGAGCCTGATGCCAGATGCACTTTAGTTTCTGTTGCAGCAGTAGGAAAGGCAGTAATAGCTTCCCATGCATTGATTCTGGAAACCTGATACAAAACTTCAAAAGAGGAATGAAAGATAGGATCGTCATTGACCAACGTGTAGGGATTATCAGGGTTATCAAGGCCACTAAATCCTATGCCTGGCAAATTCAAAAAATTGGCACCATTCCCGCCATCGTCATACACATTCATAAAAATGTTGCCACCATTGTATAGATAGTCCCGAAGGATTTGCTGGTTGGTACTGTTGCTGACAATACTGTTGATTGTGCTATTTTTACCTGCATTAGGCGCAAAGATAATCAGGCTATATTGGGAAATATTGTTATACATAGTTTGCAAAGACGCTGCATCAGGATGAGTACCATACAGATCATGTGAAAGATTGCGAGTGCTAAGGGCCAATTCCACAAAACCACCACCATGAGCCGCCCCTAAAGCCTGATCAATCAAAGCAACAGAAGCTGCGTAGCATAGGCTACAGGATATTATAAATGCAAATAGAATCATTTTCCTCATAGATTACTCCTTACAAATAGGCTTTCCATTTAATTTCTTGGTAATCTTTTCATAAGAGACATTATAAACCTTTTGATAATAATTTTCTAGTTCTTTTTCCCAGGAAATATTCTGAAATTTTTCAGGATAGGCGAGCCTGGAAAGCCATAGCATTCCTAAAACTACATCTGGGCCTGGAAAATCCCACACGCAGATACGGCTTTCTGGCATACGATATACTTTTTGGGATTGCACGGCTTTCAATCCAGCAAGACGCGGATTGTTTAGAATGGATTCGACAGTAAAAGGAGCCGATCCACTGATCACGATAATATCGGGATTCCACAACATCAGTTGTTCCACAGAAACATTCACCCATCCTCCATAAGAGATGGAAGAGGCATCTCTCAGCCCTGCTTTTAGAATCATCTCGTGCTGTAGCATTTCATGCGAATGTGTGGTAAAAAAATTTACACTAGAGGAAATATATACAGAATTCCTGGTGGAATCTTCCATGCCAGAAGTGCAATCTTGTAAAAGCCGACAAATTCTTTCCATTTCTTGTATGGTATTCTGAGCATTTTTTTCTGCGCCTAGATACTTTGCCACTTTATTCAAAGAATTTTGTATTTCTTGTATGGATTCTACCTGGACTATTTCCGACTTTATGCCCAATTCTTCTAATCTTTTTTGCGTTTGAAGTCCTGTATTGCCTGGATACAGAATAACCAATGTGGGATCTAGCTTTAAAATGCTTTCTAAATTAATTCCAACTTTATCCCCTACAACAGGAATACGATGCAGATCTTCTCTCAAATTTTGGAATAAAGGCACAGCCGTTGCTTTATTATGAATTCCTACTAAATATTTTTCCATTTTAAGAGCACTGACTATATGGGCAGCAGGACGATAGGTAACAACGATGCGATGTTCATTTGTCTTGCTTTTGGGAGTTTCTATCTCTTTACAGGAAAATAGGAAAAAAATACATATCAAAAAAAATAGAATTCTCATTCCAATATACCTAGCAGCTTTCTGCCCGTTCATTTTCTGTGGGCTTTTTTTCTTTTTTAATATAAAGCTCTCTCCATGAAGGTTCAATTTTATCTAAAGCTTTTTTCATGGCTTTTTTTACCGATTTATCTCTGTTTCTTAAGGCACTCAAAAGATCAGGAATAGCGATCCTGGCATCTTTTCCTATTTTTCTCAGAGCGCGTGCAGCACTGATTCTTACTTCAGAATATTCGTCTTTTAAGGCTCTCACTAAATCAGGAATAGCTTCTTTTGCCTGTGGCCCCATTTCAGAAAGGCTATTGGCGCAAGCTCTTCTTATATCCATGTCCAAATTCGCCAGGCCTCGTATGAATTCAGGCAAAAGATCTTGAAATATATCGCTTTTTCTCCAATCAGGAGAGACTTTGTCTAGTGTTTGCCTGGCTACAGATCGAATACAATATTCCTTGCTTTTTAGTGCTTTAATAAGCTCTGAAGTCCCCTCTTGTCCTATTTTATGCAATGATTCAGACACAGCGTTTTGTATATGCCAGTCGCCTAATTTTAGCGTTTTTAGAATCTCTGGTATTGCTTTTTTAGAGCAAGGGCCAATGGCCCCTAAAGCTACTATCGCAGAGGTGACAATCGTAGTAGATTTGTCTTTTAGTGCTTTTATAAGGTCTGGGACAGCCATTTCTGCTTCTGTTCCGATCTTACTCAAAGCCTGTGCAGCAGCTTCTCTCACATGGATATCTTTATTTTCCAACAAAGACTGTACAAGATCAGGAACCGCTCCTTTGGCTCCTGAGCTTAGATACCATTGGCTATCTATAGAATCCAGGGCTTTGGCTGCAAAAATGCGAACATTCTTGTCTTCATCCTTCAAAGCACGAATCAGCTCAGGCAAGGCATCTTTGGCCTTTGGCCCCATTTGCCCTAAAGCCCATGCTGCCTCTTTTCTAGCGTCTTTTTCTCTATCATAAAGCATTTTGATCAGACCAGGAATGCCTTCCCTGGCATTTGGGCCTATGATTCCCAATGTTTTGGCTCCTGCAATACAAACTTCTGTTTCTGTATCTTTTAAGGCTAAAACAAGCTCAGGGACAGCACCCAAAGTCAAAACACTTTTTGACCAGTGAGGGTCTATTTTTTCTAAAGCATTCGCTGAAACCCATCGGACACTTTCAAATCTATCCTTTAACAATTTGACCAACTCAGGGATAGCCTCTTTCCCCTTCATGCCCATATCACCTAATGTCCATGCAGCCTCACGCCTTATATCTTTATCGTCATCTTTTAATATATGAATCAGAGTAGGAATTGCCTGGACTGCGTGAATCCCTATTTTCCCTAGTGTTTTAGCAGCAGCTAGACGAAGATCTTTGTCTGAATCTTTTAAGGCGCGAATCAATTCAGGAACAGCCTGTTTGGCATTGATTCCTATCTTTTCTAACATATTGGCAGCAGCTAAACGAACTTCTTTTTGCCTTGCACGCAGGCCATTGCATATATCCTGTATAACTTCTTTAGGCAAAAAGGATTTATTCCAATTAGGAGAAATTTGCTGTATTGTATTCTCTGCTGCCTCTCGGATCAAAGGATTTTGGTCCAGCATAGCTCTAAGAAATAAAGGTACCAAAATTGTCATATCTTCTCTGATTTCTTTCTTTTTGATGTATCTCGAAGATAAAAACCGAGAAAATGGGCAAAAGAAAACAGGTTGAATCATATTAGGAAGAAATCGGACTAAAGCAAGCAAAAATAAAGTAACCCACTTTTTCATTCTATTTCCTTTTTTTCATTTTCTGCAGAGAGGCCAAGAAGGGAAGTTACCACATGCTGTGCAGCATAGATTCCTACCGTAGCAGGAACAAATACCATACTTGGCAAAGGACTGCGCACTCTACCTCTGCGAAAAGTTTCTTTTTCATCAAAAATTCCCTGCACCTCTTGCTTTTCTTCTTCAGATATTTCTTTAAAAGGCTCATCTGACCAGACTGCCGTAACACCAGAGCGTATTCCATAACGATGTAATTTCTTGCGCACATGACGGCATAATGGGCAGTCTTTAGTCTCTGAAATGTCTGTGCATCTCACCTTGCCAGGAAATAAACGCCCTGCAGCACCCATAGCACAAACAATAGGGATTTTTTTGTTTACAGCAGATCGTATCAAGCTAACCTTGGGTCTTATGCTGTCAATAGCATCAATTACATAATCCAAATTGCCGTCAAGGCAAGATTCTGCTATTTCTTCAGAAAAAAAAATTTTTTGTGAATCGACAATCGTGCTTGGATGTATATCTTTTACCCTATCTTTTGCAAGGTCAGCTTTGGCTTTTCCTAAAGTGGATCTTAAGGCAAAAAGCTGACGATTCAGATTGCTTGCTTTGACTTCATCAAAATCTATGAGTCTTAGATATCCGATTCCAGATCTGGCCAATGCTTCTGTTGCAAATGAGCCTACAGCACCTAGTCCAAAGATGGCTACCCTGGCACAACGCAAACGATTCAACCTTTTTTCTCCTAGCAAAAGCAAAAGTCTCGCCCATGCAGGATCATAGTTTTCCAAAATAGTTGTATTCATCGGGAGATTTTCTCAAGATATATATTCATTGATCAATTATTTTTACTCTTTCGAAAGTATATTTTATGAAATATGAAAAAAAGCTGCAAAAGATTTTTGTATTATTTTTTATTCGAGATTGATTGAAAATAGAAAAATAGTTCTAATATTTTTATTTTCAACTAGTTACAATAATAAAAAATAAAAAAAAATACAGTATGGTATTATACTCAAAAATTCAGGTTGTAATTTTAGAAAAATTAGATAAAATAACGCATTGGAAGCTTAGTTGACGTTAAAATAGGAGAAATACGAGATTGTCAAGATATTTTGAAAGGCATTGTATATGAAGGAAACAAGCAATAACTGGCCAGGGGTCTTTGGAGGAAAACGCGTTCCTTTCGATCCCAAGGTCATTTTTTTAGGCTTTCTTGCTATTCTTATTTTCATGGGCGGAATTCATGTAATCCAACTTTTTGCAGAGGAACCCTATCTCGCAAGCAGAACATTTTCTTATGCTTTTCGTAGCTTAGGCCCAACAGCAGAAAAAGGTTTTAATGCTATTTATAGCATTTTCCCGTGCATGAAAGCAGACAAAGAACTTTTGTTGAAAACACCTGATGTCCGAGCCATGATAGCACTCTCACTTTGGAGTGTTTTTATCTTTTTCTTTTTTGGAGCTGCCATCAGCAGAATTATAGCAATAGGAATTGCTAAAGATGATTCATTAAGCATATCTCAGGCACTCCGCTTCGCCTGGAAGCATAAATTTTCTCTATTCCTGGCACCCTTTTTAGCTGCATTTTTCGTTGCCTTCTTCTATGGATGCAACTGGCTTGCAGGCTTTTTAGCACAATACTGGTCTAGCATTGGGCCAATTCTTTTCATCTTTGTTTTCTTTTTAATCCTTTTGTCTACTTTTTTCATAATATGTCTTTTCCTTGGGCTGTTTTGCGGGATTCACCTTTTGCCAGCAGCGATCAGCACAGAAGGTTGTGATGGTTTTGAGGCAGGGATTAGTGTGTTTTGCTATATATTTTATCGCCCCTGGTCCTATATCCTTCATAATACTTTTTTGGTAATCTCTGTTGTGCTTTTAGTATGGCTAGGTGGTATTTTCCTGGATCTATCTTTCCAGTCTTCCCTTGTCAGCGTAAAAGACGATATCAACAGCTATCACTTCGATAAATCCTGGACAACTGTTAGAATCAATTATAAAAGTCTTAAAGGTCAGGAAGCTCCCGTTTTCTATATTGATAGAGATCTCTATGGAAAAGAATCCCAAAACTTTGAGAAAAGATTCCAGGAAGCAAACGAAGCAGAAAAAAAAGCTCTGGAGTCCAAACGGCCCAAAATGTATCAGGCTAGCATGGATGACGTATGGTCTTATATCCAGGGTCGCATGGTAGACTCCTGGGTTTATGATAAAAAAAGCAATGAAACCATCCAAAAAGAACATACCATGACAGTAGAAGATTTCTGGCGACTGGATAAATATTGGGCATGTATAGCAGGTATACTAGGCTTTTTCTATCTTGTTATTCAATATGGTATTTTAGGATATGCTTTTGCTTATATTTTTGCAGCAGGAACTACTATCTATTTCCTTTTAAGAAAAGAAATAGATGGCACTGATTTCGATGAAATCTGGGAAGTCGAAGCGGAAGAAAAATTTGTTAAAAATCTAGAATCTATACAAAAAAATATTATCATAGAAACCCCGAAGGTCGAGCCTCCTAAAATCGAGCTGCCTGTTGCAGAAGCACCCAAAGCTGAGCCTTCCAAGATTGAGGTACCCGTTGCAGAGGCACCTAAAGCCGAGCTTCCCAAAGCCGAGGTACCCATTGTAGATGCACCTAAAGCCGAGGTACCTGTTGTAGAGTCCCCTAAAGCCGAGCTTCCTAAAGCCGAGGTACCCGTTGTAGAGTCCCCTAAAGCCGAGCTTCCCAAAGAAAGCAAAAAAGACCTCAAAGGAATTCTTCCCAAGCATGAAGTAAAAAAAGAGCCAAGAGGAAAAACTTTTAAGACCGAAGTCAAAGAAGAACCTAAGACCGAAGTCAAAGAAGAACCTAAG
>CALKWO010000167.1 GCA_938003875.1 uncultured bacterium
CGGAAGAGAAGCCTTCGGAATCTACGGAAGAGAAGCCTTCGGAATCTACGGAAGAAAAAGTCGTTGTCATAAAGAACTATGGATTGCCAGATGAAGTGTGGGAAAAATGCCAGTATACCTGCAATGAAGAGAAAATTCTTGATATGACAACTGACTATTGGTGTGAGCTTTCGCCTGCGGATCAGGCAAAGTATGCTAAAATCTATCAGGAAGGCTATGCTAAAACCAAAAAGCTGGAAGTAGAAATCAATATCACGGCTGCAGAAGCTTCTTTTGCAATGCGGTTGGTACCACCAGGAAAATTTTGGATAGGCTCAGAAGATAAAGAAAAAGGTAGAAATCATTATAATGAATATAGCTGTAGAATCATCATTTCCAAACCTTACTATATATGCAAATATGAAATCACTCAAGGACAATGGAAAGCTGCCATGGGGGAAAATCCTTCTTTTTTTCAAAGCCTAGGAGATAACAATCCCGTCGAACAGGTAACATGGGAAGAGCATTGTAAAAGTTTTTGTGAAAAAATCGAAATGCAGTTGCCTACAGAAGCCCAATGGGAATATGCGTGTCGTAGTGGGGTATATGGTATGAGCTATGTTGGCGATTTTATTCTGGAGGGGAAAAATAACGCACCTAAGCTGGACACTATAGCCTGGTATGCGGGGAACAGTGGATTAGAAGAAGTAAGCGAATCAGAAAGAGTGGATAGCTCTGACTGGCCTGAAAAACAATACCCTCATGTAAAAGCAGGAACTCATCCCGTTGGACAAAAGGAGTCTAATGCCTGGGGAATATACGATATGCAAGGAAATGTATGGGAATGGTGTCACGATTTTTGTGACTATTCTGCAGGCAGTGTAAAAACAAAAACATATAAAAATGACATCGTAGATCCTAAAAGTGAGGATTCCAATATGATGAGGCGGATCTACAGAGGAGGAAGCTGGTATAGCAGTCCTCTGGCCTGTCGTGCTGCTATTCGTAATGGCGATTCTCCAACCTATAAAAGCAATAAATTAGGCTTACGATGCGTAAAAGATTGCGATGCCATAGCAGAAAAGAAGGAAGAAAGCAACGAAGAGGAAAAACAAGAAGAGAAAGAAAAAGAAGAATAGCATAATCAATTATTTTGAGAAAGGAGGGCATAGTATCCCACTATGCCTGTCATAAAATGGAATCTGTAGCAGAATTTAAAGAATTTTATATTGATTCTCAGTCAACCTATCAATTTATAGAAGAAATAGGTCGAGGAGGAATGGGGATTGTCTATCTGGCAGCTCGTAATTCAGGGGGAATCATAGACTATGTCGTCCTGAAAACCTTGAAAACTTTATCTCAGGAAGATGAAAAATCCTTACGCCAGGAAGCCAATCTCGCAGCTCAATTGAGACATGAAAACATTGTCAAAACCTATGGGCTTGAAACAATATCGCTTTCTTCTTTGTCAAAGGCCTTTATAGAAAATCTTGGCAGCTTATCCTATACTAAAAACCAGGAAGCCAAGACCAGACATTTGAGACGGCTGGATTTCAGAAGAAAGAAAGAAGAAAAAAACGAGCATATTTCATCAGGCCAGGAAACAGACAGCAAACTGCTTTTGATGGTAATGGACTATGTAGATGGAATCAATCTGAAAAGCTTTTATAATGAACATATCAATCTTTCTCTCTTGATTCCACCTCATATATCTGCTTTTATTATCAGTAGAATTGCGCGAGCATTGTCTTATGCTCATAACTATCTCGTTCATAGAGATATTTCTCCTGAAAATATCCTTATCAATACACAAGGTACTTGTAAACTGAGCGATTTTGGAATTGCCATAGCTACACAGCAAAAGCCAGATTATTGGGCAGGAAAATTAAGCTACATGGCACCTGAGCAAATCCATCGCAAAGCAATTGATGAAAGGATTGATATATATTCTCTGGGCAGCGTAGCCTATCAGATATTGACAGGCATTCCCCTGGTGCAAGTTCTTCCCAATCTTACTCTGGAAGATCAGATTGCCAGCATCAAAAAGCAAATCAAAAAGGGAATTGTCTCGCCAGCACAAGTTTGCAATGATATACCAAAAGAGCTTTCTGATATCGTCATGAAAATGCTTTCAGAGAATCCAGAACAAAGATACCAAAGAGCCAGCACTGTAGCCAGCGATCTGGAAAAAAATTTCTTATATGCCAAAGGATATGGGCCTACCAACAATAGCCTTTCCACATATATGGCAATATTTGAAAATAAATTTACTATGTACAATGAAGAGCAACTAGACCAGTTGTCATTTTTGAAAAACGAAAGAAATGAAATTTCCATCAAGAGAGCTTTCGAAGCAAGTATCTATACTCAAGAGGGACTAAAGCTTGCAGAAGAAAAAATGGATAAGGAAATTTATAAAAAATTGCAGGCTTCGCTGGAATTGGTTGAAGTAGAAAAGTTCCGCAAGGAAGTCCGTTTGCCTTATATCAAAGTAAAGTATCTGGATAATGTCATAGAATCCTTCCTGGTCGGCGAAGATACTTTAAGCATAGGATCTCAATCCAATTGCCAGATTTCGCTGGAAGAAAAAGAAATAGAAGCACATCATTGTAATATCCAGCGTAGTGGAGAAAATGTATACCTGACCAGCGTTCAAAACAAATCTCAAGTTTTGATAAACAATAAAGAATGTTTTGAAAAAGAGCTAAGAGAAGGCGACAAACTGAAAATGGGGAGCTATGTTCTTTTTTTCATAAGACAATTTGATTTACCTGAACTAGAGCCTGGCAGCATATTCTCTTTTCCTGTTAAAGCCAATAACAACACTCTTTTATCTTTAAAGGATTTTTCTCTGATTTTTAAGCCAGAGCAAGAGACTTTGATTTCCCTGGCAAGGCTGGTAGACCACATTCTTTCTAAAACAAATCTGAGCGAAATCAAACTAGGGATTATTTCAAATGCTTTGATCGAAATGGTTCAGATGCTTTGCTCCAATGATCGGAAAAACGATTTTCAGATTCGTATTCTTACAACTCCAGTGCGCCTGATATTTGCCTGCAAAAGCTCTAGCAAAGACGGTTACGCTAATGTATTAGGAAATTTCAAGAAACATCGCCAAAAACTTTCCAGCCTTCTTCTGGAGAAAGAAAAAGAAGCAACTTCTGGCAGTGGATTTGGTATGGAGGTGGACTTAATGGATTCTAGCTCCAAGCTACCAAGCAAAGAAAATATAAAAGAAGAACCTGATTTTGATCTGGATAATTTTGATCCATCCATGCTAGCCGCAACCCTCTTTGTCCATGCTTTTGATCGTATCGAATTTAAAAGAGAGCAATTGGAAGTAGAATTGGCGATATATCTATAAAATCATCATCCTACATTCCGCACTTAAAAATTGAAGTTTTCGGAATTATGGATGAAGCGTGG
>CALKWO010000168.1 GCA_938003875.1 uncultured bacterium
GCTTTGTTATCTATAGGCATTTTATAAATAAGACTGTGACCACAGAAAACGTTAGGTAAGCCCTTCTCGTCAAAAAATTGGATCAAAGAACGATATAGTGAAGGCTGTTCAGGCAATGCCATATTAGAAAAGTTTTCACCTACCACGAACTGGAGCGATGATATCAACATAGCACCGCTCATTTGGCACAAGCTAAAAGTGCATGCATTTCTTCAAAGAAATGTGACTTCTTTTATTTTCAGGCACATTCATAAGCTAATATTTTAACTACACTTATTGTCTAGGATAGTGAAAAATGATTTTGACTAAAAAGCCATTACCAAAAGGATACAACGAATTTTTAAATTTTATAGAAAGGATAACGAACGGTACTTTTTTAGAAGGCTCTAAAGATGAGCAACTCGAAACAAGTGTAGACCGTTTTTTAGAAGAGGCAAACAAACGTAAAATTTCTATAGCACGCTGCCTTTTACAAATTATGCTAGATTTTGAGCCCAATGATTATAAGACAAGTGCTGCGATCTATCTTTTGTCTCGCTGCGAACCTGAAAAAAATTTGAAAATGATCATGAGCTTTATAAAATCCAAAGAAGTTTCTGATAAATTGAAGCGTAGACTTCTACTCCTTCTGGAAAAATATCAATGCACAGAAAACATTCCTGAATTGATATCCTATTTTAAAGATAAAGATATACTCGCAGAATATGCCTTAAATAGTTTTTTGAAATATTTGGGGCCTAATGGCGAAAATATCAATAGCTTTGCGAAATATTTAGAAAATCAGGAACTAGAATTCTACCAATCTCTTATCGCAAATCTTACAAACAGAACGGATGAGCAAAGCGTATGGATACTAGGACTCCTGGCAGAATATTCGGATGCCTCTATTGCAGAAACAGCCATCCAGGCATTAGGATATCGAAAATCCCCTCTTGCCTATGAAATTTTAGAGAATCTTATTGTCCATTCAGAAGATAAAAACAAAGTCAGGGAAAAAGCACTATCAAGACTTTCTCAATCTGGTGTTTCCAAAATCAACTATGGCATTATGGTTCCTCATAAAACATATCTTTCCTGGACCGATGGCCTGGGAAATAGAGTTTTGCTTGTAAGCAGAAGGACAGGACGAGGGCAGCTTTTTGTAGTGACGTTTGTTTTGAACGAGGAAAGCGGCATTCGAGATTGCAGCATCTGGGAATCACTATCCCCTCTGGATATGGAATCGTTTGTAAAAAATTTGGAAGTACAAACTGGATTAAAACAGATTGATTATACTCTGGGTGTCAAGATGATGGAGGACCGCCTTTGGAAAATCGTCCAGAATAAAAAGCTTGCCGCTCCTAATTTCCTTTTAGCAAGGCGAATTTTCGGATCGCAAAAATTGATGCCTAGGAAATACGAGCCAAATCTTCAAAATATGGGTATAGAATATGTCTACAATAAACTCCATCATCTTGTAGACTCTTCTGCTGGCCTCCTCGATCAAAAACCTTTCAATGAATGGTATATAGAACATACAGAAGCAATAGATTTTGTAAAAAAACGTATTGACGAGAATAAAACAGGAAAAATTCGCAAGGATATTCTCCAGCAGTTTATTAAATCTTTCATAGAGAAACAAAAAGAAAAATGGCAGCAAAGATTTTTGAGTACGGCTGACTTTTTCCAGTTGACTTCTCCCAGAACCTATCGAAATCAGATTGAAATATGTATGGCAATCTATGTAACTATAGAAAAAAAGGTAGCATTAAGCAGTATTCCTTTTTTTTATCAACTGGCAGAAAATAATATACTTCACATTTTAGAAACTCATAAATAAAATATCCCTATAAGGAATTTTTTGCTCCTCTTGTTACAGAATAGAAAGTAAGAAGTTAGAAACTAAGAAGTTAGATGTTTACCGAAAAAGCAAAGATTTTTATCACAAATAAGACGAATGGTCGAATGGCACAATAGTTTTATAAAAATTTCATTCGCGTATTTTTTTTGAAAGGAATTTCATGGTTCAGCATTTAATCACTTTAGCAGATTGGAATACAAAGCAAATACTGGATGTAATCGAAAAAGCCAAAAAAGTTAAAGCAGAACCTCAGGCTTATTTTTCTAGTCTAAAAGGCAAAACACTTATCATGCTCTTTGAGAAGCCCAGCCTGAGAACCCATCTTTCCTTCGATATCGGTATGTATCAATTGGGCGGCCATGCTATTTATTATAACGCATCAACATCTCCTCTTGGCAAAGGAAAAGAAAGCATCAGCGACACCATCAGAGTTATGAGCAGATACGCCAATATCCTTATGGCAAGAATGTTCTCCCACCAGAGTCTTTGTGAAATGGCAAAGTATTCTACTATCCCCATTATCAATGGGTTGACCAATTTTAGCCATCCCTGCCAGATTCTAGGGGATCTTTTGACTATAACAGAGAAAAAAGGAAAGCTAGAAGGTTTGAAACTGGCATATCTAGGCGATTCTAACAACAATGTCACACATTCTTTGCTTTATGGCTGTGCTAATGTTGGAATGCATATTGCAGTAGGATGCCCAAGCGACGAAAATTTCTGTCCCAATCTAGGTGTTTTCAATCATTGCCTGAGCATTGCCAAGGAAAAAGGAACCAAGGTTACGCTGCACCACGATGCCCAAGAAGCAGTCAAAGATGCTGATGTAGTCTATACAGATAGTTGGATGAGCTACCATGTCCCACCAGAAGAAGAAAAAAAGCGCATTGAAACCTTAAAACCTTTTCAAGTAAATGCCTCACTGATGAAACATGCAAAATCCGATGCAATTTTTATGAACTGCCTGCCCGCGATGAGAGGCTATGAGCAAACTGCAGAAGTATTGGACGGCCCTCAGAGCGTTATTTTCGATGAGGCAGAAAATCGTTTGCATATCCAAAAAGCCATTATGCTGACTTTACTTGGTCAATAAGGAATCGGAATTAAATAAGTTCCCCATTTAGACGATAAAGATAACGATTAAG
>CALKWO010000169.1 GCA_938003875.1 uncultured bacterium
GCTTATTTTTTTCTTGACAATCTCTTCATAAAAATTAAAATAATGTGAAAGGAGATAGGAATGGATAAGCTATATACAATGAGACAAGCATCAGAATTTGTAGGCTTAACAGTAAGATACCTACAAATTCTGGACAAAAGTGGAAAAATAGAATGTGTAAGAACTCCTGGAGGAAGAAGGCGAATCCCAGAGAGTGAAGTGATGAGATTGAGAGGGAAAATTCAGAGTGAGAAAAATTGGGCAATATATGCTAGAGTAAGCTCTCATGAACAAAAGAAAAAAGGAGATTTGGATAGACAAATAAAATATCTTGAAAAGATGGTTCCGAAAAAATCGGAAGAAATCAAGGTGATAATGGATGTAGGAAGTGGGTTGAACGACAATCGTAAAGGGCTAAAAGAATTAATGCAACTTGCCTCAGAAGGAAAAATCAGCGATATAGCAATTACCGATAAAGACAGGCTAACGCGGTTTGGCTTCCAATATCTAAATAAATTTTTCATTACATTTGGAGTAGAAATTCATATAATGAGTGGAGAAAAGAGCAAATCCCTGGAGGAAGAATTAGTGCAGGATATGTTAAGTATTGTTACCTCATTTAGCGGAAAGCTTTACGGAATAGGGAGTGCAAAAAGAAAAAAATTATTAGAAAATGTACGAGAGGTGATCCAGAAATAGATTTGCGATAAAAAGTTCCCCAAAAAAAGGGCGATAAAAATGGCAGAAACGATTTCCAGGAAGAAGAAAAAAAAAGGAAATACGCTAAGTTTTCCTATAACAATTAGATGCGATAAAAACAGAGCAATAGTAAGAACATTGAAATATCTGCACTCTGCCACACAAGAATATTTAAAAAAATTATATAAAAAAGAAATCCTGGAAGAATTAAAAGAAAACCAAAAAGCATATAAAATTTTGGAAGCATATACCCCAATCAAGTGGAAAAAAAAGCTGCCAAGCAGGATCAACAGAGGGATTTTGGAAGTATCAGGCCGAATCTTACGAGCCATGAATGAAAGAAGAAATCTTTTTCATTTGCTGATAGAAAAGTTTGGAGAAAATCCTCAAAAATGGAGCTATAAGAAATTAGTAGAAGAATACCAAATTTATATCAAATCGCAATATATAACCAACCTGGCAGAACAAGCAGAAAATCATAACGAAATACAAGGTAGGTATGCAAAAGATTTTTTAGACTTTCAAAAGCACCCAAAAATATCTAAGCCCATGATAAGCTATGCGCCAGATGACGGGCAAGCAATTCAAATTAAAAAAGAGGGGAACAAGTTATTTATATCCTTAAAAGTAATCAGTGATAGATCAAGAACAGGCAATCCAGAATGGGAATGGATAGAGATTGCCATTCCCATACCTGAATTCCTTGAACCATGTACGGCATTAGCTCCTGATCTAAGACTTGTCAATCTGCATGGCAGTTTAATACCTGTGCTGGATTATAAAATCGAAATAGCAGGCGTTCAAAAAGTTTCTTCTCCTCGATTTATTACTGTAGACTGGGGTACTCGTAAACTTCTTACTCTTTGTATCTTCGACAAGAATGGCAAACAAATTTCTACTCCTATTTTTCTTAAATTTGAGCCTATCCAACAAAAACTCTTACGCATTCGTCATGAAATTGATCATTTAAAATCCGTCTGTAGCTCTATTGCTCCCAAAAGCTCTCTATGGAAAAAATATAAAAGAGAAATTGCCAAAAGATGGCGTAAATTTCGTGCTATTCAGAAAGAGCTTGCTCATCTTGCCTCTAATGTTATTGTCTTAGTTGCTCAGATTTATGGTTGCTCTGAAATTTATATAGAATGGCTCAAATCTCTTAAAAGCCAAAAATTCAGCCATGAACTCAACTGGGTTATCAATACTACTGTCCGCCAGGCAATTTATGATTTAGTTTCTTACAAATCCAAGCTTCTTGGTATTGTATTGAAACGCCCTCTCTCTCCTTATCATACAAGCAAACGCTGCCCTCGTTGCGGAAAAATCGGAATTCATACCCAAGCTCCTGACCGAAAAGAATCTATTCCTTCAGGTTCTTGGTTTTTCTGTCCTTCTTGTAAATATAATGCTGACCGCGATTATGTCGCTTGCTGTAATCTCGCTCGCAAAGCACTCTATGGAAATTTAACAGATCAAACTAAAGGGATTGCCTATATGACGATCCCTATCTCTGATCTACTGTTTCGTCAGAGTATGCTCTCGCATGATTCTATTCCTCGCACCTCACAAGCTCCGCTCATTTCTCAGAGTTTTTTTCATCGAGAGCGATTGCGTCATCATCTCAGTGGCTGGAAGGAGATTTGTTTTTTGAATCCACAAAAATTTTTTCGTGGTACATTGAGATCATGAATGTCAGGAATTTATAGTTCTATGTAGTTCTATTTAAAAAGAAACGGT
>CALKWO010000170.1 GCA_938003875.1 uncultured bacterium
AAGCTGTCTTGTATTCAATTAAAAATGGGGAAGTTATTTAATTCTCATCGCTAAGCCAGTTAAAGGGTATTGAGCAAAGACGCAGGGATTGTGCTGGCGTTCGGCTTTTGAGCAGACATGACTTTTTCGGCGCAACCCTGCGGCTACAATCTATTGCAAGACAAGATGTCGGAACTTAACACGTATGACTTCTAATTATTTTGCCTGTGGAATCATTTCTATGTTTACGTTTTTAATATTTGTATCGTTGTCCTCGACTTTTACATTGCTGAGAACATAATCCTGGTATCCAGGTGCAGTGAACTTGATTGTATATGTACCTGGCATGAGAACAAGATTATAGTATCCATGTTTCTTTTCAGGAACAAAAGTTTTGGAAATGTTGGGTACCTGAATTTTGGCAGCAACAGGTTTTTGCGTGACTTTATCTTTGACGATACCTTTGATTCCTCGTCTTGCCTGAGCCAGAGACCACAAAAGGGATTCTTTGTTGTCTTTCCAATATTGGGGAAGAGTGTCTGCTCCAGGCCATTTTTGCTGAGATACTTCCACGGTAAGATCAAGACAATTGTGCCAGTGGTAATTCCAATCCTGCATCCCAGAATTCACTTCATACCAATCATATCCATTGGTAATACCTTCTTTGAAAGAAGAAGAATTGTACATAGGTAGATTGCGTTTCGAGTAACCAAGACACAGAGATCTCACAAGCTCCACATTGGGTGGATCGCCAGCCATAGTATCCCAGGGATAATTCATCACGACTGCTCCACCATGAAAATTCAGAGAAAGGCAGAAGCTGTGGGCTGCAGTAAATTTCATCATAGCCTGTGTTTCCACTGCTCTTCCTGTAGGATCTTCCGTAGCATCGCTTTGCACATCAGGAAAATTTCTGTTCAAATCTACCCACTGTGCATTGTAGCGTCTTTTCTTGGCTGTGCCATCAGGATTCATATCAGGCATGATCCAGATTTCCAGATCGTTTACAAGTGCTGTAAGTCTGGCATCCTTTCCATAATTTTCCAGCAACAATTGGATCAGATATACAAGCATTTCCTGTCCGACTACTTCGTCGCCATGCATGGTAGAAATGTACTTGACTTCTGGCTCTGCTTCATCTACTTCTACATTATCCGAAATTTTCAATATCCATAATTCTCTTTTTTCAACGCTTTGGCCGATAGACTCCAGTCGAGCAATGGATGGGTAGTCTTTGGCAAACTGTTGTAGCTTTGCTGTAAGAGTCTCATAGGTATGGTAGGAATTTTCTCGTGTATTCTCTCCAATCAACACGGGAGCAGGGGCTACCTTAAAGCCCAAAAATTCGATGAGTTTCATTTCTTCAGGTGTAGCATAGGCGTAGGCTGTTTTTTCTTCGAGACTACATCTGTCTATTTCTATATCAGCTCTGACCAAAACAGCAATCTCTTCTTTGCTTTCAATAGATATAGCAACTCTTTCCCTGAACTGGTTCATCTCATAGCCATAGAGTGCCTGAGACCATAGAAAAGATTGGGATAAAAGCAAAAAAAATAAAAAAAGTACTCTCATAAACTCCCCTTAAATTTTTAAAAAAAATATCACAAAAAATCAATCCTATAGATTGATAACTCATCAGTGTATCAAAAAAATATTTTGAAAACAAAGATTTTTTTTATTTTAGCTAAAGTGAGAGACTGGAACGTTTTACGAATTCATAGTCTCTGCTGTTTTTTACCAGGAGATTGAGCCATCCAGCCTCATCTCCCTGAGTAGAAACAAGAAGCTTGACAAGTTCAATGGTTTCTGCAACGGCAGGAATGTGCTTAAGAGGCATTTCCCGAATTTTTTGCACTGCGCTTACAACTCTTTCTACATAAATTCCATCTGCTTCTGGAAGATGTAACCTGACAATATTCTTTTCTGTTTCCTTATCAGGATAATCCAGATAAAGGTATACACATCGCCTTCTTAGAGCTTCGGTGATTTCTCTGCTTCTGTTGCTAGTGAGTACCACTATGGGCTTGATGCTAGCCTTGACAGTACCATATTCTGGAATAGAAATCGTATATTCTGAAAGCACTTCCAGCAAAATTGCCTCAGCGTCTTTTTCTGTTTTATCAACCTCATCAATCAAAATCACCTGCTTTTTCCCATTCGCGGGAGCTATTGCCTGAAACAGAGGACGTTTGATGAGAAAATGCTCACCCCAGAAAATATCTTCCTTATCCAGCGTTTCTACTGCTTTGCTAAGGCTGGACAGAGCGATTTTCTTGTGTATCTGGTCTTTCATCATGGAAATCATGAGAAGCTGCTTGGCATAGTTATAATCATACAGGAGCTGGCTGGCATCAATTCCTTCATAGCACTGGATTCTCAGCAGCTCTTCCCCCATGATTCTGGCAAGAGCGTGAGCGATTGCTGTTTTCCCTACTCCAGGAGGCCCCTCCACCAAAACAGGCTTCTCCAAAACCATAGACGCACGTATAGCCTGAACAGTATTCATCGTAGCAAAATAGCCAGCATTCTTGAGTTGTTCTTGTAATGTCGTCAATTTTTCCATTGTATTTTTATTTCTAAATAGAAGAAAAATTTACATTATATATATTTTCCCATTTTGCAATGGAATACAAACGCCAAAGAGTTTTCTTGTCCAATTTTTTCAAAGAGAAAGTATCTTTGGATATATTTTGTATTAGCCTGGAATTTCCAATTTCTTGAATCATATTATCTTTAATGGCATCAATCCATGTATTTTCTGGTGCATTAAATCCTAATTTATTTTTTCTCCAAAGTATATCGTATGGAACAATTTTTTGCATAGACTTTCTTAAAATATATTTTGTCCAGCCATTTTGAATTTTATAAGAAGAAGGAAGAGAAAGGGCCGTTTCTAGGAGTCTATAGTCTAAAAAAGGAAGCCTGGTTTCAATCGAATGGCGCATAGAATTTTTATCTTCATAGCGAAGAAGATGAGGTAATTGCGTATGAAAAATTTCCAATTCTTGAAGACTATTTATGTTAAAATAGCTTGCTGCATTTTTTTTGATCCATTCAAAATGGTTCAAAAATTCTGATTTTATAAAAGAAAAACGCTTTTTTAAAGCTTTTATTCTTATATAAGGAAAAGTAAAATAAATGCAGTAGCCAAACAATTCTTTAAAAGAAAGGCGAGAATTTTTTTTGGATTGAAGAAACCCTTTTATTCTTTTCCAAAAAGGAAGAGAAAAAAGATAGGCAGGATAATATCGCTCATAGCCTAGTAGCGTTTCATCCCCTCCCTGTCCATCCAGCATTACAATAGAACCGATTTCTCTGGCTTTTTTCATCACAAAAAACTGCATAAAAACCGATGGGCTGCCAAAGGGTTCTTCCTGCGTATAAAATACGTCATCGATAGCAGCTAAAAAATCTTCTACAGAAGGAGTAAGAATATGAAGTTCTATTGGTTTTTCAGATGCCAGCTTTTCTGCATAATCACTTTCCTGCGTTTCTATTTCTGTAGATTTTGCGTGAATTGCCTGAAACTTGAGCCTTGATTCCAGATAGTATTGATCTGATGCTGTTGCCGCAACGCTAGAACTATCCAAACCGCCGCTCAGGCAAGTCCCCACTTTTACATCAGAGCGCAAACGAAAGCGAATAGATCGTAAAAATTCTTCTTTGTATTTTTCTATTGCCTGCTCTTCTTCTATCTTTTCTGCTGTTTTATCTAATACAAGATGATAAAATTTTTCTATACAAAATGTATGTTTTTGCAAGCAATAGGTAAGATTATGCCCACCAGCTAGAGAATAGATACCTTCAAAAAAAGTTTCCTCTGTATGCTCTGAAAAGCCACAAACAAGGTAGTCTATTAAAATTTTTTTGTTTACAAAACGATTTTCTGAAAACAGCAACAATTGCTTGATTTCTGAGCCAAAAACAAACATATCTCCTATCTGTGCATAATATAAAGGCTTAACTCCAAAACGATCTCTGCTTAAGAAAAATATTTTTTTTTCTTTATCAAAAAGAGCAAAAGCCCACATGCCATTAAAATGATTAACACAATCACTACCCCAGAAACTATAGGCAGCCATGATGACTTCTGTGTCTGTTTTGCTTTGGAATGTATATCCTTCTTTTTCCAGCTCTTTTCTGATTTCTATATAATTGTATATCTCACCATTGTATGTAATAATATATCTCTGCATATATTCCATAGGTTGGTGACCAGCATCGGATAAATCCAAGATTGCCAATCTTCTATGTCCCAGGGCAAATCTATCGTCCAAATAATAACCATAACCATCTGGGCCACGATGCGATACACAGGATGTCATTTGTTCTATACTATTTTTATCAATACTACCTTTAGAAATGATTCCAGCTATGCCACACATAAAACATTAGACCTTATTTAAAAAAAGTGGAAAAGTAATTGAACTACCATGAGCTTTCCATTTAGCGAATGGCACGTAATCACTAAGAATGTAGGCGATTAAATTGTAAAATTAAATTTTTTCCGGAAAGACCTACGCAATTTGAATTATAAAGGTATTGCAAAATATTTTTGTATAAATGCTGCCAATTTTCCCAGTGTTGGTCAAAAGATGAATTGTGCCAAAGCAAAGTAAATACGCCGCCATATTCTTTTACAATATCAATGATTTTTGATACTGCTTCCATTGCTTCCTCAGGAGAGTAATTTCCCAAAGTAACATCCTTCAATGTTGCATCCATTACGCAAAGAGGGATTTCCCAAATATCCAATGTTTTATCCTTGTAAATATCATAAGGCTTATATGGAAAACAAATGCCACAGCGAAATCCTTCATGATCAGCAAACCCCAATGTTGTGTCATATAAAATCTTAGCACTATGCTGAAGATTCCAAGTAGTAGGAAATTCAAATCTTAAATAATGCTGTCTGCACCCATAGGGTTTGTTGCGGATAATTGCATCTAATGTATCAATCTCTTTAAGGATCAGGTCTTTGTTATTAAAACTATTAAAACTTCCATGATATCCTGCTTCAAAGCCGTTCTCTTCAATTTTAGCAATTAGTTTTCTAATTTGTAAATTATTTATTTTGTAATTGTTATCAAAATTTGAATTCCCTCCACTCATAAAAAAGAAAGAAGAAGAGAAAGCAAACTGCATTTCCATATTCATTAGATAATCAAAGCTCCAATGGGGATCATAGGAATTATCAAAAAAGCATTTGATATAACACAAAAAGCTTATAATTGCTTTTTTTATATTCCTATACTTTACAATATAATCAAAAATAGTTTTTCCTATATTTAGAGGAGATCTATACTTTTTAACAGTGTCAACATCGTGAGTAAGACATGCAGCAAAACTTGCAGTACTCCAGATGTTTTTTTTCCGTCTATAGCCAAGACTAAATCCATCAATAAAGTACCACAAAAGTTCTATATATTCATTAACAATGGGCCTGTGTAAAAAATTATTTCTATATGACACAGACTCTCTTGCAGAAGCTGCATATATGTTTGAATATGTATCTTTTAGATTTAAAAATTTTTCGCAAGCAACTATTTCTTCATATCGTGATAACATGAAAAATGCATCCGAAACAATATCAATATTGGTTTCTATATAATTTTCGCTTACTTTAATGTACAACTCACTACTGTTGTTAAAAATAGATATGATATCTTTATTAATTACAGGAAAAAAATAGCGGTTTACAGAAATATTAAGAGAGCTAGGTTTCAAAAAATTTGGATTAAAAAGCTTGCAGGAATCTAAAATTACTATGACTTTATGAAACAGGGGAAAGATTTTATGATTATCGCTTATATATGCCAGCAATATATCAGATGAATTATATATTCCTATATATGGATTTGGAATAAATTTATATAAGTCTGTCAAAGTATAAAAAAATGTATTAAAAATATATTCTATTTTTTTACGATGTTCAATGTTGTCAATATAGACATATATCATAAAAAACTCTTCTCTAAGTATCTTATATCAATATATTAATAGTTTTTTCAAAATAATTATATGAAATTATATATTTTTATAAAGTTTTTTAATTATAAAATATTTAAAAAATTTTGCTATATAGAAAAATAACAACTTAAAATTTTTTTTACGTAAAGCTTTTATGATTTGAGATTTTATTATTGAGTAATGAGTAGATTTTTTTTTAATCAAAGGAAATATTTTGGAAGCTAGCAATGATTGTTTTAAGTCACCATTCTTTTCGAATTCCACGATTACATTTGCTAAATCGTCTGCATTGTGCGCATCACAACCATAAAAAGAAGGTTTGTTATATATTCTTGCTAGAGCACATGCCTTTTCATTTGAAGTGTCAGAGATTCTGCTATTATAGATTTCAATCATATCTGCTTCTTTTGCCAATAGATCTATTTCAATATGACAACTATATGGATGAGGTAATAAAAGAAGTCCATCTTGCATTCTTACTTGAGAAACAAATTGTTTGAAAGATGGTGCAGAGATTTCTTCTGAAATAAAGGCTGCAATCATATCTCCATATTCTGTCTCGTATTCTGCCGCAATTACAATTTCAACGTCTGGATTAATGCTATCTAAATAACTTTGTAAAACCTTAGAACCTTTGATAGTATTATGGTCTGTCAAAATTAAAAAATTCAATGACTCGCTTCTAACTATATTAGAGATTTGCTTAAATGTAAGGACAGAATCATAAGAATATTTGGAATGAAAATGTATTATTCCTCTATAATTCATAGAATAATTTTTTTACCTTTCGCAATAATTTTTTCATTGCAAAATAGGGAGCAGATAATAAAATAAAAATAGTTGCTTTAAGATCATCATGAAACCATAGATTTGATTTCGTTTTAGGGTTAATGCAATCCAACAAAACATTAAAAAAATTTTCAGGTTTTTCTATGGCATGTTTCCAATCTCCAGGAAAAGGCCAATGATATCTCAAATTTCTATCATATTTTTCACTATATTCTATCTTTTCATTTTGTATATATTTTGCTTGAAGAAGTGGGAAAAGAGCTCCTGCCTCAAGTGCCAAATCAAGTGAACCCCAATACTTTGGATTTATTTCCATAAGGCGATACTTTCCTGAAGAATCTTTTTTGAATTCTACCATAGCAACACCATTCCACTCTAAATAATCCAATAGTGATTTGCCTAATTGTAATAATTCTGGATCATAATAAGATTCACAGCATGAACTTGCCCCACCTTTTACAGGGTATTCTCGTATTCTATGATGCATAAAAATCTGCGTACATTTTCCATTTAAATATAGTGCAAAAAAACCATAACCATCTCCACAAAGATACTCTTGAATCATTGGATATTCTTTGCTGTTACAAAACCCATATTGCTTTAGCATAGATGCATAGTAATTTATAAGTTCTTTGGCTGATGATGGAAAAGCAACTACATTACAGCCGTGCTCAAATCGCGATTTAATAACACAAGGGAAAGATATTTTTTGTGCTAAATCATGAATTTTTTCTAAAGAATCAGGATAATAAGTTTCAGGTATTGGAAGGTTTAATTTTTTTGCAGTCTCAAGAATTTTTGCTTTATTTGATGCAAAAAGTATTTTTTCATAAGGAACAGTTATTGTCTTTGTAATTTTACTCAATTCTTCACTATATTTTGATATTAAACTACAATTTTTGTAGCCAACAGGGATTATCAAATCAATATTATATGTTAAAACATATTCTCTTAACTCTTTTATATACTGGCTTTCTAAACTTTCATCATCATAATTGCAAGAGTATAAAACTTTGGTGCAGTATTTTGAATATTTAGATATGCAAAATCTATTTTTTACAGCTAAAGCAAAAACGTTATATCCATATTTACCAAGCAATCTTGTGATTCCTAATGTATGCTTGCTTTCAGCATCAGTAAGCAGAATATTCATAGCAGTTATTCCCTTTACTTTAGGATAATTTTTTTATTTATACGAAATGATCTTAAGTTATAAATTAGATATTTCAAAACTAATTTCATAATCTTTTTTTATTTCTTCTGCAATTTTAAACATATTGTGCCATCTTTCAACATAATTTCTGCATTTTTTTGCTAAATATAGCAATTCAGAACGTGGCATTTCTAATACATTTCGTAATCCATCTTTAATAGTATCAGGATTAACATTAATGAAAGGTAAGTCATTCTTCATTTCTTCTGGAATGAATTTTAAATCTTCTTCCCTTATATAAACAAGAACAGGCTTTCCTAATGCCATAACCTCTACTGCAACACCTCCATACCATCCAGCAAAAAGTTGATCCACAAACACATCCATAGTTTCATATTTTTTTCTAGCCTCTGCATATGTTAATCCTTCTACAAGAATTAATTCATAGCAGTATCCCTCTGTCTTTAGCTCTGCCAGAGCACGAAGAATCAAATCCGTACCCTTTGCCTTGCGATGGCTGGGAGCATGACCGATTTTTAAAGGTTTATCGGCCTGATTCTGTGTATAAATTGGCTGCCACTCTTCTAATATAATATGACAATATGGAATAAAACGGCTGCCTTTTGGCAATACATGTAAGAGATCAGGATTCACAGCATATATCTGGCTACAATATTTTACCATCTTTTGAATGGATTTGCGTTTAAATCTATCACTATGCCTGTTGTAATACTCTTCTCCTACCTGGCTGGCAATACTATATTGAAAATGTGCTAGAGAAAAATCGCCTTGCCTTGCGTCATCACCCTGATAGTGAATGAACATCTTCTTCCCTAAGATATGGAAAGCTTTTAATTCGATGGATTGCATACACTGTGAATAGAGAGAATAGAGTATGCGTAAGATTTTTTTTATAAAAGGGGTATTTTTAGGACTATAGTGGCAAATAGGCGAGAAAAGAGTAGTTCCAAAATTAAAATGAATAATATCATAGTATAGAAGTGCATCTTTGAGGGCAAGAAATTGCTTGAGTAACCTGGCTACGATAGAATCATTTTTTCCCCACAGTATAATATCAATAGGATATTCAACACAGCCTTGCTTTAATGTCATAGTGGTGCTGTCAACACCCAGACTGTTCAAAGCATGGCTTAGTCCGTTTGGGTTTCCCCCCGTATTAGAAGGCAAATGCAATACTTTATATTTTTTTTTCATATTAGCAACGAAAATTAAATAAATTCCACATTTTTAAGTTAGTATTTAGTATAAAACAGTTAGTTATATTTTTTATTGCACCTATAATCTTGACAATGTTAAATTCCACATATTGTCTACCAATGATTTTAATTCTTTTCGGTCACTATCTTTCGTAAGCTCTTGCTAATCAATAATCTAAATTTAACATTGTCAAAATAATCTTGATCATCTAAATGAGGAACTTATTTAATTTATTTAATGTTGGTTTTTAGTAATTTTTTAATGATACTATCAAATATTAATCCTACCGCATCAAGAGAATGATATTTTTCTACAAATTTTCTAGAATGATCTCCAATTCGTTTACGATTAGAAGCATCTAGAATAAGCTCTAATAGAACTTGTTTAATTGTACTAGTATCGCTTCTAACCAGTGGAATTTCATCTTTTTTTACAATTCCTGCTTCATAATAAAGTTTATATAAATCATCTCTCAAATAGCATATAGTTGGCTTGCCAAGTGACATCGCTTCAATTGCAAACATAGCGTACCACCCTATTATAAGTTGATCTATTGCAATATCACACCATTCAAGAGCTTCTCTAATTATTTTATTTGGAACTTTTTCCAAAAGTTTGAACTCGACAGGATATCCTTCTTTAATAATGCTTTCAATGGCTTCGATAATAAAACGGGTACCTTTGATATTTCGGTGGTTTGGGGCATGCAATATTCTTACCTTATCATGCGGAATAGATTCTACAGGCACCCAGTCATCCAAATTAATAGAAAAGTGCGCTAACATTAATGTATCCCATTGATACATATAATCTACCCAATCACAGCCGCTGATTACATGATCTGCATTTCTTGTCCACATGTCAATTTTATCTTTAACAATTTTTCTATTGAACCTGTGAGCTGGATAATCTAAAGATAGCATATGCTTAAAAGAAAGGTTATTACATCTTGTAAGTTCTTGTATATCAATACCATATGGCATAAGTATTGTTTTCACTTTTGCGATTTTCAACAAAATGAATTCTAATCGCCATAGTAGTGGCGTAAAACCAAGGCAGCCTCCATTAAAATAGAATATTTGTAGCTTATATCTAAATATTCCATATATAAACATAACCTGATCTCTAATGGCAAGCAAAAGGCCTGGGAATTTTAAATCCCATCTTATATCGAAATCCGAAGTAATAATGTATACACCTCTGACAAATGTTTCCACAGAATAACCCTTTTTGGCTATAGCAAGTTTATGATATACATTATTAATCAATGGTTCAGGTCCGAGTCCAACATCTATTTTTTTAGGTATGAATCTTGCAATACATGATAGTAAAAAAAGAAATGGCAAAATTGCTATATTGAACAGCAATAATAAAAATTTATATTTTTTCATAATTTTATTTAACTCAAAGTGTTATTTGAAATCTGCTTCGATTAATTTTTTTATTCCATCTTTTAATGTAATCAATGGGTTATGAAGTATTTCGCACATTATATTAATATCTGCAACAAGATTATTTTGTATTTCTTGCTTATATTGAATTACTGGCGGAATATCTAAAATATTGGAAATAATTTCTACTATTTCTTTTAAGTATACCACTTCCTTCCCAGCTATGTTAATGATATGTTCTCCTTGTAATTTTAAAATATTCACAGTTGCTTCTACTGCATCGCTGATAAATATTGGATTAATTTGTATACCATTATTCCCATTTATAATAATTTTATTCCCATTTTTGATATTTTCTATTAATCTTGGAATTAACATGGACTTGTTTTGCCCTATGCCGTACATAAAAAAAGGGCGAATGATAACAAAGCTATTGAAAAATTCTGCATAATTTTTGAGTAACATCTCTCCACTTAACTTACTTTTTAGATAAAATCCTAATTTTTCATTCGCATTAATATCAAAAAATTCCTTTACAGGCCTATTAGGATTAGTATATACTCCACCACTAGAAGCATATACAAAAATTTTTGTGCCATTTTTTTTTGCCCATTCTATGATTTTAAAAGGTGCAAAGATATTGATATTAAAAATATCGGATGAACCCTCAGGAAATTCTCTAAATTTGTTGGATTGAGCTAAATAGTATATTACATCAATATCTTTAGGCAAAAGATTTACATCAAAGTTGGATAAGTCTATTTCTAATATTTTAATTTTCTGATTTAATGGGAATAATAAATTTTTTTTATCTTTTACCAGAGCATATACATTATGTTCATGTTCAATACTTAGTTTTGCTACTAAATTTTTCCCTAGCAAGCCATTAGCACCTGTAATTAATATATTCATTATAATAACCCAAAAAAAATATAACCAAATTTTTAAATACACTTTATCACACATTTTAAAACCATAAATATTATTTTTAATTTTTATTATGATACTTCACATTCCAGCTCATCACTCCACCATATATATATATCATTTTTATCCTTAAAATAAGGAATGCTAGCAACAGTTATATAAAAAATACCTTTCTCATTCAATCTAAATTCGATATACTTTTCTTTTGTTATAAATTCGTGGATTATTTCTTCTGTTTCACAGGCTAGAGTAGATAGGTTTAAGCAATCATAACTGTATCTTTTGGATACTCTCCCAATTTTAATATGATAGTGTATAGCTCTCTCAGAAAAATCAACCTCAAAAGGTATAATGATGGGCTCTCCCTTTTTTATAGTAACTTTTGCTCCAACAAATATCCATTTAGGTATTCCAGGAGGTAATAATTTTTTTTCCGAACCATATTTATAGCCTGGCAGTCCATCAATTTCAGGAGAAAAAAAATCTATATATCCTTGGTAAATTTTATTTAGCTTCTGATTCAAAGTATAAATACTATTTCGTCTGAAAATCCATCCAGTATGTTTAAATTTATTGATAATTTCAGGGTTATAGAAAATTTCTTTACTTGTTAACCATAAATTATTACCTTTTGGGATGATATGATTTTTAAAGAGATCTACATCAAAGATATAACTAGTATTATCAATATATGCTTCTGTAACAATATGGTTATCCAATTGCAAAATATGTGCTTTTATATTAATATAATTTAGTGCAGAACACAACATGTGAGCTGCCTGTCCGCATCGAGCATCTCCTAGCATCAATAATATATTAGGCTCAAAAATGAGCCTACTTTGTCTTCTTTCCATCAAAGAGACATAATGTAAAAAAATACTATTTTTACTAATACAATTTTTCATAAATTTATAAAAAATACTCTCTATTGCTGGTTGAAATACTGGATTGTGAATAGTCGCATCCTGGATAAAAAATAGTATATTATTGATAATATGTATTTTAGAATGACTCATGTCTACAATTTTCTGTATCTTCTGAAAAAAAACATTCGGATTTTCCATTAATTTTTTATATGCAACTTGAATTCTTTCCTCTGGATAGGTATAAGGAGAAATATGATGATAGTTGCTAAATTGCCACCAAAACTGTTGTTCAAAACTTTTAGGCTCTACACTCATCGTTAAAGTCTCCAGTTAATCCCAGCCCAAATGAAAAATAACTTTAAGATTGCCTCGTAACCCAACAATAATTAATACCAAAAAAAATAAACAAACAGCTAATGTAATCATAAATAATAATGTAAAGTCATAAAATGATTTAATAGATGTTGGTTTATATAAATAGATAAATATAAGTGATGCTGTTAAACTTACCAATGGGCATTTCCAGGAAAGCTTTAAGTTGCCCAGGTATATAACTCCTATAAATATCCATCCTGCTAAGATAGAAAATTCTGCTGCAACTGTTCCAATGATACCTCCTATTACACCTAGCCGTGGTATTAAAATAATGCTAACTAAACAATTTATAAACAACGAAATAAAATACAAAATAATATGATATTTAGGCGTTTGTTCAATCATTACTGTAGCTATTGCAATGCGTGACAGCGTTGATAAAGTAGCCACAACCATCAATAATGGAACAAGGGAAGCCGACTTTTCATAAGAATGAGGATATAAAAATTGGATTATCGGTAATGACCAGATACATGATAAAGCTGCAAGCATAGAGAATATGATTGATAAGACAATAGATAGATATTGTAAACGATGCATATAGACGCTAGGTTTACCTGTTGCAATCCAGTGTACAAGATGAGGGTCGAAAGCAAGGCCAAACCAGTTAGAGATCATTAGGCCAATAGAGCCTATTGCCATTCCAATAGACAATATAGCCACAGAGCTAGCCCCTAAAAAATAGCCAATCAGCAGGCGGTTTACAATAGAAATTAAAGAGTACAATGCTCCAGCAGGAACAAGAAAAAGACCATAATGCAACATTTTTTTAGACAAAGAGATGGAAAAATTTTGTTTATCAAAGGGCCAGATTCCGATTTTTCGAATCTCCCAAAGTGCAAAGTAGAGTGCCATTATGGAAATAACCCAACCAACACCTAGGCTTAAAATCAAACGGTTTTCCTGAGAAATAGTTGGAAGAAATGGTATTACAAGTACGACAGGAGCTATTCGACCAAAAAGAGTAATCTTAACATAAGAGTCTGCACGATTTAGAAAACGTAAAAGATAGCAAAGCCAGTAAATAAAACCTGCTGGTAAAAGGCCGAGAGAAAAGAAGAAAAGTTCTAGCTTACAAACACCAGCATAATTCATCAACCATCTATTAGAAAAGGCAACAATAAAAAAAATTCCCCATAATATGCAGATTGCACTATAAGCAACTATGGTTGATGTAGTTATAACTGATATAATATTAGTTTCATTTTCTTTGTTAGCCTTAAAAAAAGGAAAGGCATAATCCATGCCTCCAAATTGCATAATAGAAAAGGGTGTCCATACTGCCCATAATAATGGTACTGCTCCATATTGTGCCATAGAAAGCATACGTGTTGTAATTGGCGATGTAATAAGACCAATGGCTCTGGAAAAAATATCAGCAACCCCATAGCTGAAAAGAGATTTTTTAAAATTCATCTTATAACCTATCCAAATAAAGCCTAGCGCAAAAATGTAATGCTTTCCATTGTCTCGTTATAATCGCGAATATATCCATCTCCACCTTCTTGAATTGTTGTTGTCGCACTCCAAATATTGCATGAAGAACAGGTTGTAAATTTTTTAAAAATCATATCAAGAGACTCTGATCGAAACTGCTGGTACAATTCTCCAAACCATATATCGTGAAAATTTTGCTGATTAATATTGCCGACAGAAGTAATTTTCCAGCCTATATCGCAGATTGTTTTACAGCATAAACCTACATTTCCGTCAGGCATAATAACAGATTGTAACCATGGAGCTGCACAGGAATAACGTTTTTCATCTGTACGGAACTGTTCTGTTCGTATACATTCGCCAGTCTGTTTATCATAATTGCTTAAAACATAAAAAATTACTTGATCTATGCCTTTATCTTTCCAATGTTGTAGAAACATTTGTTGTTGATTTTGAGAAAAAGGCTGCCGAATAAAACTAACTGATGTTTTGATATTGTGCTTACGGGCATGTTGGATAAAATATTCAACATTTTTTTCTAATATGTCTAATTTAAAGCCTCGAATACTATGATATGTATCAGGAAGGACAGAATCTATGCTGAACATTACACTATCAACGCCAGATTGAGCCAATTGCGTTGCTTTTTCTTTTGTAAGAAGTGTCCCGTTTGTAGTTAAATGGATATAAGGTACTCCCTTTTCTTTTGATAAACTGATAAATTTGAATATCTCAGGATGCATCAATGCCTCTTCGATTTGACCAAATTGTAACGAAATTTTATATTTGCCAGCATATTCGGCAAGTTGTTTAAAAGTTTCTATACTCAGCATTTTTTTGCTGTCGAAATAACCGCTTGTATGGTGCTTTTTATAATCTGGAGAATGATAAGGACACATTATACATTTTAAATTACAATAATTTAATATTGCAATATGCATAGATTTAGGATGTGGGAAAAAATATCCTATACGATCTATAAGGTCATGTTTTAGTATATCTAAAGATGGTTTCCATTCAATCCAGAGAGAAGAGTTACATAATGATTTTGGAAGCTGCTCTTTGGGTTCTTTGTTTTCTATTTTTGTCTTAATTTTCCTTTTATATCTTATCTTGTTCCAAATTGCATATAATTTTAGATAAATATATCGTTGAATTACTGATGGTAATTTGGAAATAATCCAACGGATTTTTTCTTTAATTATAATAGCTGTATGCTGTTTCATTTCCAGTTTAACCATAGATCCTAAAAGAGCAGCAGATGTTACATTAATATAAGAATTAGGGCGAGGTGCATAATAAATACATGGCCTATTTATAGAAATGCTATTAATAAACTGCAAGATAATATCTAAATCAAACTGTGTTTCAATGGGATAATCAACCAAAATACATTTAATCCCATTTTTATTATTTTTATTCCATTTACTGGCGGAATATTTTTTTTCCATATAGAGAATTTTAAAATCTCTAAATCCTTTATACTCAGATGCTAATCTTTGAGTGTCTGAGTGTTGTGTAATCAATAAAATAGTATTCACTAAAAAAAACTCCTATGAAACCTTTTCAGCTAAAAATTCTATAACCCCAGGGAATCCATAATAAGTACTTTCATAAGCTGAGGGGATGCTGCTTTTCATTATATTTGAAGATTGAATACTTCCTTCAGCACCTGAATCAATAATATTAAAACCATTATTTTTTAATAATTTTTTTAACCATCTTTCACTGATGATAATATTTTGTTTTTTTCTTAGAGCAGTTCTTAATAAAATACGTAAAATCGTCATCATCATAGAAATTTTTTTTTCTTTAATACATATATCCATAAATAGATGAATATACCAACCAATAGCATTTGCATTAAGATATACACGTCCACCAGGTTTTAATACTCTATAAAATTCTTTTACGGCCATGTCCATTTGGGTAAACATGAAAACTCCATAGCAAAATATTCCATCCATGGAGCTATCCTTAAATGGTAGCTTTTCTAATGAAGAAAATTGGTATTGGATATTATTTTTTTGCATGGTTTGCGAAATTTCAGTGGCTATGAAAAGCCTTGCAGTATTGATATCAACTCCATAGATACAACGATTTAAGTCAGATAAGGCAATGGCCCATTGTCCCATTCCACAACCAGCGTCAATAACATTTTCTAAGCTAAAAAAACCTAATCCTTCAAGCCTGTTATGATAATAATTGAGTGTACGCTTTCCAGTAAACTCCATTTCTATAAATTTTTTTTCATATTCTGAAAGATATAACAATATTTCAGATGGTAAAGTCCATCCAGCAATTTGCATAGCATTTTTTAATTCATTTTCATCCACATGTATTCCTTTCCCATAGAACGGTTTTTGCTTTTTCATTGGCACGATTTGGGCATCCTTCAAACTAGCAAACGAGCATACTAATTTGTATGAAAAAATTTCGCTTAGCCCATTTAATCCCATATATCAATCTTAGGCTTTCGTATAACACTGACAGAGTAATATCCATTCTCATCTGGACCATTATTGTATATAGCCAGTTCTTTTCCATTCGCTATAAGCTTAATATTTTTTGTAGGATCAACATATATTGTAAGTCCTTGATAATATTTTTGCGGATCATCAATAGATTTACTGGAATGAATCTGCCAGATTCCATCTTCTGATTTATTAATAGTAATAGATTCAACCATATCAACATAGTTCAAAAAATCTGCCAGGCTTGCAATCCAAAGTCTTCCTGATTGAAACTCTTGTTCTAAAAAATAGAATGGAGATAAATATACTTCAGGACGTTCTTTCATAGCTTCGATAGAAGATGCAACACACTTGCCTCCCATGCGATATAAAACCCCAAAATGTTGGTAAAGAATGATTGCCCCATGATTTTGATAGAAATGCTCCCAGGGAATTTGTTGAATTTGATAACCCAGGGAAGAAAGATTTGGAGCATTTATACCCGTTGATCGAAAGCGGCGAAAACCTTTAAAAACGGATCTATCTCTAAGAGGAGCAAAAATCAATACATCAGAAGGATTAGAAGAATATATCTTCTGAGATGAGCTATGTTTACGAATAAATTTTACAATGAACGAACGAAAATTTTTGGAACTTTTTTCTTGTTGTCGTTGTGTAATCATGGAGTCAGTCCAGATGTAACGAACTCCATGATGGATTAATAGATCAGAATGATATGCAGTGTGATTTTTACGATCACCACAATGATAATCAGCGTCCAGTCCTATGTTCTGAATGTTTTCGATGCCTCCATGATTAGAAAAAATAGGTATTTTCGTTCCTATTTTTTCTAAAGAATCCATACAATTTTGAGCATAAAAGCGATTAAAACCTCCAACAAGATCAAAGTCTCCATAACCATGAATTGTATCTATCCAGCCATGTTTAATATAGTCTTCTAGCCTTCCTGCATAGTCTTGTTTTTTATCTTTTTTATCTATACCATGAAAATAAGAAAAATTAGATGAATGAGCAGAATAAAAGAAAAAGCTTGATGATATATCTAAACCAAGACCATCACCCAGATATGTCTTTGATTTTGTATTCAAAAACTTCATTAAAATTTCAAAAAAATTAAAATTCATAAATTCAGCATCATTAGATATAGACAATCCAGCCTGATAAGGATAAGGCCAACACCTGATAGAATGGTTATTGACTTTAAGCCTTTGAATGAAGCTATACTTATTCATACAGGATTGACTCCCTTATTTGAGAGACAATTCTAGTAACCGATGTATTTTCATTATGAGTTTGATCAAACCACGAAAGTAAATCTTTAGAGCATTTATCAAAATCAAAATATCCATTATCAATCTGAATAAAAATTTTGGCAATATCATCAGGAAATTTTACATTGATTACAGGAGGCGGTAACCATCCTTTCTCTTGAAAAATATCGTTTTGAATATACATCATAACAGGCGTTCCCAGGCTTATGGCTTCAAGAGCGGAAGTTCCATAAGTTCCACATAAAAATTGATCTACTACAATATCTACAGAAGCAAAAATATCGAATAAGATTGGCTTAGATACAGCAAAGGGAAGAAAGGTACAGTTTTTATAAGATTTCATCTGATTTTTCGCTGACTCATAGTCCTTCCCCCACCCACTGAAAATAAAGTGAATATTCTTTACTTTTGCTACATGAATTGCTGCTAAAAGACGATCAGTTCCTTTCCAATAATAATCAATACGAGATGGAATAAATATATAGTATTGACTTTCTGGAAGACTAATGCCAAGAGAAGAAAATATTTTATGTAGATGGTCATGGTATATATTATTTGGTACTCTATCTCTCTTTTTCATTGGCAAAGGGAAATATCGAATAGGATAATTAACACTACTTACATGCACTCCAACTCCTGTAGGATCATTTGTTCCTATCCATAAACAATGACTATAAGATTTTTTTAATAGAAAACGTAGTAACTCTGTCCTTATATCACTAGGGCGAATCAAAATTTTTTTCCCAATGCCAGAAGCAAAACGTATATCTCCTCCATGAGGCAATATTACAAAAGGTTTACCAGATGCCCATGCCAGTATTGTAGCCTCAATACCACATACAACCAAACAATCTGCATCTTGCATTGCATGAATAATATTTTTTCTATATTGTTTTTTCAAATACCAAAAATTCAAAAAAATATTTTTATTTTTCTTGGAAAGGAATTGCTTCTTGCCATCATTTTCAAAAATTAAAGGGTCTATTATATATGATGGTTTTTCCCAATGGTTTTCTTTTTCAAATTCCTCCCATTTTTGGCGGGTCCAATATTGGGAGTCTATTTTTTCATAAGGTAAAATAAATGCCTTATCCTCCCAAACAGGCTGACTGAAGGGGAAAGTATCCGCTATGTCTTTTATATAAAATGCATCAACACCTTGTCTTTGAAAAGCTTGTGCTACTACATAAGTATTATTAGCTAAAGCACCAAAAAAAATAATTTTCATATTTGGAATAGTCCAACTTAAGTTATGATAAAAAAGGATTGCTTTGGAAAAACAACGGCGGGGACACCGTTGCCACCTTCTTTCATCTTTGGGTGGTTTTCTCCAAGACCACAGAAAACGTTAGAATAGGCTCATTTTTAATAGACAATTTTAGTAATTGTTTTACCTTCTAATACTATTTCATTATTTTGATTATAACAAATAGCATTTAATATAATTTTTTGTTTTTCTTTCTGTATTTCTACGATTTCTAGATGAAAAGTGATTGTATCGTCTATGAAAACAGGCTTCATAAATTTATATTCTTCTGCAATCAAAATTGTACCATAGCCAGGAAGCTTTGTTCCCATCAATGTGCCAATAACAGCAGTATAAAATGTTCCATGAACAATACATCGTCCAAAGCGGGTTTTTTTTGCAAATTCTTCATCACAATGTAAAGGATTATGGTCTCCTGTTAAATCGCAAAAACATTTTACCTCTTCAAAGCTAAAAGTTTTTTTTAAAGAGGCTGATTGTCCTATAGAAAAATCCTGTATACTTTTCATATTTATGCTTCCCATGGGATAAAGCGTGCCTTATATCCATTATTTGATCTAATCCAAGCTATTTCAATAGGAGTACGCCTTTTTAAATACCTTTTTGTAGAAAGATCAAAGATGCTGAGTTTTGTATTTTGATATAAGCTTAATTCTATTTGATCTACCACTAATACCTGTGGTTCATACAATTGGTTTAACTCCATGATTTTTTTGTCTTTATCTGTTTCTTCCAAAAAATGTATATTTTTTGCAAAACTCAAAAAATTATCTTGAAAATCCTTAATAAACTGTTTTATTAATTCTATCTTATCTTTCAATGTCATAGATTTCCACGCTGGCAATTTTTCGCTAATATCCACAGCAGGTATACCTGAGTAAGTTCTCATAGGTTTTGTATCTTTTGTAACCACAGAACCAGCCATAATAACACTTTTTTCCGCTATTGTAACACCAGGTGATATTAAATGTCCAAAGCCCATAAGCCAAACATCGTCTTTTATTACTACAGGCTTAGCACTATAAAAGTTAGATCCCTCTAACAACTCTCCACTTGCGACATGTGTCCATATTTGAGAACCGCCCATTCTAACATTATTTCCAATTATTAAATTTTCAAAAGAATTCAAAATTGCACCTTGCCCAATCCAACAATTATAACCTATTGTTAGAGGCTTATAACCACTACATAAACATGAGTTATATAATTGTGAATAGTCTTTCATGGAAAAATAGGGCAAAAGAAATCTATTGTTTGAGCCAATAAGACAATTATCACCAATAAGAAAATCTGTCATATCACCATGAATGCTTTTTACAAAAGTTCCCTCTTCTATGATTGTATCAAATCCAATTTCAATACGTTGTGATTCTATCGTAACATTGTCGCCAATTTTAGCACCATTCTTGATCACAGCAGAATTTGATTTGATTTTTACGTTTTTTCCAAAGGAAACATTTTGGAATTTTTCAAGATCAATATCTTTCATTAAGTTTTCTCCAAAAACCAATCTGTTAGATAATGGTAGAAATTCATTAGACAAGATAAGCCATGAACAGTGGCTACTTCATTCATAATAATTGTTTACTCCATTCTTCTACGTTCAGTAATGACCAGATCAGCAAGCGATAGTTGGTTTTTCCCGAAAGATGTTCATTGATTAAAAACTGGACAATATCTCCATCAAGCCAATTATATATTCTAGCATTTCTATTTATCAAAGTGCGCTTCACGAATTCCATGCTTTCGCCTTTAAACCAGCTTGCATCTGGTGCAGAAAAGCCCTGTTTTTCCGATTCTGTAATTTCTTTAGGTATGTATTTCCCCATGACATCTCGTAAAATTTGCTTGCCATCTTTGGTTTTTTGGAAATATTTTTCTTTTTTCCCTGCACTTTCATTTTCATTCATTCTTATAACTTCAGCCAAGTTGTTTAATTTGAAACCAACAGGACAACGCATGGCGAAGTCTACCAGATCATTATCCATGAAAGGAACTCGTGTTTCTAAGCTATTTGCCATACTGAGCTTATCTTCAATAACAAAAAGTCCGTGAAGGAAGGTTTTTGCTTCAAAATACAGAGAATGGTTTATGTAATCTTCAGGACGATCTAGTTGGTTATTATGCGTAAGAAAAACATCTCGAAAAATATCTCTAGTCCAGACATCCTTGACATCCTCCCATATAGGAGCAAAGACTTTTTTGATTATGGTGTTGGGAATGAGCCTTTGCCAATACAGGTAGTACTGGTCTATATAATCTTCAAAGTTTTTACAGCCTGTTGCCCTGTAATATCTCCAGGGATAGCCTCCGAAAAGTTCATCTCCGCCTGCGCCAGAAAGAATCACCTTCACAAATTTACTGGCAAGGCGAGATACATAATAGTTAGGATAGCTTTGTCCGACTCTGGGTTCTTCGATATGCCATGCTATCTTGGACATGCAACGCTCCATATCGCCTGCTTTTAGAACCATTTCATAGTGTTCTGTCTTAAAGAGTGCTGACATGGCTTCTGCCTTAGCCCTTTCATCAAAGGCAAGCTCAATTCCCGATGCTGAGCTTAAATCAAACCCACAAGTGAAAGTTTTAATATAAGGCAGCTCTCTGGCAGCAAGAGCGGTCAATGTTCCAGAATCCATTCCACCAGAAAGAAACGAAGCCAGTTCCACATCAGCAATGAGCTGACGGCTGACTGCTTGTCTTAAAAGATGGTCTAGCTCTTCAGCGTATTCTTTTCTATCCACAGGCTGCTCAGGCTCTCTGAATCGAAAATCCCAATAATGGGAAATCTCAGGTGTTCCACTGCTCCCCAAAGGAATTTTGGCAATGCTTGCCTGGGGTAAAATTTTTATATTTTGCAGGAGAGTTCGGTCTGTAAAAATATTCTGAAAGGTAAAGTATTCCAACAAAGCTTTTTTATCCAGCTCTCTTTTTGATGTTGGATGAGCAAGGATGGCTTTCTGTTCTGAACCAAAAAGAAAAGTATTGTCCCAACATCCGTAATATAATGGCTTGATTCCATAGCGATCCCGAACTAGAAAAAGGGACTGCTCTCTTTTATCCCATATCGCAAAGGCAAACATACCATTAAATCGTATAACACAATCCTGACCCCACTCTACCCAGGAATTCAGGATGACTTCTGAGTCTGTTTTAGAATGAAACTTATATCCTAAGGATACTAATTGTGCCTTGATTTCCTGGAAATTGTATATCTCACCATTAAAACTCAGGACAATCTGCTGATTTTGAGAAATCATAGGCTGATGGCCTGCAGGAGAGGGATCAATGATTGCCAGCCGCCGATGTCCCATGCCAAGAAATTTATCAATATAAAATCCCTCACCATCTGGACCTCGATGCGCAATAGCATCCGTCATTTTTCTTAAGATTACAGGAGAAGCAGGCTCGCCATTCAGATTGAAAATTCCTGTTATACCACACATTTTTAATTCCCTAAACTTTTTAAGCTGGAAACAACATATTCATAATCTTCTAAGCTCATACGGTTATGTAAAGGTATAGCCATTGTATTCGCATCACAATCTCTAGCACCAGGAAAATCATCGGGCTGAATGCCAAAACGATTGCGGTAGTATGTTAGCGCATGGACTGCATGAGTTCCTGGCCTTGTAGCAATTCCAAGACTCTGCAAATGCTCCATCATATTGTTTCTTGGCATAGGGGCTTTTTGGGGATCAACATAAGTAACAAAAGACTGCCATGCATGAGAACCATTTAAAGGCAGTGCAGGCAATCTAAGCCAGGAAAGACAGCTAAGGTTTTCTCTATAGTATGCTGCCCATTTTTCCCGCTCGGAGATAAAGCGATCTAACTTGCTTAACTGAACAGTCCCTACGGCTGCTTGAATATCTGTCATGCGATAGTTATACCCTAGCAAATTGAACTCTGCTAATATATAAGGTTTTGGCCCACGATGTCGTTGCTCTTCTGAAATACTGGCACCATGATTGCGTAACTGGCTTACAATAGTGGCAATTTCTGCATTGTTTGTTGTCACCATACCGCCTTCACCAGTGGTAATAGATTTACGAGGATGAAAGGAAAAAGCTGCTGCATCGCTCAGGCCACCAGCAGGTATACCTTGTAAGCTAGCACCAGCAGCGCATGCTGCATCTTCGAATAAAAAAACATTCTTTGGTAAAATAGAACGAATAGCAGGCATATCAGCACACAGGCCGAAAAGATGCACAGGCATGACTGCTTTTGTCTTATTTGTAATGCGTTTTGCTAAATCATGAACATCCATAGTGAAGGTTGAGCGATCCACATCACAAAATACTGGTGTTGCGCCGCAATAGAGTACTGCATTCGCTGTAGCCACCCAGGTAAAAGAAGGCACGATAACCTCATCTCCTGGCCCTATACCTGAGGCTGCCAGGATAAGATGCAAGCCTGTTGTACAGTTGCTTGTTGCAATAGCATATTTCACTTTATGACGTTCGGCAAAAGCCTTCTCAAAGGCCTCTACTTTGGGGCCTTGTGTCAGCCAGCCAGTTTCCAGAGGCTCACGAACTGCTAACCATTCTTCTTCTCCAGTGCAAGGCTGCGCAATAGCAATTTTTCGTTTTTCCATTAAAATTTTCCTTTATTGGCATCTCGCCAGGCGATCAGGTTCAATAGGCCTTCTCGCAAAGAATCCTGGTAGGTGAAGCCTATATCTCGTTTGGCTTTTTGGGGACAGCCAATACGATTTTGAACAAGCCGTCTTGCATCGTCTGGGCTATAGGGCTTATATGTTACCTGAAGATGCGAATTTTTTAGCTCTAGTATAAGATTGCAAAGCTCGCGGATGCTCGTCTGGATTCCTGTGCCTACATTGTAAAATTCATCTGTAATATTGGATTGCAGGGCAAGCACATTACACCTTGCAGTATCTTGTACAGAAATAAAATCATAGGCCTGGCTACCATCTCCATTGATCACAGGAGCTTCATTTAAATCTATTTTGTTGAGCATAATAGGAATTACCCCAGTATACACAGCATTCTGATCCTGGTGTGGGCCATATACATTCATGTAGCGGAGACCAACATAGCTCAGACCAAAGCGATCATAGAAAGCACGGCACATAGCCTCTCCGCAAATCTTGGTGGCACCATAAAAATTTCTATTGTTGAAAGGATGGGTTTCTGTCATAGGGACTTCAAGTGCATCACCATAAACGGAAGCAGAAGAAGAATATACCAGGCGTTTTACATTATTTTTTACACAAGCTTCCAAAACATTGAAAGTGCCTTCTATATTGACGTGAAACGCAGTGCGAGGATAGTCCTTGCAATGAAGCAACCACATCGCCGCAAGATGGATGACTCCATCTACACCACTCATGGCCGCATTCAAAATATCTATATCGCGAACATCCCCGCCATGAGGGTAGACATAGCATCTTGGGTCTTTGATCTGTTCTGCTATATTGCTGTGCTTTCCTCTTGTAAAATTATCATAGATCACTACTTCTTTCACGGGAGTCTTAAGAAGTTCGGAAACGACATGGCTTCCTATAAATCCTGCGCCCCCAATGACAAGAATTTTTTTATCTTTAATATCCATAAAAAATTTTATCCCTTTATGATATGAATGGCCTATTTCAATCTAGTTCCTTTATAAACAGCATCGAAATTGCAAATCGTGATACACTTCCCGCACTTTACGCATTTGTCATGTAAAATCGTGTGTAGTTTTTTGGGTTCACCTAGAATCGCTTCTACAGGGCAATTTTTAGCGCAGAGAGTACAGCCTGTGCATTTTTGGGGATCAATCAGATAGTCCACCAAAGAAGAGCAATAGTTTGAAGGGCATTTCTTTTGATGAATGTGGGACAGATATTCCTCTTCATAGTATTGTAAGGTTGTCAAGACAGGGTTGGGAGCAGTTTGGCCTAAACCACACAACGTGGAGTCTTTGATCTGGCGTGCCAGTGTCTTGAGTTTTTCTATATCTTCTGGTACGCCCTGCCCTTTGGTAATTCTTTCCAGTATTTCCAGCATTCTTAGTGTACCAATGCGGCAGAAGGTGCATTTACCACACGATTCTTTTTGAGTGAAATCCAGGAAAAACCTTGCCACTTCTACCATGCAAATAGTATCGTCCATAACAACAAGGCCACCCGATCCCATGATGGCTCCTGTTTTTGTTATGTTTTCATAGTCTATGGGTGTTTTAGAAAGATTTTTGGGAATGCAGCCACCAGAAGGCCCTCCCATTTGCACTGCCTTGAACTCATGGTTTTCCTTAATGCCCGAAGCGATTTTGTATACAATGTCTTCTATGCAAATACCCATAGGAACTTCGGCCAGGCCACCTTTCCGAATTTTGCCTGCCAGAGCAAATACTTTTGTTCCTTTACTATTGGCGGTTCCGATAGAGGAGAAGGCTTTGGCCCCATGCTGCAAAATCCAGGGAACATTGGCAAAGGTTTCTACATTGTTGATGTTTGTTGGGCATTGCCATAATCCTTTTTCTGCAGGAAAAGGCGGGCGTATCCTGGGCATTCCTCTATGGCCTTCTATGGAAGCCATCAAGGCAGTCTCTTCTCCACAGACAAAGGCCCCTGCTCCTTCCTTGATTTTGATTTCAAAGGAAAAAGTACTGCCTAGAATATTTTTTCCCAGATAGCCTTTCTGCCGAGCCTGATCCAAAGCAATTTTCAGTCTTACGATGGCGAGAGGATACTCTGCTCTGCAATAGATATAACCAAAGTCAGCACCAATGGCATATCCGCAAATCATCATTCCTTCCAAAACAGAATGAGGGTCGCTTTCCAGAACGCTTCTGTCCATGAAGGCTCCTGGATCACCTTCATCTGCATTGCAGATAACATATTTATGTTCCCCCTGGTACGAAGCAGCAAAAGACCATTTTTGTCCTGTGGGAAATCCCGCTCCTCCACGTCCTCTTAAACCGCTTTCCTTGATTTCCTGGATGATCTGCTTTTTATCCATAGAGAGGGCTTTGCGCAGGCTTTGGTATCCTGATTTTTCTTCATATTCTTCAATATTTTCAGGGTCAATGATTCCGCAATTGCGCAGCACAATCCGAAACTGGTGTTTGAGATATTCGGCCTCCTGGCCTTCCATCGAATTGTCTGCCCCAATTTTAAGGACAATTTCATCCTCCAGAGGAATTCCTTGTAAAATATGGCTCTGGTATATTCTTTGAACCTTTTCAGGAGTGACGTTTCCATAAAGAACTCGGGAATTATGATCCTGGATTTCCACCATAGGCTCACAGTAGCATAAACCAAGGCAGCCAGTGATTCCTAGCTTTGCTTTTTCTGGATCTGCCTGTATGCACTCTTTCATTTTTTCATAAACAGACTTTGCCCCTGCGGAAATTCCGCAGCTTCCCATTCCAATTAAGATTTTATACATAGTATTTTCCTGGAAAATGCCGATAGAAAAACTATTGTTTTAAATTTTTAAAATATTCTATTGTTTTCTGTAAACCATCGCTTAAAGCAATTTGGGGAGACCATTTTAAGATTGTTTTTGCTTTTTCGATGTCAGGCCTTCTTCTCCTGGGATCGTCCTGAGGCAAGGGCTTAAAAACAACAGGTGTTTTTTTCCCTAATAGAAGCTGTATCTTCTCCACAAGTTCTAACATGGTATATTCCCCAGGATTCCCTAAATTGAACACCTCTCCATTCAATCCATCTGTCGTCGCCAGGCGGAAGATTCCTTCCACCAGATCATCTACAAAGCAAAAGCTTCTTGTCTGACTACCATCACCAAAAATGGTGATTGCCTCATCTTTCAATGTCTGCATGATAAAAGTAGGGATTACTCTTCCATCGTTGGGACGCATTCTATCTCCATAGGTATTGAAAATACGAGCAATTCTAATATCAATGCCATGCGTTCGATAATAAGCCATAGAGAGAGCTTCTGAAAATCTTTTTGCTTCATCATACACAGAGCGAGGGCCAATAGGATTCACATTGCCCCAGTAATCTTCTTTCTGTGGATGCTGTTCTGGATCTCCATAGATTTCTGATGTTGAAGCAAAAATATACCTTGCTTTTTTTTGTAAAGCAAGCCCTAATGTATTGAGCGTACCTAAAGAGTCTACTTTCATGGTGTGGATAGGATGATTCAGATAATCAAACGGGCTTGCAGGGCAGGCAAAATGCAAAATGATATCCACCTTGCCTGCGACATAAATAAAATGAGTGACATCGTATTTCAAAAAATCAAAACAAGGATTGCCAAAGAGATGAGAGATATTTTCTGGGCTACTCGTGAGGAAATTGTCCATTCCCATCACATAATATCCCTGAGATAAAAATTTTTCACACAGATGGGAGCCAATGAATCCAGAAGCACCTGTGATCAATACACTTTTTTTATTTTCCATAAAATTTTTTGAATTATAGTTGACCCATTCTAACTATCGAGTTAGAGGAATTGTATGGTGCAGCGAACTGTAAAATCCGCCACACCAAAAAATTTAGATTCTAGTACCCGCTGACGTTGCCATTGCCATCCAGAGAAAAGGTTAATCGGCCTTCCTGGTGCTGCAAGATGGTGTCTACTGTCCAATGAATGAACATCTTCATTCCAGCGACAGGGTCTTGGGATGTGCCGACATTCACGATTCCAGAATCCGGGATTTGAGCAGTGGCATTGAGTGTATATCCCCACAATACATTCAGGGTGTCTATCGTAGAAGTGGCGCATGTAATGTATTTGCCAATATTGTTATAGCTGCCGTTATAATAAAAATGAGCACGAACGAGAATTTTCACGACGGTGATGCCAAAACCATTGACATATTCGATGCTGTACTGGCCAGTGTGTTTCTCTCTCCAGTTTGCCATTTGCTGCCAGTTTTCGATTCCTTTGGGAATAGCGCATGCCATATCTACAGATGTATTGACTACAGGCTTATTCTCTTTGATATATTCAAAGACTTTTTTGAGAATGTTGATGATTTGCTCTGGAGTAATCTCTCTTTCAGTACTTTCTTTGATAGCACTGGCAGGGACTTCTTTTTCCAATCCATTGGCGATGGGAGTAATCTTGACATCTTTGATCTGATAGTATTCTGGTGTCAGAAAGAAAGCATCGGGTTTTGTCAATTCCTGAGAGTATAAGCAAATTTTGTCTATCTCTGGTTGTTCTGCAAGCTTTTCAATGGCAGCAACAGTAGCATCCAGGGAAGCGGCCTGGCAGAGTTCATGTAAAGTAAGATTTTCGATTTCCCCCTGGAGGCTTCTTGTTTTAGAAAGCTCCTGCAACCAATGCAATTGTCTATGGCTGAAATCTTTATAAGCCTCTACAACCTGCTGCACAAGCAAGGTTCTATCATCCGTATTTCCAAAACGTTCTGACGCTTCGCTAGGGCTAAGCCTTTCTGCAAAAAATACGATCACAGAAATCTTCTTGGCAAGCAATTCTTTCATCACAGCTTCTTTTTGTTCCATAGCAGCCTTCTGCATCGCAAGCTGCTGTGCTTGCATCATATCTGCAAGATTCTGCGCCATTTTTTCTCCAAATCCTTGGGCAAAGATGCTTCCTAAAACAAAAAACAATAAAGATAAAATAACCATCATCTTTTTCATAATTCCTAAAACCTCCATAAGTTATCATTATGATATAAAGTCGAGAAAAATAAGTAAAATACCATGTATTATTGTAGCAAATTTTCGAGCTAAAAATCAAACTATTTTGGTTTGGAATTGGAGTTTTTATTGCTCTAAGAATCCCTTGCTCTGTAAAGCTTTTTTAGCCAGACTGCTGTTTAAAAATTCCTGGAATTTTTTTTCTTCCTGGGTTTCTTGTTTATAAAAACAGTGCAACGGATAGCGCAGAGGATATTTTTTGCTCTTTGTTGTATAACCCGATATTTTAGCTATTTTTATATTGTGCCTGTCCTGGTAATTTTCTAAATAGCTTGAAGGGATATACCCTATGGCTTCTTCTGATTTAGAAATTTCATGAAGTATTTCCTTCTCCTGGGAATATACCTGAATTCCTGCTACAAAGATCTTTCCTTCGGGTAAAATCTTGCTGAACCAGAAAAAGGGAATGGTGTTGGCTTCCCATCCGTAAACTTTGATAGGAATGCTTGTAGCACTCAGATTAACTTGCTGCCAGTTTTTTTGGGTTCCCGTGTATATAGAGGCAAGAGAATCCAGTGATATTGTATCTGTCAAATTTTTAGGGAAAAGAATAATGGCGAGCGCATCATAAGCTATTATTGTAGAATGATATCCATCTGTTTCTTCCAGAGCCAGCCAGGAAAATACCACAGAGGGCTTTTCTTTTTCTAAAATGCCTGGAATATCATAGCTATTAGAATATTGTACTTCCAGATGGCTATTAGCATACAATTTTTGCCAGATAGTTTTCCACTCTTCCATAAGACACTCTAAAGAAGGAGGGCAAAGAATTTTCAGAGGATTTTTTATAACCAAACGTTCCTCATAAATTTTTTTTCTTTCTGTTAGTATTTTAATACCATTTTCTTTTAATCCCTGGTATTTTTTATCTAATTCTTCTATTTTTTTCCTTAGATTGCCATTTTGGTACTCTATATTTTTGAATTGTTCCTGAAGTGCAGGAGAAGAAATCGTTGGAATTCTTTGTAGTTCCTGGAAAATGTTTTCGAGTTGTTTTTTATCTTTTTCCAAAGCAAGAATGCTTTTTTCTAAAGTTTTTATGCTTTTTTCTAATTCTTCCAGGAAAAGAGACTCAGACTTCTTTTGGTTTTCTGATTCCTGCTCGTCTCTGATTTTTTGAATATGGGTGGCTATTTCGGTTGTCTCTTGTTTTTTTTGAGCCAGAAAAATAGCATACTCTTGAAGGGATTTTTCTTCCTCTTGCTGTTTATCTATCTTTTCTATAGTCTCTGCAGGGATCTCTTTTGTGCTGCTGATCTCTACAGGGGGTTCTGTTCTTTCTATCAGTTCCTGCTTTTCAACAGGAAGCAGTGGATTTTCTAATTCTTTCTGGCAGCCTGAGCATAAAAAAAAAACGAAAATAAAAATGCTTATTTTTATCATTTTTTTCATTCATCTAACCTCATATACCACTGGAAAGTAAAAAATTTTCATAGCTTTCCACATCATGTCGGCAGCCGATTGCCAAAGGCACTTTATGTTGTAAACAGGAAGGAAAAATATTCAAGATATTCTCTTTTCCTGTGGATGCCTTACCTTGGGCTTGTTCAGCGATAAAGGCAAGAGGGGCTGCTTCATAAAGCAGGCGAAGCTTTCCATAAGGATTGCTGGGATTTTTTTTGTAATTCCCTGGATAAAGAAAGATTCCTCCATAAAGTAAAGTGCGATGGAAGTCTGCAACCAGCGAGCCGACATAGCGGCAGCTATAAGGATTTCTAGCAAATCGAGTTAAAGAATCTATATATATCTGTGTCCCAGAATCCCATTGACCAAAGTTTCCCATGTTTACGGAAAGAACGTTTTTGCTTTTTTCCTTAGAGGGAAATTGCATATTGGGATGCGATAGGACAAATTCTCCTATGCCAGGGTCTAAGGTAAAGCCATGAACGCCTTTTCCTGCGGTATAGACAAGCATGGTACTGGGGCCATAAAGAATATACCCTGCGCATACCTGCTTTCTGCCAGGCTGGAGGCAGTCTTCCTCAGCACCTCTGGGTACCTGGCTTACCTTTCGATGTATCGAAAAGATTGTGCCAATGGTTACATTGGTATCGATATTAGAAGAACCATCCAGGGGATCAAACAGAAATACATAAGGACCTGTTGGATATTTTTCTGGTATAGGAATGAATTCTTCCTGTTCCTCTGAAGCAATTGCACATAAAAGCCCCATATGGTCAAGCGCATCAAAGTAAATATTATGGGAAAAAATATCCAGCTTTTGGACGCTTTCTCCATAAACATTTTCATAGCCTAAAGCACCTAAAATATCCACAAGACCCGCTTTGTTTACTTGATAAGAAACTCTCTTCGCTGCAACTCCAATTTGCAAAAGCAAATCTGTAAATTTACCTGTTGCGCCAGGATAGTTTCTTTGTTGTTCAATAAAATGATGAGAAAGTGTGATGAATTCTCTTGACATGATTTATTCCTGATATGGTAAATTTTAATGAGATTTAAATATCCTTGGATAACGATAATAGACTTCCAGGCATAGAATTGCCATGGATGTCCAGTAAACCCTGCCTCCAGAAAATCTTCCCTGACCCCAGGAGCCTTTGAGACAACCTGTTTTTTCCTGGTGGAGTATCAGCGTCTTTATGAGGTTTTGATTCCATGTATTCCAATAGGATTTTCCTAACTGGTACATGGCAAGAGTACCATAATACCAGTAATAGTAGTCGTTCTGGGATGACCATGCAGGGGGATTGTTGTAAAGAAGCTTTCCTGATCCTAAGATGACAGGGGTATCACGGGAAGTATGAAAAAAAATTCTGCAAATCGTCCCCACGGCTGTCATAGTATAGTTTTTGTCTGGTGAGGTATACCCAACCCAGGGTTCTTCCCCTTTCATTGTGACCTGATCCAGCCAGACTTTACTACTTTCAATAGATTTCAGAGGAACCTGGATCTCCGCACTCATGGCTGCTTTTAAAGCTAGCAAACACCATCCTGTTACCGATGTATCGTTGTCTCTGCAAAGAGGTGTATAACGCCATGCCATTCCAGGATTTTGCCCTTCCAGAATATATAAAACTCCCTTTATCGCGGATTTCCTGAATTTTATATCATGACACATCATGTATCCTTCACATATAGCAAAGGTAGCAATAGAATGATTATACATATGTTGAGGATAGGCTTTCCCATAGCAACCATTTTCCTGCTGTATGGAAATCAAATACTCTAAGCCTCTGGAAATTGCCTCTTTATATTTCCCTTCTTTATTCGTGTAGCCACTCCCTAAAAAAGCCAGTAAAGCAAGACCAGTCGTTGCAGGATCTGCCCAATCCAGACCAGCTCCAGAACAAGGACTATCCTTGCAGCAAGACATAAAGTTGTCTGCATCCCAGCTCCCATTGGGAGATTGATGGCGATATAGCCAGTCTAATCCTGCATATACCGCATTTTCTGTGTTTTTTCCACCGCCTCCTTCTCTCAACAATTGCTTGCGGTTTTGGCCGCGAGACTCCTGAATTTTCTTGGATTCCATACCTTCTGATAAAAGAAAAGATCGTATTTTTTCTCTTTGCAAAAGCTGCTTTTCTATTTCTTGTTCTTTTTTGTCCAGATCCTGAGATTTTTCCTTTTCAGAGGAAAGAGAATCGGAAGTAGGCATTTCATTCTCTTGTAAATGGATTAAATCTTCTCTGAGTTTTTCTAAATCAGAAAATGGTTTGGGATTCTCTGCAGTTTTTTGCATTTCTGATGGCATAGGACTCCATGGTAGTTCAGGCTGCTCCTTTGGGGAATTTTCTTCTATAGATTCGGGCTGTTTGCTCTGTGGCTCTTGGGAAAAGCCGATTTCAATATTGACAAAATTTTCTGTTTCATTTTTTAAAGAAAAATCCCAAACCCGCAAACATAGCAAAAGCATAACAAAGCCATGAAGCAAAAAAGAAAATACAATGCTATTGTATACCTTGCGATTTCTTTGATAATGGCGGGCAAAGATGTCCAGAAATTTGTCAAACATTTTCCTCTCCATAAAAGAATTCAAACTAGAATTCGTTACGGTCATAAAACCGTAACGAATTACTATGCAAGTTTATAGGAAATGCTGAGTTGATCGAGAGTATTGTTGGCAAGATAGTCCTTGACCTGGGAATTTACTTTTTCTATGAGCTTTCCTAAAATACAATGCTTTTTCGTGCAAATTTGTTTGTCTAAAATACAATTGCAAAGAAGAAGAGGGCCTTCTATCGCTTCATATACTTCCATTAACGTAATAGAAGATGCTTCTCTTCCAAGATAAAAACCCCCTTTAGGGCCTCTTGTAGAGCCGACCAGACCAACCTTTGCCAGACGTTGCAATACTTTAGAAAGATGTGCCTCTGACACTTTCAATACAGAAGCAATTTCTTTATTAGACATCAATTCTCCAGCGCGGGCTGCAAGCAGAACCATGGTATGTAAAGCCAGGCTAGCTGCATCGGAAATTCGTAACATGTTGTGTCCACGCAATTCTTTTATTCCTCCTAAGCAGTAATGTAATATTTTTATATCTTTATTATAAATTGTAATCAAAATCTTTAAATATCTCAATGAAAATATCTTTTCTTTCTAAAAATTTACATTATTTTCGGCTTGGCAATGATAAATCCCAACTTGACAAAAAAAACAGGGTAAGCTAAAATGGCAAATAAAAAGTGGCAAACAAAAGTATAGTTATGGTTCATCCGAATAGCTTGTACCTGTTGTAGAATGTACGTTTACGTTTAGCAAATACTCCCTGCATAGAAAGAAAATATATGGATGGATTTATATTCGATCTGGACGGTACTCTATTAGATTCTAGCAAAGACCTTACCATAAGTGCTAATTTTTTGCTGGCTCACTATGGCAAAGAAACCCTGTCTCAGGATACGGTCATTAGCTATGTGGGAGATGGTCTGGGGCTTTTGATACAGAGATTGCTTCCTGATTTTTCTCCTATTCAGATACAGGAAGCCAGGGCAATATTCCAAAGCCACTATAGATTACATTGGGTGGATTACACAAGACCTTATCCTGGAGTTTTGGAAACTTTGGAATATTTTAGAGAGAAGGTTAAGGTCGTCATAAGCAATAAGCCTCAGGAAGCCACAAGAGAGATTTTGAAAGCTCTGGGGATGGCGAAATATTTTTCCTTAATGTTGGGTGGGGATTCGCTGCCTGCCTGTAAGCCTGATCCTATGCCGATTTTCTATACTTTAAAGGAATTTTCTCTTCTTCCAGAAAATACGGTTATGATAGGAGATGGTGTTCCTGATATAAAAGCTGGTAAAAGCGCAGGGATTCATACCTGTGCCGTTACCTATGGAATGAGGGATGCGTCAGTATTGAAAAAATTAGAGCCTGAGTTTATGATAGACAGATTTTGTCAGCTTCAGGATATTTTTGGGTAATCATAGCCCTGAAAAGGTTTTATGGACAGCCTTTCCAGGGCTTTCTTACACTGTGATACTAGAAAATTTGCAAGAGACTGGATTATTTCTCCGATTGACTTTTTTGGTAGAGCTTTTTGAGATCGTTCAAAAGCCAGTTGAATTTATAGCGATAGAGTTTTTGGACATCACCGTTGAAGAAAAGTACCATTCTCTCTCCATTCTTATTTTCTTGTTTTGTCCAGACAATGGGAAAATTGGGATTTGCCTGGTAGAATTCCAGGGGAATGCTGGTACACTCATAGTTTTCTGTATCAAAGGGGGAAATGAGATTTTTTGCCAGAAGTTCCTGGAAAAGCTCTTGACCACAAGGAGGATACTTTGCATACTCTACATGATAAAGCTGGATTGCAGTAGAAAGGGTTCTTAGCTTTCCCATAGAGGCTGCATCTTTTGATCTTTCTTGTGCTTTGACAATACCAGGAATAGCGATTGCCGCGCCTACTCCAACACCAGCAGCTCCTAAAATCATGACATCCAATGAACCTTTGGAAGAGAGGATCAGTCCATCTTCTTCTAAAGAAATCACTACTGTTCCAGGAGAAAAGTAGGATGCCAGAGTTTGTGCCCTGGGCAAAAGAGATGTTTCTATAGGTATACCTGCACCGCGGATATATCCTTCAAAATATCGAACAAGACTGCGCAAGGTATTCCACCAGATATGAATGGAAGGCTGTGGATTGTAATAGATAAAACTAAGATGATTGCCTTTAGGAATGCTATCCAGAAAATCTTTTTTATCCGCGAGGGTAATCTTATTGGAATTTTTCCATTGCATATAGGAACTTAGTCCCTGCACTGTTTGACCTAAATAAAGATAATTTCCATCATAGGTATAGGCCATACCAGAGAATCCATAGGAAAGAGCATTGTGAACAGCCTGGACAGGGTCTTTGATTCTTTCCATTTTTTTAAAAGGATTGTCCCCTAATTTTCCTAGAGGATTGACAAAATAAGAATATGTCCTTCCGTCCAGTTCTACCACTTTTCGATCTATCTTCAATAAATCAGCCAGTTTTTGGATACATTTTTCTGCTTTTTCTTTATCTTTAACAGGAATGACGCTGGCAGACTCGGCAAAAAGCCCGCCCTCATAAAATGCCAGAGAAAAGGTATCGCCCATAAAAGTGGTAGCAAAATCGTCTTTCAGACTAAAGCCAATCTGTTCTTCCACAGCAGCAACAACTTGTTTATACTGCATGAACAAGCCCATCTTTTCCTGGGGGTCTAGGATTTGGATGATGTTTTCTACAGAGGCAATCAAATAGGAAAGATTCAATTTACCACAGGAAAAGGCAGTAGAAAAGTCAGGAATGTTTTTAGCGAGTTCCTGAACATTTACCGCATCGCCCTGGTATAGAGAATGGATGCCATCTTTAGCTCCTGGAGCATAAAGAAAGAAGGTACTATGGAAATCTTTTCCTTCCAGGTTCATGCTCATAGATAAAGAACGAATGTCTTTGATTTTTAAATCTTCTATAATTTTATACACGTGAGGAGGGATAGCCTTTCCAAAAGTAGAAAATGCACTTTCCAGATTAGCATAGAAGACAAAAGCAGGAACAATAGGTTCTTCTTGTTTAGCACCATGCAAAAGAACAGAAGCTACTTTTTTTACACCAGGATTGTCTTTGAGAAGGGCTTCCTTGCTCTTTCCTACATAGGCACTGATCACTTCTTGCAACAATTCTTTTTTAGAAGCAAGAACAAAGGTGTTTTCTATAATAGCATAGCAAACAGGACCTCTTTGCATTTCATAGAAAGAAAGACCTTCCCATTTTTGTTCTGTAAATTTCATTCTTCCTTTTTGTTGCACTGTAGATAAAAGCTGCATAAAATTTTGTTGCTGGTTCCCAAATTCTAAAGAAAGGACAGCACCTAAAGGCATGTTGTTTCCTGGCACAACATCCACTACCGCCACTAACAATTCTCCATCGAGAACAGAAAGTGTTTCCTCCAGGCTCATGCCCAGATTTTTTTCCAGGTCTTTCAATCCTTTTTCTACTTTAGGTTGCACCATTTCCCAAAGAGGAAGGAAGAAACGATGGACTTCAGGGTCTAAAGCCAGTTTGTAAATATTGCTTTGTGCAAAGGCTTTTTTCACATTGGTTACATCGGGTACACCTGTAACGAGCAGCGTTCTTTGAGGTAAAACATTGAATAGCGAAAAGCCCGTTTCTTTGACAGCTTCCTGAGCTTGAATATAAGGGCTTACAAGAAATATCCCAAGAAGAGACAGCAGAAACAAACACCGCATAAACTTTCTCCTTTAAAATGTAAAAACTAAAGTTAAAACAAATCATCCATTTGGAACCTGTTTTCTTATTTTAGGGGAAAAATGCTCTCAAGTCAAGTCGGATATGCTTTTTTTTCAGAATTCTTATTGCAAGATATTTTTTTTTTGCTAGAATTTATAAAATGTTAAAAATTTTTGGAGAATTTTAATGAGGAGGCAATACTATGAAATATCTTTTATTTTTCCTTTTTTTGCCTGTTCTTCTTTATGCTGCGCCAGTGACACTACAAAATGCTACTGCCACACTTTCTCAACCATCCTATACTATAGATAAATCTATAGATGGAGTTATTGATGCTTATGGATGGGCCATCAATGCAATCAATACTAATCAAGCGGCAGTGTGGGAAACAGTATCCAATGTAAATGCAAGTACAATCCAATTTACCATGCACCAGATGCATCCTTATCATTTGATTGGACGATTCTTATTTTCTGTTACCAGCGATGCGCGTAGTACCTTTGCCGATGGGCTTATCAATAATGGTGATGTTAGTGCTACCTGGAGTGCTCTGATAAATCCCACAATCACTGTTCCTTCTGGAATGGGCTATACTATTCTAGCAGATAAGAGCATTTTGATTTCTGGAACAGTTCCCACTACTGGAGTTTACTATGTAGAATATAGCCTGCCTATAGCCAATATTACGGGAATCCGACTTGATGTTTTAACAGACCCTTCTCTTCCTTACAATGGCCCAGGTATGCCTTCTAATGGTAACATTGTTCTAAGTGAATTGGTGGTAGATGCAAACGGGACTTTTGCCGTACCTGAACCAGCAAGTTTTCTTCTTTTAGCTTTTTTTATTATTTTTAGATATTTATATAAAAAATAAAGTTTACAACTTCTGTCTGATAATTTTTCAATAGAAAAAAAGAATCCATTAGGAAAATGGAAGCAGTTGAATGTATATTTTTTAGGAGAAATTCTATGGCAAAATATTTTATGATTTTCGCTATGATAACAGCTTTCTGTTTAGAAATGAAGGCTACAACCATAGAATATAGCACCCAGTCAGGCTTTCAGTCAGCAGCATCTTCGCTTACCATAATCGATTTTGAAGACCAAAATTCAGGCACCGTTTTGACGGGAAATGAATATAGCCATTTAGGCTTGACTATCCAGCAGCGCGATGGGCGTGCTATGAATATTGTACCACGATTTGCGTCTACCATTACAAATTCAGGCGTTCGGGCTATTTCCTCTTCATGGTCAGCATCAGGGAGTCATACAGATGCTTACACAGACAATTTCGATTTTATTTTTTCTAACCCTGTATACCAGGCAGGTTTGTGGATAGGTGATATCAATGGAACGGAAATCCAGTTCTTAGGTGTTAGCGATCAAATCATCGCCAGTAAATGGATACCGAATGGTACGCCGTATATTGCATTTTATGGCATCATCACCGACCAGCAAATCAAGAGAATCAGAACCATAGAGGCAGCTAATGATGGCGATGGAATTAGCTATGATGATATTATGTTCTCATCCGTTCCTGAGCCAGCTTCGGTTTTCAGCTTCCTTCTTGCTGTTCTGCTCTTAAGTTTAAGCTGTAGAAAAAAGTAAAAATTCCCTAAGTAGGAGGCAATGCAATGAAATATCTTTTATTTTTCCTTTTTTTGCCTGTTCTTCTCTATGCTGTACCAGTCACATTGCAAAATGCTACTGCCACCTATTCTCAATCAGGCTATACAGTAGACAAGAGCATAGACGGAGTAATCGATAGCTATGGATGGGCTGTCAATGCTATCCCCAATCATTCAGCAGCATGGGAAACAGTATCTAACGTTACTGCAAGCAAAATTACGTTTACCATGCATCAATTATATAATTTACACTGGCTTGGACGATTCTTATTCTCTGTTACCAGTGATAGTCGTAGTACATTTGCCGATGGGCTTCTCAATAATGGCGATGTTACGGCTAACTGGATTGCTTTAGAAAATCCTACGATCACCCTTCCTTCTGGCATGAACTATAGTGTTCTGGAAGACAAAAGCATTTTGATTTCTGCAACTTCGCTTCCCGGCACTGGTGTATACTATGTGGAATACAGCCTGCCTATAGCGAATATTACAGGAATACGTCTGGATACATTACCCCATAGCAGCCTTACTAACAATGGCCCTGGTCTTGGCTATAATGGGAACTTTGTTCTGAGTGAATTGGTGGTAGATGCAAGCGGAACTTTTGCCATACCTGAGCCTGCAAGTTTTTTCCTTTTAGGTTTTTTTATTATTTTTAGATATTTATATAAAAAATAAAATATGATAAGGGGAGAGCAGATGTTACAAAGAATTCTTTTTTTTCTTCTTTCAGCAACTCTTTGTTTTTGCTATGCACAAGAAAAAAATGAGCTGGAATCAGGCAGTGATTTCAATGATTATGTGATTTCTATGTTGGAAAGCTACCCTACTGATGGAACACACCAATACTATTGGCCTTCTAGCGGTACATGGGCTGGTGTAACGCGCGATCTTTATTACAGAGGAGCCTTGTTTACCCAGGGGGATACTTTCAAACGATGCTATTGTTGTGGAATTACCTTTGAGGTCTTTTTTCGTGCCTATGAAAAATATTGCAAGGATCAAGGAAAAGATTTTATTATCAAAGATTTTGACTCCAAAAAACTGAATACATTTCTCAGACAATGGTTCGGTTCCGATGGCAATCGCAAGACACTTCTGAATGCTGTTCTTAGCAATAATCTTGGTTATTCTGTTGCTATGGACAAAGCGAAAAAAGGGGATTTTGTTCAGCTTTGGAGATATAGTGGATCAGGCCATTCCGTCATTTTTATTTCCTGGGTCTATGATGCCAGTGGAAAGCTCTATGGTATGAAATATTGGTCAACCCAGGGAAGTACCAATGGAATCGGATACAGAACAGAATATTTTTCGGGAAACAGTGGTGTAGACACAACTCAGCTCTATATAGCAAGAGTAGTTCCAAAGTAGCTTTTTAAAAAAAGAAAGGTCATTCATGAAAATAGCTCTTGGTTCAGACCATGCTGGCTGGGAAGTAAAAGAAAAAATCTGTGCTTTTTTAGTCCAAAAAGGATATGAAATCATAGACTATGGAACTCAAAGCCAGGATTCGTGTGATTACCCTGATTTTGCTATTGCTGTTGCGCAGTCTGTATCTCAGGGAACTGCCAGTATGGGTATTCTCCTTTGCGGTAGCGGTATTGGAATGTCCATTGCTGCAAACAAGGTCAAAGGCATTCGGGCTGCACTCTGTGTAAATGAAGAAATGGCAAAACTAAGCCGTCTCCATAACAATGCGAATGTTCTATGCCTGGGTGTACGGACCTTTCCTGGAAATTGGGAACAAATTGTGGATATCTGGCTGAATACAAAATTTGAAGAAGGCCGCCATCAGAAACGAATTGATAAAATCCACCATATAGAAGTCTAAGCAGTCTTTGGCATAGAAAATTTATGGAAGAAAATACTCCTTCAAGCAGTTCCAGCAAGCTGGAAGTTTTATCCATGCTGAACAGGCGTGTGCATCAGGGGATAGATCTGGAAGAATTTTTGCAGGAAGCTGCAGACCAGATCGCCCTTGCCATGAATGCTGCGCGAGTGACGATCTATTTTCTGGATAAAAAAAGGCAGGAACTGTGGTCAAAAATCGCCCATCTCGAAGAGATTTCGGAAATTCGCCTTAAGCTTGGTCAAGGTGTTGCAGGGCATGTGGCAGAAAGTGGAGAAACCATAAACATCCCTGCATCCTATTCGGATAAGCGTTTTTATGCAGGGATTGACCAGCAAACAGGATTCAAGACTCTTTCTCAGCTTGCTGCTCCCATCTGGGACAAAAATGGAGAAATCCTGGGAGTTGTGCAAATCCTAAACAAACAGGATGGCATCTTTACAAGAGAAGATGAGCAATTTCTGGAAATCCTATGCCCCCAGTTCGCTCTTTTGATTGAAAATACATCTTTGTACCAGATGATGAAGGTCACAAGACTGAAAAATACCAGGACATTCCCTCTTGCCAGCAGATACAACAACATCATTGGTACAAGCCTGGACATGCAAAAGGTTTTTTCTTTAATTGGAAAAATAGCACCAACCGCCATTACGGTTTTGATACGAGGAGAAAGTGGGACGGGAAAAGAGATGGTGGCAAGGGCAATCCATCTCAACAGCCCAAGAAAAGATAAACCTTTCGTAAAGATCGATTGCATCGCTCTGCCAGAAACCCTTTTGGAGAATGAACTTTTTGGACATGAAAAAGGAGCATACACAGGTGCTATATCCAGAATGGCAGGCAAAATCGAAGCAGCAAAAGATGGTACTCTCTTCATAGATGAAATTGGAGATATGCCTCTTTCCATGCAGGGCAAGCTTCTTAGAATATTGCAAGATCGCCAGTATGAACCTCTTGGAACCACGCAGAGCCTCGAAGTAAAAGCCCGAATCCTATGTGCTACTAACCAGAATCTGGAAAAGCTTCTGCAAGAGCAAAAATTCCGCAGCGATCTTTACTTCCGCATTAAAGTAGCCCAGATTTTTCTTCCTCCTCTGAGACAAAGGCAAAGTGCTGACATCATCGCCCTTGCCGAGTATTTTCTGGAAAAATTCAACCGCCAATACCAAAAAAAAATTCAAGGCTTCAGCAAAGAAAGCCTGACCATCCTAACAGAATACAACTGGCCAGGAAACGTAAGAGAAATGGAAAATGCAATAGAATCGGCTGTTGTTCTGAATGAAGGTATCTGCATTACGCCAGAGAGCCTCTGCCTTTCTCCTTCTATAATCCCCATTCCTACAATAGAACAAGAAAACCTATCCCTGGAAGAAATGGAAAAAAGGCACATCTTGCATGTTTTGCAAAAAACACAGGGGAACAAAAGCAAAGCAGCCGAAATCTTGAAAATTGGCCGCAATACTCTGCTAAGAAAACTAGAAGAATATGGGCTTGCAGGAAAAACCTCCTAAAATTGCTTTTATAAACCTATAACCTACGTTCCGCAGCTTCTAAGGAAAGAATTTTGATTTTTTTAGGTTGTTTTT
>CALKWO010000171.1 GCA_938003875.1 uncultured bacterium
TAATCTTAATCTTAATCTTAATCTTAATCTTAATCGTTATCTTAATCGTTATCTTAATCGTTATCTTTATCGTCTAAATGGGGAACTTATTTAATTCCGATTCCTAACTGAATCGAATCTTTTTAAGCCAGTTAAAGGGTATTTCCCAAAGACGCAGGGATTGCGCTGGCGTTCGGCTTTTGAGCAGACATGACTTTTTCGGCGCAACCCTGCGGCTAAAATCTGTTGCAAGACAAAATGTTAAAACTTAACACGTATGACGAGTACGATTACGAATCTAAACATGAGAATAGACTCTAAATATAAAGCTTTTGTTTTCTCAATCATAGGAATTCTTAGATTATGTAGCCTTCGCAAATGGGGAAGTTATTTAATTCTCATCACTTAGTTGTTTTCATCATGGCTTGTATCAACTCATAGCCGCCTTGTTTTTCCAGCTTACCTTGTGCATTATAAATCATAAAATAGGGTATGCCTCTAATCTTGAACTGGCTCACAACAGGCGTTTTCCAGTTTACGATGTCAATCTTCCTCAAATATAGAAGATCATTGCTCTTTACCAGTTGCTCTACTTTAGGACTGACGGATCTGCAAGGGCCGCACCAATCTGCTGTAAATTGGAATATCGTGACTTTACCACGGACGAGAAGAGATTCTACCTGTACCTCTTTACCACCCTCTTGGAGGAAAAGAATTTTTTCTCCAGGCTGCTTTTTCGCCCTTTCTTCTTCTCTTTTTGCCTCTTCCTTTTTAGCAAGCTCTTTTCTGGCTTCTTCTCTCTCTTCTCTCTGTTTCTTTAATTTTTCTTCATTTTCTCTCTCATCTTCTTCGAGCTTTTTTGAATCAATTTCTTTTTTTTCCTTGCTTTTGGCGATCCAAGAAGCAGATTCCTGATAGCCTTTGGCAAGAGATTTCTGGAAATAGCTCTCTGCGTTTCCCCACTCTTTCTCATAATAGAAAAGAATTCCTAATGCATAGAGAATGCGTTCATTCTGCTCTTCAAAAGCTATCCCTTTAGCAATATATCGTGCTTTGATCTTGTCGAAGGGAACTGCATGAATCACATTTTGGTAATCCAGCAAGCCTAGTTTATCTTTGGTAAGTTTAGAAACCACTCCACGAATCAACTTACCATCCAGAGTCACAACGCTGAATTTTTGCTTTTTATTCTTTAAAACTTCACAGCCTTCATAGAATTTTAAAAACATTTCTTCTTTGATTTCCATGGAAATTTCAGAAGGCCATTCTCTTTCCATCTTTCCTTTATCATTTTGTCCAAAAGCTATAGCCATGCCAAAAAATATAATAAGAAAAATCGCTATTGGTCTTGTTACAAGAGAAGACATACTATTTTCCTTTCATAAAAAAAGACGCATACAATAGCTATCTTGTAACTATATTCTTATGCGTCTTCCATGGTTATGGGTTTGTTCTATTCTTTGGAAACTGGTAAATCGAATTTAGGAAGTTCTTCTTTATAGGTTTCCATTTGTTTGAGGATTTCTTCAATAGCACGGTCTAATTGAGGATCTTTTCCTTGAGCATAGGAAGCAGGATCGTATTCTACTTCAATATCAGGAACCACTCCATTGTTTTCCACTGCCCAGTCTCGGCTCTTGAACCAGAAAGCAAACTCAGGCTGCGTCAAAAGTCCGCCATCCACCAATCTTTTATCGCACATAATGCCAACAACACCACCCCATGTGCGTTTTCCGATTAGTGTGCCAAGCTGTAAATCTTTAAAAGCCTGGCAGAAAATATCACCATCCGAGCCTGTAAATTCATCGCACAAAGCTACAATAGGCCCGCGTAATGTCTGGTAGGGATAGCATTCCAGCTCTCCTTTTCTGGGGGAACAATAGCCTAAAGCTCTTCTCTGTAGTTTGGAGAGCAAAACCTGAGAAACGTGCCCACCTGCATTGTGGCGAACGTCCACAATCAATCCTTTTTTATTGAATTGCCATAGGAAGTCTTTATGGAAACTGATGAGGCCTTCCATTCCCATATCAGGAACATGCAGATAGCCGACCCTGTCCTGGGTTTTTCTGGCTATGTATTCACGGTTGTCTTTTACCCATTGATGGTAACGAACAGGAAGCTCGCTGGCAAGAGTTGTCACAACAACCTCTCTTGCATCCTTTTCATCAGCTTGAGAGCATACAGACAGAAGAACTTCCTGTCCAGCCATATTCAAAAGGTGTTCGTAGGGATGCTCTGGGGGAGAAAGCTTTTTTCCATTGATTTTTAAAAGATAGTCGCCTTCTTTCACTCTTATTCCAGGCTGGCTTAAAGGAGAACGATGTTCCTGGTGAGACAGATCGCCCTGATAGATGCGCTTTATCTGGTATTTATGAGTAGCAGGGTCGAGCTGTATGTCTGCCCCTAGTACTCCGACTCTGTAAATCGGGATAACAGGGGATTCGCCCATCATTACATAAGCATGGGATGTGCCTAGCTCGCCATAGATCTCCCAGAGAAGATCGCCAAGTTCCTGTCTTGTACGAACCTTTTCAAAAACCAGAAGATATTTGTCCAATACCTTTTGCCAGTCCAGACCATTCATATCCGAACGCCAGTAGAAGTCTCTCTGCCATCTCCAGCCTTCTTTGAGCATTTGCAGCCATTCTGCTCTAGGGTCTATCATGACTCGAACGCGTTCCAGGTCAAACCATCCATTCTCTTTTCCAGGTTTGCTGTCGGCTTCTTCTTTAATCTCTTCACCAGCCTTCACGACTCTAAGGCGATTTCCAAATTGTAGTACCATTTTTTTATACGGATAGTTATGGCTAAAATTGGAGATTTTTGTGCTGATATTTTTTTCTTTACGTTCTTTGAGATCATAGTAGAAGAACCTGAAGTCAGATCGGGTAGAAGCCATCCAGAAAGGCGTATCGGAAAGCTCGCCCTTGATGGGTTTTTCGAGAATGAAGACTTTGTCTTCTGCCACGCTAAGAGCAAGATAGCGTCCTTCTTTGATGGGAATTTCTTGGATACGATCTTCCAGGCCATCCAGATCTATCTCTACCTTTTTTTCTTCTTTTTCCTCTTTGGCTTTTTCTTCTTTTTCTTTTGGTTTTTCTTCCTCTTCTATTTTATCCAGAGAGCCAGTGGAAGAGAAAGGCGAATAGTCCGAAGCTTTCAGAACCAGAAGATATGGCCTTGAGGTAGCAGGGAAATTATAGTCGTTTTGCAAACTGTCTTCATAAGGATTGAAAACACGTTTGGATAGAAAATAGATATAGCGTCCTTTAGGATCAAAACAAGGACAATAGTCATGGGCATCTCCCATAGTGATGCGTTTGGTTATTTTGGATTCTATGCTATAAAGATAGAGAGAAGCATAGTTGAACTCCCCTTCATACTTTGCATAGACCAGCCATTGTCCATCAGGAGACCAGGAAAACTCTCGAAAGTAGCGATGGTTGGATTCGCCGACAAAAGTAGCGTCCCCTGATTCCAGATTCAAGATATAAAGTCTGGAAGACGTTGCTATGGCAGCAAGCTCTCCTTTGGGAGAAGGAACAACCTGTTGGATATATCCACCTTCGCCTATTTTCCCAAATCTTTTTTTTACCTCGATTTCAGGATAGCTATAGAGAACGACTTCCTCTTCTCCCTTTTCATCATTGACAGCGAGGATTCTGGTATTGTCTGGCATCCATCTGCACAGTTTATGTCTTACGCCTGTTGTTTCGCCCATATAGCTTACAGGGCCTTCCCATACAGGGGCTATAGACAAAAGACCTCTTGTGTTGATAAGCATTCTATCATGCTTGGGGGATAAGGCAAAGTCTGTAAGGTTTCGGCCAGGAGGAACGAATTTTTTCCGTAAAGTATATCCACAACTTTGCAACTGCACAGGAATTTTTTCCGTTTTGTCTGTTGCAAGATCGAGCTTCCAGAGTTCGCCAGCCATCTGGTACACAACGATATTTTTGTATCTCTGGGGCCATCTTACGTAAAAATCTTTATGGAAAGTGTGTTGCCTGGTATCGGAGCCATCGGTTTTATAAGAATAGAAATTGGCAATACCATTGCAATCCGAAAGGAAATAGATTCTTCCCTCATAAAAGAAAGGAGATACTTCTACTTTCTGGTCAGATGTCAGGCGATGGAATTCCAGATTTTTCAAATTTCCATACCACAGCCTGCCTGTACGACCGCCATGGTAGCGTTTCCAGACAGCAGGGTCAGGATATCCTCTTTGTATTACAAGATGATCCCCATCTTCTTCAAAAGTAACCGTTGTGGCGATACCTATGTTCAGCTTTTCCCATGCGCCTCCTTCAGGAGATACTGCATAGATTTCTTCCTGTCTTGGGTTGGCAGCATCCAGAGCACCGCGAAATAGAATTTTCCCATTCGTTGGATGCCATCCCACAACCAGAGCATTGGCAGGATGATAGACCAGCCTTTTTGCTTCACCCTCTGGAAAGGGCATGACATAAACCTGACTTGGCCCATCATCAGCAGCAGAAAAAGCTATGTATTTCCCATCGGGAGAGAAATGAGGATAGTTGATGACTCCTGGGGTATTGGTAAGACGAGATGCCAGCCCACCTTCTATAGGCACGGCCCAAAGGTCGTCTTCTGTGACAAATACAACTTTGTCTTCATAGAGAGTGGGGAAACGTAAATAACCGTCGTTTTTCATAAAAAAAATTCTCCTGCGTTTGGGTGACAAGCTTTTCCTGCACCCCAAAAATATGAAATATGTGAAACAAATATAAAATTTAATTGTAATATATTGATTCTCTAGTGCTTTTGACAAATTTTGTATGATTCGTTATCGTTATCTTTATCATTCTCATTATCGAAATAACAGCATTTATTTGTGTTTCTCTTGATAAAGATAACGATAAGGATAAAGATAACGAATCGATTATGATGATTAAATTGTCAATCGAACCCTACATCATTTTGGACCGATGCCTAAATTATAATAATTTTAATGACCACAAAAAATATCATAATTTTATTTACTCTTTCATTTTTCCTAAATTATGATTTTTTCTTCTTTCAAGGGCGATGAGTCGCATTCTATCTTTTGCATTATCATTTCTATCAACAGTATATTGATCAATGCTATGATCTGTTCCGCCTGCATGGCGGACAACTTCATAAATAGGATCCCATATTCGTTCTATGGGGTATTTTTCGCTTATTCTCAAGACCATATCATAGTCTTCGCCATAATTTCGAGCATGAGGGTCGTCGTTCATGGAAAAAAAGCCCATATTCTCAACTACTTTGATATTATAAGCTCTGGGGGCACCTGCTCCATTGATGCGCAGAAGATTGTTCCTTCCATTTTCTCTTGTCCATTCTTCATGCTTTACAACAGGAATATCTTCTCTTCGTACCAAAGTTCCATCGTTTTGTTTTTCCCAAACTTCATAGGAGCCAATGACCATTCCTGCCTGGGGATTTTGCTCGAATACTTTAACGACTTCTTCTGCTGCAAAAGGTTTTAAGCGATCATCGGAATCCAGTTGTAAATAGTATTTGCCTTTTGCTTTTTTTAGACCCAGATTGAGGCAAAGCCCAATGTTGTTTATGTCTACAACGATAAGATGCACATTGCTTGCCTCTTGCGAATACAGGCTTCCTCCTGGCAGATACTTACGCACAATACGAGATGTAGGGTCATGATCTCCACCATTTACAATGACGATGACCTCTACTTTTTTCCCTAAAGTCTGATGAATAGCACTTTCTATAGCGGTTGCAATGAATTCAGGACGGCGATATACGGGAATGAGGATGCTTACCAAAATATCACTTTCATGATCCTGGCTGGCAATTTTTCCTTCGTAGTCATCAGGTTCGAGATAGCCATGAATTCTTTTCAAATGATTGGTCAGTACAACTTCCATCTCCTTTTGAGCCTCTTTTGCATCCTGGAGATAGTCGAATACATTATGGGCCTTCGCAGGCGTTTCTATTTCATATAAATAACCGTCCGTGCGATTGGCAATGTGCTTCAAATTGTATTTTTCCGATATTTTCAATCGCAAATCATAGAAAGCTGCGTGCTTGAAACTTTCATCGCTTTCTATACTTTTTAAGACATGCATGGGAAATGCATAGACCTTGCCTAAATCCAGGTTATCTCGCAGCCTTCCTTCATGATATTCCAGAAGATGACGCTCCTGAACTCCATCTTTTGTAATGATTCCATAGTCTGAATACAGCATCCCTGCTCTTTTGTCTTTCTGCAGAGAAAAGATCATGCTCACAAGAGCACAGCTTTTCAAATAAACAGGAGATTCTCGTATGTCAACAAGTACCATATAGCCATTTTCCTGGCTCTGTTTTATGATTTCTTTCATAGCAATGGAAAAACCAGGAAAGCTGATTTGGGCTTTGGGAATAGGATTGTCCAAAATATCCTGAGGCAATTCTTTGCTATCTTTGTGCTTCTTTTCTGCAATATCCACAATTAAAATTTTAGAAACACTTATATACTTTTGAGCTATGATACTGCGCAGAGATTCGAAAAATTTTTCCTTGCCATAGCTTTTTTTTTCGTATCCCACGACCACAACAGTAACAGGCTCTTTCAAAAGATAAATTTCATCACTCACTAAGCAGACTCCTTTTTATGAAATTCAAATTATTTCAATAATTTTTCATAGACAACGGTAAAGACATCTTCTTCTATATCATACCATCCGCTATGATTTCCTTTGGAAAAGATAGCTCCATTCATGATAAAAATAATTCCATAATTGCCTTTAGCAGAAAAATACAGATCGCTCAAAAGGCCATAAGCATCCCCTGGATGACCTGTCAAAATCTGGCCTGACAGCAAATCTTTTGTGGTATGGTTAGAAAGACTATATCTTTGGAAAACTCCATTCTCTGTATCACCATTTTTGCCATCGAATTCCCAGACGTTTTTGTGCATCAAGGCAATGGTTTCTTCTTTTAAGATGCTTATATTCTGATACGTCCCACCGTTTTTATGAACCAGGAGAATCTTCGCCAGATCTTCTACGCTGGCACGAAGACCGCCCTGTGGCCCAAAAAGAAATGCATTGGTACCAGGAACATATTGCGAGAGATCTCGTTGCTTAGGAGAAACGCCCTTGTAGTTATCTGCCTGGGGTATCCATTTGCCGTCTCTTTTACGATAGAGAACAGCAATGTCATTTATATCAGGAACATCCTGTACCTGAAAACTACAGCAAATCCCCAGTGGCTCGAAGATATGTTTCTTGCAATATTCATGAAAGAGTTCCCCAGAAAGCCTTTCGATCAAGCAACCAGCTACTCCAAAGTTGATATTGGCATATTGAAAATATTTTTCTTCAGGCCCATGAGTGCTGCTAAAGATATCTTTTGCATAGAATGTGCCTTCTTTTGTCAGAATCTCTCGAATAGAAGGAGGTAAAGGCCTGGAAAGGGTAGCCTGAAGAAAATCACTGTAAGTACTTCCATCTCGTAAAGAAGAAGTATGGGACAGAAGAGATTGAAAGGTGATTTTTTGATCAGGAAAATCAGGGTTAAAAAGAGAAAAGCCCAAATAGCGGCTTACGTCTTCTTCCATCTGGAAAAGCCCTTTTTCATAAAGCTGCATCAAGGCTGTAGCCGTTATTATTTTAGAAACAGAGGCTACTCTGTACTTCGTTTTATGGTTGGTAGCCAGATTTCGTTCCAGATCTCTACAGCCAAATCCTTGAGAAAATATGACGTTATCTTCCTTGACAACCAGAACAGACATACCTACAGCAGAGTATCTATCCTGGATTTCCAAAAGAGCCTTTTCCAGATTTTGGCTTTGTGCGAAAAGAAAACTACAAAATAGCATCAGAAAAAAAAAATTTTTCATCCTGACTCCCATGGTTGAATGACTAACGATTGCCTCGTCTGTAAAGAAAAAACAGACCAAATCCTAAAATACTAATCAGCCAGGAAGATGGCTCAGGAACGAATTCTCTGCTTGTTGTTAAAACCGCAGCAGATCCATATCTCCCTACAGTTGCCTGAAGTTGGGTTCCCTGTGCTGCACCTTTTATGCCAATTAAAGCCCACGACCCACGATAGCCTGGATTAAAGCTGCCTGCCCCCAGGGTATACAATGCATTGATACCTGCCGATGTCATATTGCTAACAGCTTCATCCTGCACAGCGACCATAACTATGCGTCCATTGTCAATAGAATTGATGAATGTTGCCATGTTATTTGCATCTGTACTGGAAGCATAGGTGTCATAATATACGCTATTCAGGACAATTCCTGTGGTCTGATCAATCACTATCAAATTCATACCACGTCTATGCTGAGAATAATCAACACCGTCAACCCACAACTGCGCACTTCCCCCAGGATACCCAACAGTATCCCAACCTGCTGACAGAGCTGTCAAGGTAAGACTATAAGCATAAAGAGATGGCAAGAAGGCACAGGCTATACATAAAAATAAAAGGAATTTTATCTTCATAGTTTTTTTCCTTTCTGTAAAAGGATGGTAGTCCTAATTTTATTCCTAAAACAACCCCATTGCCCAGGATTCTATGAAACTAAGCAAAGGAATGCAAGAAAAAAAAGGCTACAACGAATTAACTTTATCTTGATTTTTTGCTCATAAAACGAGACATAAAGAATAGCCCTGATACTAACAATAAAATGCCTGCTGGTTCTGGAACGCTGGATTGAAAGAGAGAATCGCCTCCCACGGGAGTATATTGGGCATAGCCAGAACCCATACTTGTACCATCTATATGGATGAATTCGAAATACAAAGCCTTACTTGTGTTGTCAATGGTATAGTTGTTGATTGTCTGGTATACACCAGATACTTTTTTTGCGGTGATAATCGTATTGCCGCTTCTCGTAAACCGAACATCGAAAGCCTGGTTCATGCCAATTTCTGTGTTAATATCCACTCGATAGTGGGTATCTGCCGTGTATTGAGGCGTGCTCCAGGATATGATCTGTTCTGCCGAGACATTAGCCGTTTCGTTAAATTGAACAATTCCCAAAAAATGCTTTACATGGGTATCCAGATAAGAACCACTCAGATTTGTAATACCATGAATTTCAATCACAAAATCTCCTGTAGGAAGGGCTGCATCGGATTTAAGCCGTAGATAACTATTGTTATTGGTTAGCATTTGCAAACCAGGATTGAGCAAGCTGGCGGTTCCACTTCCTTCTTGGGTAAAGTTCATACCGAAAATCGTAATTCCATAGACGGAGCTAAAGCTGGCTAAAAATAATGATATGCAGAATAATAATTTCATAATATTCTCTCCTTTCTATTGTTTTAAGTAGTTGAGAATACAACATAATAGTTTAAATTTATCAAAATTTTTTAGCAATTACAAGAAAAATTTAGCTTTTTACAATCCGATACGACAAAATAATTATTTTATAATAATTATTTTTATAAACTATTTAAAATAAATATATTAAAAAATATTTATAATACATGATAAAATTTAATGCCTTCAAGAATTATGGGAAAAGTAAGTCGAATCAGAATTTGTTTTTTTGTTGACCTTTGCTTTGCATTTTTGGTAACATGGTAAAGAAAATAAAAAAATGTATTTTTTCACTATTCTAAATATAATTTTTTAAAAATATATAATATGGAAATACCAAGAAAGTTTAGTAAATATCATATACTTTCCATCATTGGGCAAGGTTCTATGGGGACTGTCTTTAAGGCAGAGCAAGATGTCATACAAAGAATCGTGGCTATCAAGGTTCTTCCTATTGAATTTGCTAAAGAAGACCCGCGTAAAGTTTTGCGATTTGAGTATGAAGCCAAATCTGCTGCAAGGCTCTTCCATCCTAATATCATTACTATATACGAAGTCGGAAAGCTAAAGGTCGGGCTGGAAGACATTGAGTATTTTGTGATGCAATATTTTCAAGGAGAATCTCTTGCTGATTTGATAGAAGGGAAAAAGCTGCCATTGATGACAGCTTTATCTATTTTTGAACAAATGGCAAGTGCTCTGGAACATGCTCACCAGCGCGAGGTAGTCCACAGAGACATCAAACCATCCAATGTTTTGATCAATTCCGAAGGAAAAGCCATTCTGCTGGATTTTGGCATTGCCAAAATTCGGGAATCTCCTGACCTGACCCGCGCAGGCTATGTGATTGGAAGCGCACCGTATATGTCCCCTGAACAGGCGCGAGGTGAAAAAGTAGATGGAAGAAGCGATATTTTTTCTTTAGGGGTGGTCGTCTATGAAGCCTTTATTGGACAGAGGGCTTTTTTTGCCGAAAACAAGAGGGATATGATTTTAGATCGCCAGATGCTGGCTAAGTTGCCCAAAAAAGACTTACCCGTTCCCATGAGAAAAATCAATCCAGAAATTCCTGCATATCTGGAAAGCATTGTCCATAAATGTATGGAAGGAGATATTAACTATCGCTACCAGAATTCGCTGGAATTATTAGAAGATATTCAAAAATGCAAGCTTCTACTCATGGCAGAAAGAAAATTTTATACTCTTATTCCTAAATTGTATTACCATAGACGTAATGAAATGAACATGCAGAATATGTTAATGGCTACCATTGTTGCTCTTATTATCTTAGTGATAGGAATAATAGGACTGGTGACAGGGTGGATTTAAAATTTGGATCAAAACTATGGCAGTGTTAAAAATAGAAAGAGGAATAGGCGCGGGAACAGCCTATTTTATAGAAAACGAAGCGACCATCGGTCGAGATGCCTCCCAATCTACCATACAGATTTGCGATCAGAAAGCATCGAGAGCGCATGCTAAAATCTTTAAAGAAGAGAATCGCTATTATCTGGAAGATCTGGAGAGCAAGAATGGTACATTTTTAAATGGAAAGCCCGTTGCTGAAAAGGAAGCACTGGAAGCAGGAGATTATATCAGGATTGGCTTTACATGGCTGTGTTTTGGAGAAGACCAGGAGATCGAAAGAATCAGCAAACAATTGCCAGCCTATGAAATTTTACAGGAAATCAAGAGAATAGGAGGCAGTTGCCTTTGCTTTAAGGTATTGCAGGTAGGTCTTGGCAGGATGGCGACATTGAATCTTCTTCCTCCTAATATTATCAGGAAGAACCCTCAGTTGAAAGAACGCTTTCGACAGCAAGTGCGAGCCTTTGCTAAACTGAATCATGAAAATATTTCTATTATCCTGGATTTCGACTCTAAAGAATCCTATCTATATTTTACAACAGAATATCTGGAAGGTGAAACGCTGGCTTCTTTAATTTCTAAGGAAGGTAAGCTTTCGCTGGAAAAGACACTGGAAATTGGGATTGGTATCGCCAGAGGTTTAAACCATGCCCATGTACAGCATGTGATCCATCAGGATGTAACCCCTTTAAATGTAGGTGTTGGAAACCGCAGGGTAATTCTGGGAGGATTTGGCCTGGCTTCTATCTTCGATGAAATCAAAGAGGATTTCTCTGGTTTGATTGGAAAGACAGAATATCTTTCGCCTGAACAAGTCCAGAGGCAGAAAATAGATCATAAGACAGATATATACTCTTTAGGTGCAATTCTTTATGAATGTCTTGCAGGAAAGCCTCCTTTCTATGGCGAAAACCCAGAAGACATAGCCGCCTCTATCAGCAATGACACCCCGCCTGCTATTACCATGTATAACCCTGGTGTTCCTGCGGAAATAGAAGATATGATATACAGATGCATGGAAAAAGATCCTGCTCAGAGACCCGAAAACTGCGAAGAAATTGCGAATAAGCTGGAAGAAATACTCCTCAAGCATAGAGTGCTAGGGCTAAAAAATCAGCCAGATATTTACACTTCAGGACTATTCTATTATATCTTGCAAATTTTAGAAAATCCTCTTTTTGTATGGTGTTTTTTCCCTTCGCTTAGCTTGATTTTTTTGGCTATTCTCAGCTTTATGATGCATCATAAATAATGAAAATTTTTTCTATTCCCAGGTTGTTTCCCTGGGCTGGTATATTCAGGCCTTTCAGGCCAAAGGGACAAAGATTAAAAAAATTTCAACGGACAAACCTATGTTCTTTTTAAAATTGCTATGATTTAAGATGAAGCGAGGACAGATTACCTTTTTGGTCACAGTTTCCCTCATGCTACTTGGGCTTCTATTGCCTGGACAAATGCGCAAGCTCATTTTCGCCATGGGAATTACAGGCTTTGTGGGCTATGGTACAAACGTTTTAGCGATTCGAATGCTTTTTGATCGTATTTACCTGCTGCCTAAATGGAAGAAATGGCCCTTACCCTATTCAGGAATTTTGGAAATAGAAAGAGAAAAAATAGCCTGTGCTATTGGCTGGGTCGTTTCTAAAAGGCTTGTATCTCGCGATGCTCTTCTGAGCATGATTGTTTCTAAAGAATTCCGTAGCCAGATCCGCTCTATTGTAGAAAAAAAGCTCCAGTCCATAGCGAAAGAAACCAATATTGTCAAAACGCTAGTGCAAGACATAGAGAAAGCTTTAGTGGGATTTGTAGACAATGATATATTTCGAGACAATCTACAAGAGCTTTTATATCAACATTTAGGAAAAGTAGGCTCCGTTCTGATTGGGTCTCGTATCTTTCGAGATAAGGAAAAACTTACTCCTTACCTCCAAAAAGAATTCAAAAATGTTTTGGAAGCCATTTGCCGTGATCCTAAATTCTATTATAAAATCCAATGTACTGTGGAGAATCTTGCTGAAAATTGTTTTTCTTTGCAGTCTCTCTTGGAAGAAAGCCTTCATAGTCATAGCAAAGAAATACTTCGCGAACTTCTGGAAAATGTTGACTTCTATAAAATCGTCAAAGAGGAAGTTTCTAATTTTCCGCCAGGAGAATTGAGCGGAATCGTCTTAAAGATTACAGCCGAAAATCTTGATTGGCTGGAAGTATGGGGAGGATTTTTAGGAATCCTGGCAGGAATTCTCTTTTGGATTATGGAACAATACATTCTTTAACAGGAATAACAATGAGAGCAAATTCAACAGAAATCATCCGCAGGGTACTCTTTTTGGATGATAACACAGAGCTTCCCAGTGGGTTTAAACTTTCGGATGAACAATGGGCTAAGCTTACAAAAGAAGTGCCAAAAGTCATAAAAAAAGCGCAGGAACTCAATGACAACATTGAAGATACTATGGCACTTAGAGAAAAAGTACAAAAAAGCCTTGCTTTGCGGTTTTATGAAATCACGAAAGCCGCCCAGAATGCTATTGCAAAAAGAAATTTGCAGCAAATAAGCCTGGATGATTTGAGAGAAGCCAAGCTAGGAGGCTTTATTGTATTTACAGAAACAGGCAGCATCCACTATTTTGAAGTGAATGGCCGTCATGTGGATTTCATGGAATGTGAAAAATACGAGAGACAGAGTTACTACAACCTCAAGATTTCTGTGCAAAATTCTCCAGACCAGACAAACGTTATCGGATTAGATGATAATCCTATCTCTAAATTGCAAAAGATTCGTGTAAAAGTAACACCAACGGGGCAACTGGATGTTTTTAAAGGAATCAAAAATTTAAGTGGATATACAGAGTACAAAAGGGCTTTTACAACAACAAAAATCAAAGAGATATATACTTCTGCTCAAGCACAAAATGCCAGCATGGGCTATCTGGAAATTTCTTCTGCCATAGAACAAATGACAGACTATTTCATGAAGGATCTTTCCAATCTTAAATCTAAAGGCTCTCAGGCAAGAACAAATCGATCCTCTGAGTTGATAAATTTTAAAAAATTCAAGAAATAACACTATGGAAAATACTCTATTATCGGGAAACAACTTTTTAAAAGACTTTCTGGGAAAAAATACCTGCGATTTTTCTACCATGAACCTGGAAAATTTTGTTGTGTGGCTAAAAAAACAAGTCGCCCAAAAAAGCACAGATCCAAGCTTTTATAAAAGATGCGAAATACGAGATTTACAATATCTCCATCGCTCCAGGTTCTATGTACTTTGGGATGCAAGTAAAAAAGCTCAGCAAGCTTGGGATTCCTGTGTTTCCAAAGAAAAATGGGAATCTGTGGAAAGAAAGATTTTTGGTAGCAAAAGAGCTATAGAGGGCTTAAGCCTTGCCATCCAGGAAAAATCAGGAGAAAAAAGGCTGGATTGCATGGCAAAGCTGGAGGCGTTCCAAAAAGAACTTGGCTCTCTGGAACAACAAAGAGAAGAAATGCTAAAATCTTTACAACAAAAGCATGATTTAGACAAAGCAGAGAGCGAACTTTTTGCCTTTAAGCAGGAAATTGGACTCGATAAAAAAGAAAAAGAGCTAGAGGAAATTCTTCATGCCCAAGGACAGAACACATCCCAGGCTGGGAGTCATTTCGAGAATATAGCGCGTGATGCGATAGAAAAATATATTTTTCCGATTGTTTCAGAGAACCTTCCCTGCGAGCAAAAGGCTTCTCTAAAGCTCCTTTCTAATGTAACATTAGGATGCGCCAGAGCAGAGATAGACTATCTCGTTGTACTCCCTTCTTCACCTTTTACCATCGTTCTAGCGATTGTCGAGGTAAAACGCAACATCAATGATCTGGCCTGGGGTTTTCAGGTAAGGCAGGAAAATCTAGCCTGGTTTACTGGGGATACAGCACGATATGATCCACAGCTCTATCGTACCCATATATTTCAGGAAGGACACTTTGACAAAAGCGTTTGCCACGAGGAGCAAGGAGAAAAGTTTTTCTTTTGTATGGATTCCTTCTCTTTGTTTCAAAGAGAAAAATCCTGTTTTCTGGATAGGCTCTTTTTCATAACAGATGCTCGAACTTTAACAGGCATGCTGAGTTCAGAGTACAGAAAATTTTTATACCATATTTCCACAGATATGAACTTTGATATGGAAAATCCAGAGTATCTGGAAAAACTTTTTGCCTGGACCAAAACAATTGTCTCCCCATTTCAGACAAAACACGCCTTAGAACTCTATGCCTCTCAGGAAAAATGGGCAAGGCAAATCATCTTTTTCTCTCGTAAAAACAATGCAGGAGAAAAGAATGACTGATCCTGTAAAGTCTTTTTTGTCATGGTGCAATCAGGAAAATCTACAGATACAGGAAACCAGGGAAAACCCCTATGGCACGCAATTTCTCGTAAAAGATTCCCAAGAAATCATTTCAATCCAGTTCTATCGGAAAGGCACTGTTCTCGTTCAAGGTAAGTCCTCTGCTTTGCTCGATAAGATCCAAAGGAAATACCCAAAACAGAGTTCTTCTGTAAATTCTATTTCATGTATTCAAGACCATATTGGTATGGATGAAGCAGGAAAAGGCGATTATTTTGGACCTCTGGTCATATCCTGCGCCTATGTTCAAAAAGAAGCTCAAAAAGAATTGCTAAAAGCAGGAGTAAAAGACAGCAAAGAAATCCCTGATAAGAAAATTCTACAAATCTACCATGAATACCAGAACAAAGTGCCTCATGAAACTCTGGTGCTTATGCCTGAGCAGTACAATGTAAAATACACCGAATTTTTGAATCTCAACAATATGCTGGCATGGGCGCATGCTCAAACTTTAGAACAATTGCTGGCTCGCGTGCCCGCCACCATCGCTATCGCCGACCAGTTTGCCAACCCTCGCGTCTTAGAAAAAAAATTGTTCACCAGAGGAAAACAAATCAAACTGATTCAGCAGCCAAAAGCAGAATCGGATATTGCCGTAGCGATGGCTTCCATTTTTGCCAGAGCCTTGTTTTTGCAAGGGCTAGAAACTCTGCAAAAACAATATAATTTTTCCTTCCCCAAAGGAGCATACGAAGTAGAGCAGGCAGGCATGGACTTTGTCCAAAAATTTGGAAAAGAAAAACTCTCTCATGTAGCCAAAGTCCACTTTAAAACGACCCAGAAAATAAAATAAAGATCAGCCCAAATAAACACCAATAAAAAAAGCCCCTTTTGGAGGGGCTTTTTTACGCTAACAAGCAAGTCAGATAATTAGTTTACGCAATCTTTTAAAGATTTACCAGCAGTGAATGTAACAGTATTTTTGGCTGGAATTTCGATGGTCTCACCTGTTTGAGGATTTCTTCCTGTACGAGCTGCCCTAGATTTTTTCTTCCAAGTTCCAAATCCTACTAAAGTAACATCATTTCCTTCTTTTAAAGATTTCTGGACTTCTTCAAGAATAGCATCAAGAATCTTACCCACCTCTTGCTTGTTAGAGTTTACAGATTTCGCCACATTAGAAATCAATTCACCTTTATTCACGATGTACTCCTTTAAAACAATAAATTAAGACAAATACAATCTGCCAAAATACAATTTTATCCTCATAACAACCTTATTATATAGAAACTCAGGCTGCATTTCAACAAATTTTTTCTTGCTCAGAATGGGAAAAAAAATGCCAGGCTAAAATATTTTCTTCTAGCCTGGCACAGAAACTGAAAGATTAGTAAAGAAAAACTATTTATTGACAGCTTCTTTGAAAGATTTACCTGGACGGAAAACAACGGTTTTGGAGGGTTTAATTTTTAGGGGTTCGCCAGTTTTAGGATTGCGTCCTTTGCGGGCTTTTCTTTTCTTTACATTGAAAGAACCAAAGCCAATAAGTTGTACGATAGAATCTTTTTTAATACCTTTTTTCAATGCTTCTACTACGCCATTTACTGCTTTTTCTGCTTCGGCTTTTGTGCTTCCCATTTCGAGTGCAACTTGTTCTACTAATTGTTTCTTGTTCATTCTTTCTACCTTTCAAAATTAAATCAAAATAACTACAAAAAAAAATGTTAATTCATTAGAGACAAAATTAACATGAATATTTTCAATGATCTCTAGTATAAATAAAAAATAACCATTCTGTCAAGTCCTTTTTTCCAAATAGAAAGAAATTTCATGATTTTAAGTCCAGAGATAGAAAAGTTTTCAGAGAAATTCTATTTCCCAATAGGGAAAAAGATTGCAATATCTCCTGATAATATATATAATTAAAGAAATTTGTATGATTGCTTTTACAAGAGAAAAGCTTCCTGAAATTTTTTTCACTAAATTTTTTAAAAAGTGAGTTTAATTTGATTATCCAGCAAGAAGCAATTGTGCTACGGTGTATAGACTATGGTGATAGTAGCCAGATATTCACTCTCTTTACTCAAGACTATGGAAAAATAGGAGTGATGGCTAAAGGCTTGAAACGCAATAAGAATCCTTATCAGGGAGGGATGCAGGTACTCAACCATATCAAGATCCTTTATTATCAAAAGAAAGAAGGGCTGCTTTCTTTATTTAAAGAATGCGATATACAAAATCATTTTCCATCGCTGCGTAAGGATTTGCTTAGAGTTTTCACTGCCCTTTATTTTGTAGAATTTATACGAGAATTTACAATAGAAAACGATCCCAATGCAAGAGTTTTTCGTTTGCTCAGACATTCTCTGGATCAGCTTGCCTCAGGGGCCCTCCCTCAGAATATTTTATTGTATTTGCAGTGGCATAGCATGTGTCTTTTAGGCATCAACCCTAATATTGAGTATTGCAATCATTGCCAGAAGCGCATGGCCTTGCTATGCAAGGATGCTTTTTTTTCTCCCAAGGAGGGAGTTGCTTATTGTGAAGAATGCAAAAAATATTCTAAGGGGGAGCTTGTTATCATCCAGGGCGTTACGCTACAAAAAATCCATATTATAGTGAATTCCCATAATGCCAGAATCAACCAGATTTTTCTTATGCCTCAGGAATATCATACACTTTTTCATTCTTTTCGTCTCTATCTGAGGTTTGCTTTTGATAAAGAGCTTCGCCTGAACCGCTATCTACTTTTCTCATAATATGTTTTTCTGCTTCATTGCCCGATCTTTCCAGGATGTAGATGATGCTGAGTGTTCCCAGTGTCTGTACAAGGATGATGACTGCTCCGAAAATGTCTACCTGGTAAAGCAACAACGCACCTAGTCCTGTAGAGAGAGTGACAAGATAGATAGTAAGCACTGCCTGGTAAGAATTCATCCCCAGGTTGACAAGCCGATGAGAAAAATGACGTTTATCACCCTTGAAAATAGAGCTTCCTACCTTGATGCGAAGAAAGATAACGGTAGAAGTATCGAAGAGAGGAACAGCAAGCAACAAAATGGGTAAGACAACAGGATAGACCGAAGCTTTTTGATAAAACGTTGCATGGATAGTGAGGACAGACATCATATAACCAATGAAAAGGCTTCCACAGTCTCCCATAAAAATGCTTGCTGGCGGGAAGTTATAGCAAAAGAACCCTAATATCCCGCCTAAAAGCCCTACAAGAAGGAAGGCGATCATCCATTGTCCTGTCTGAACCGCCACGACCAAAAAGATAATACCAGAGATCAGGGCGACTCCTGAAGACAGACCGTCCATGTTATCCAGCAGATTAAACGAATTGGTAATGAGAAGCATCCAAAATAAACTTACAAGCAAAGAAAAAGAATAGCTTTCAATAAAGACAGTTGCCCTGATGTTATAAAATATAAGTCCAAGTGCCACAAAAGATTCTAAAGCGAGTTTTGTTCTTGGCTTTAAATCGTAGATGTCGTCCAGAAGCCCCGTGATAAAGATAACCACTCCCCCTGAAACTATCAGCAAAATCTCTTGCCATGCATGCGCAGGTATTTGCGCAAATTTTATCCATTCAGGGAATCGTGCTGTGCAAAAGCTTATTAAAAAATACCCTGACACATAGGAAACCAATACGCCTATAAAAATAGCTATTCCACCTCCTCTTGGTATGATTTTCGTATGCACTTTCCGCTCTCCTGGCATATCCATAAGACCAAGAGCAGGGGCATATTTTTTTACAAGCCTGACAATCCCAAAAGAAACCATAAAGGAACAAAAAAAAATCGCCACAGCAACAGAAAAACTCAAATTATGCCATGGGCTTAAAAAAGAACAAGCTATCATATATTTTTCCTTCTCACTTTCTTTGATTTTTTTTCCTAATAATTTGACAAAGGCCCAAAAAATGTTTTATACTTTGTTTATAATTGTCGTTTTTTCTTTTTTGAAGGAGAGAATTTTATGAAACAAAAAATCGTTCTTTTGTTTCTTTGTGTGATCCTTCTTTGCTGGGGTTGCGATACGAAAGCAACGGCACCTAAAGATGCAAATGAAGGCACAAAACCTGTAACAGAACAATCCAATGTAAGTACGGAGAAAAATCCTATGGCACAATCTGCGAATTTCAAAATCAAAATCGAATATTGCACATCTTGAGGCTACAACGCGAAAGCCGACAGTTTGTCGGAAACAATCAAAAAACAGTTTGGTGTTACTGCAACCTTAGTTCCTTCCTCTGGCGGAGTCTTTGAAGTCTTCAAAGACGATAAGCTGATTTTTTCCAAAAAACAGACCAATCGTTTCCCTACGCATGAAGAAATCCTAAAAATCCTCTCCAATAAATAATGTTTATCCCATGCTATTGTATAGCATGGGATACTATTTTTTCTTCTCTATTTCCTCTATCTCCTGGAGATATTTCTGGCTTTTCTCCGCAAATGGGTCGTCCAATTCCCAGGAATTTACAACGCAATCTTCGAAGCATTGCCTTGCCTGCTGCAATCTTTGGGAATCAAAATAGAGCCTGCCTAAGCTAAAATTTAACTCTCCCCAATCGGGCCTATATTGTTTGGCAATATAGAAATTGCTCTCTGCAAGAGCAAAATCATGATTTTTCTGATGATATTGGCCCAGCCTATAATGAAAGAAATATTCCTGATATTCCAGAGAAACACAGTCCTGGCACATCTGAATAGCGGATTTTGAATCTCCTATTTTAAATATATCCTCGCTGGCCTTAAGCATTCTATCGCCTAAAAGCTGGAACATCTGGTGCAAAAGATTCTTGATTGTACTGGACTCTAATGCGATAAGGGGCAATGAACTATCTTCCAGGCTTTTCAAATAAGGTTCTGCCATTCTATAAAGCCTTGATTGTGTTGGATAGAGGAAATAATCCTTGTCTGTTTTCAGTTTGCTCAAATAGATTAAGGCCATCTTTTGATTTTTAGAATAGTATGCGCGAATGCCATTCATAAAGGTCACTTCTGGCCAGAAAGCGATTAGTCTTTTCCCCTGGCTGTTTACCCAATCAAATCCTGTATATAAAGAATCACCAGAAAAAGCAAAATTCATGGCCTCCTGTGCCTCTTCTATATTTTTTTCTTTGAGTGCTAGCAACGAACTCATGCATTTTATAAAAGGGGTAAATTCTGGAAAATCTTCTTTGCTGATATGGAGGATCTGTTGCCAGGAATCTAAGACCATCGGTTCGCTGAATTCCCATCTGGCGGTATCTATAAAGGCTAATAACCTGAATATTATCTTTATCTTCTGTCTTATAGGAGGAAAGCTAAGCAGATCTTTTTGATCCCGTTTTAAAATTGTATCGAATTTATATTGCAAGGAACTCAAATCTTTTTTCTCCAATTGATTTATCGTTCTGAGGCAGAGCAGATCATACTGAGCATGAGAATAACGGTCTATGGATAGATGGAGATGAAACTTTCTAGCCATTAAAGGAGCATTCAAAAAATTGCTTTCTTTTAAAAATTCTGATTCATCGAACAATCGTTTTTCTTGTCTATAAATATTAGAGATCTCTTCTGTTATGTAAATAACCCTAAGGCTATCGTTTTGGCTTATTGATTGTTTTAATTGTTTTATTTTAACTTCTATTATTTCCTTTAATCTTATTTTTAGGATTTTTATGTCTTTTAAATCGCTTCTGATAGAAGTAAATTCCTCTTTTTTTTTAGCAATATCCTGCTTATCTCTCTTTTCAGTGATATTAGATTTTTTTTCTATAATTTTAGAAACATTTTCTTGCTTTGCTAAAAAAACTATGCAAAAAATGCTTAAAACAAGAAAAAATAATACGCCAGGAAAAATCCAATTTCTCTTTGGAGAAGAGATTCTTTTTTTGGTAATTTTTCTCTGATTCATAATACAGTCTAAATCTTTGAGAAATTCTTTCATGCTGATATAGCGATCTTCAGGATTTTTTCTTGTAGCCTTATAGACTAACCAGTCTAAATCTTTAGAAAATCGAGGATTGTGTTTTTTTATAGATGGAATTTCTTCCTGTGCTAACCTTAGCATGATCTCAAAATCTGTATGTCCGAAAAAAGGAACGACCCCTGTTAAAGCATGGTACATGGTCGCCCCTAGAGAATATATATCGCTCCATGGGCCTATTTTTTTTCTATGTCCCTCTACCTGTTCAGATGGCATATAATTCAGAGTTCCAATCGCAACACCTGTTGCTGTGGCCCTGGTCTGTCGTGTATATTCCAGGGCAACACCAAAATCTAATAAATAGGGTTTCTTATTGCATATCATGATATTTTCTGGTTTTATATCACGATGGATAATCCCTAAATTATGGACTTCCAGCAAAGCACTTGCGATAGGATAAAAGATGCTCAGGGCTTCTTTTAATAAAATTTTTTGCCTGGTTTTTAAATATTCTCCTAAAGTCATACCCTCAAGATATTCCATAACAAAATAAGGCTTATATTGCCATATTCCCAGGGCATATACTTTGACTATATTGGGATGATTTAACTTTGATAGGATTTCTATTTCTTTTTTAAATCTATATATATAATTTTCTTCTGCTATCTCCTTGTCCAAAAGAATTTTTAAGGCATAGATTTCCCCTGGAGACCTTGCTACTTTATAGACAACCCCCATTCCTCCCTTGCCCAATCTCCCAATGATTTTATACTCATCTATATATTGAGGCGAAAGAGTTGTAATATCTTGCAGTTCCATAAAAATTTCCTATCCAATGGTTGATGTATAGGACTCTCAAAATGTTGCCTTTATCAGCAAAACTGCAATAAACATAATTTTCAACGAAATTGCAATATAATTTTACACATAGTAGAAATTTCTTTTAAAATAGTATCTTCTGTTTCTTTCTAAAAGCACCAAAAGAATCTTCAAAAATCTTAAAAAATTTCGATTATATATTTGGAAAAACAAAAGATTTTTTTTAGAATACTTTCATGATAATTTTTTATACATAGTCTGGCTTGCTGAAATTTATAGAAAAAATTTTTCCCAGGAGCTTTTTATGAAATTTTTTATATTTTTATGCTTTTTGGCTGTTTCTGGCATATTGGCTCAAGTCGTCTTTATTGTAGACATTGAATCCAATCTTCAACGGCTTCTCCAGGAAGAGGATACAGATGGAGATAAAAAAATTACCATAGAGGATAAGCCTCTCAAAGACACTATAGGGGACAAACGATTCTTTCTTCTTACGCAAGAAGGCAAAAGATTGGAAATAGTAGGAACATACTATCTTTCTAATCTTTTACAGGAGCTAAGTTTACAGAAAACTCAAGGGAATAGCAAAGCCAGAATACAGGCACAGGATATTTTTCCATCTCCTGTAACGCGTCTTTCTTTACAAATTCAAAAAAGGTTCTGGCATGGACTTACCCGTCGTATTGATGGTAGCAGTCTGGAAAAAATCCTTGCAGACAGCAAAACTAAGACAAAAGATGGATTTCATTATCTTTATGTTCCTCAAAAGGATACAATAGCTTACGATTATTTTTCTCAAATCGCAAAGCAAAAGCCCGAACTCTTGCTAAGGGTAGTTCGTCTGCCAGAAAAGATTAGCCCACAATGGGTAAAAGATCTGGAAGGATTCCACGGAATTTTGTCCCTGGGATTAAGAAAAAATCAAGATGGAAATTGGGAAGGCATTCCCTTCGTTGTTCCTGGCGGAAGATTCAATGAAATGTATGGATGGGATAGCTATTTTGAAGCATTAGGACTTTTGCAAGATGGATATACAGATCTAGCCAGGGATATGGTGGACAATTTTGTATATGAAATCATGCACTATGGCAAAATTCTCAATGCCAATCGTACATACTATTTAACAAGATCACAGCCTCCTTTTCTCACTTCTATGGCACTGGCAGTATATGCGTCTTTACCTAAAACTCCAGAAAACAAAGAATGGCTGAGAAAGACATTTTTGGCTGCAATAGAAGAATACCATAAAGTATGGATGGGCGAATACAGATTAACCCCTATAGGTTTGAGCCGCTACTATGGTGAAGGTTTAGGCCAGCCACCAGAAGTAGAGGAAGGTCATTTTGATGCTATTTACCATGCCTTTGCCAAAAAGAATAACACCAGCAAAGAAGAATTAGAAAGGCAGTATAAGAAAGGGATACTGCCTTTCCCTGATTTGGATTTGTATTTTACGCACGATAGAAGCATGAGAGAATCAGGCCATGATACAACCTATCGTTGGGAAGATCGTTGTGCTGATTTTGCCTGTGTAGACATAAATAGCCTTCTATACAAAATAGAATCCGATATTGCCAAAACTCTCTTGCAGGAATTTGGAGGGAAGCTTATAAACCTGGAAGGAGAAGAAGAGAGTACTCAGGAATGGGAAAAAAAAGCACAAACTCGTAAGTCTCTTATGAATCGCTATATGTGGAACGAAGAAGATGGTGTTTTTTACGATTATGACTTCGTCCATAAAAAGCAAAAAAAGTATATGAACGCTACAGTTTTCTATCCATTATGGGCTAACCTGGCAACCCAGGAGCAGGCAGACAGCATAGTCAAAAAAGCGATTCCCTTCCTGGAAGAAGCTGGTGGCCTGGCAGGATGCACAAAAGAAGCCAGAGGCGAGATTTCCCCTGAACGCCCAGCCCGACAATGGGATTATCCCTATGGATGGGCACCCCACCAGATGATTGCCTGGAATGGATTGATGCAATACAACCACCACGAAACTGCCCATCGTTTGATCTATCGCTGGCTCTATACCATCACACGCAATGCCGTAGATCATAATGGCATGGTCCCTGAAAAATTCGATGTAGTAGGCCGTACCCATCAAGTCTTTGCAGAGTATGGCAATGTAGGCGCAGATTTTTCCTATATCACAGAAGAAGGTTTTGGATGGATGAATGCCAGCTATCAAATAGCCCTGAGCCTCCTTCCCGCTTCATTGCACTTGTATCTGGAAAAGCTCCTCGCACCTGAATGGATTTTCGATACTAAGTAAAATGTCCCTTTGGGACAACTTCCGCTGACCTCTTTTAGAGGTCAGCGTTTCAGCCCCCTTCCAGGGGCAAAGCAAAATCTAAAATTGCGGTTGTGTCATCATCGGTAGGAAGATTGCCAGTGCAATGAAGCATACCATGCCGCCTAATACAAGCAATAAAATCGGTTCGATTACCGACGTTATGATTTTGAGCTGGTTGCGGACTTCTTTTTCATAGCGATTTGAAACCGACAGAGACATGTCGGCGAGTCGGGAGTTGGCTTCGCCGACTTCGATCATCTGGACTGCCTTGAGTGGAAAAATATTTTTGAGCGATGTTGAGATGTTTTCCCCTGCACTGACTTTCCAGGCTGCCTGCCCTAATGCGTCTTCGTATACCTTGTTGCCCACAACTCCTTTGCCTATAGCTAAGGCAGAAAGCAATTCGACGTTGTTTTGCAGCAATATGCCCAATGTCAAGGTAAAACGGGAGACAGCGACTTTCTGCACGAGAACTCCAATAAGAGGTACACGTAAGATATAGCAGTCGAATAGACTACGTCCGCTATCAGTTTTCAGGTAACGGCGTATTAGATGAACTAAGGCTGCTATGGCGATGGCTAACATCAAACCTTTGGTTGAAGCCAGGAAACGGCTGATGGATATCAGAAGCTCTGTATAAATCGGCAATGCCTGGCCTACGCCCTCAAACATTTGCTCAAATCTCGGCACTACGCTAATCAAAAGGAATGTCGTGACACCTAGCCCCAGAATTATCAAGACGGTTGGATAGGTGAGGGCACTTTTTACTTCGCTTTTGAGTTCGTCTTCCCGTTTGAGATATTGATTTAGATGGCGTAAAATTTCAGCCAGGTTTCCTGTCAGCTCCCCTGCATGGATCATGCTCGTGTAAAAGCGCGAAAAACTGAGTGGAAACAATGCCAAAGCTTCGGAAAACTTTTTCCCTGCTACCAATTGGAATTGGACTTCCCCAATGATTTTGGTAATGGGTTTGTCAGGGCTGCTTTCCGAATAAATTTCGTATAATTTTTCCAGGCTTTTTTCCAGAGGCATCTCGGCAGCAATAAAACTATCGAGCTGTTCGGTAAAATCAAGTATTTCTTTGGGCTTCAATTTGACTTCGTGCAAATTGACGGTGCTGTTTTTCCACATGGTCAATTATCCTCAGAAGTTACGCGAATCACTTCGGCTAGCGAAGTGATTCCCTGGAACATTTTGCAAATGCCATCTTCACGCAGGGTTATCATCCCTGCATTTTCTCTGGCTGCCCGACGTATTCGCCCATTGTCGAGCGCGCTTTCCTTAGAAAGAAAAAGCGAACGGATCTGTTCGTTCGGGCGGAATAATTCAAAAATCGGATAACGGCCCATATAGCCCGATTGATCGCATTTATCACATAAGGAGGCTTGGTAGATTGATGCGGGTAACGGTTCGCCAATCAGCTCACTCGCCTTGTCGGACATCATCCCTACTTGATCCCAATCCATTTTTTCAAGCAAAATCGGTGTCTTACATGCGACACATAATTTTCGTACCAGTCGTTGAGCCAATACACCGTTAATCGTCGCTCCGATCATGTAAGGGGGAACACTCATATCCAGAAGGCGCATCATGGCACTGGTAGCATCATTTGTATGCAGAGTGCTAAAAACTTGATGCCCCGTCATGGCAGCTCTCATCGCTATTTCTACTGTCTCCAAATCACGTATTTCCCCTACCAAAATGATGTTGGGATCCTGCCGTAAAGCAGCTCGCAGAACTTTGGCAAAAGTCAGGCCAACCTTTTCATTGACCGCCACCTGGGTTGCGCCGTCAAGCGTGTATTCAATAGGGTCTTCGACGGTCAGGACATTTTTCTGGCGTTTGTGCAAATCATTGAGATATTGAAGCAAAGAAGCCAGCGTCGTAGATTTACCACTGCCAGTCGGCCCTGTCACCAAAAACAAGCCTTGGGGTTCCTTTAAAACAGTGTATAGCTCGGATAAAACCGAAGCGTGCAAGCCCAGACAATCTATCGGCTGGATTTTCTTTTGCCCGCTTAGCAATCGTATTACTATGCTTTCCCCGTCTGGCATCGGCAAAGTCGAAACGCGCATGCTCTGGACGTTGAGTTCTTCGTATTTTGGGGTCGAAATTCGACCGTCTTGCGGTAGCCTTCGTTCCAAAATATTGAGGCCTGAAAGAATCTTGATGCGTGCGATCAGGGCATTTTTTTGGGACAGAGAGACAGGCTCCTGCTCGACTAGCATGCCGTCTATGCGATATTTGATAGCGACTTCGTCTTTGTAGCACTTGATATGAATATCGCTGGCTTTTTTATGAATCGCTCCGATGATCAAATTATCAACTAGTTTGACGATTTCTTCGTTGCGGGCAAGCTCTTCGAGTTTACGCTTGTTGGCAGCCTCATTATCAGATATTCCTAAAATTTCATCGTCTGGAAAATATTCTTTGTAAGCGATTTGTACAGCCCGTGCCGTGGAAAATACCGCTTGTATTCCTGAGTAGCCAAGTTCGCGAGCGATAAAATCCAAATAATTTTTACAATCCAGCAAATGATAAGGATCGTGAAATGCCACTACTATTACATAGTTGCGTCGGTAATGCTTGGTATTCTGATCGGCGTTGTCTTTAGACTTGAGTGAAATCGGTTTACAAAACATCGGCATATATTTGCCCCGATAAAAAGGACTCACTCTATCGGCCATTTTGTCGATTATTTCTTTAAGCTCAGGGCTATCGTCAACAGCTACCACCTGATTGTTTTCATCAATCAGAGGCTCGTAATGCAAATGAAAATACAGTGCTAATCCTTGAGCAATTTCATAATCGCTGATGACTCGAAAGCCTTGCGGTAAATTGGGCAATTGAGATTGTTCCAGCAACACGTCGCCGATACGCCGTCCAGTTTTGTTTGCAATTTTTTCGGCTCTGCGCCACTGCTCGGCAGGAACGTACAAGCGCAAAATACCTCGCAACGAAAACTTTTCGTGCTGCATGGGCTGCCTCAATTTTTTCAAGATATTAGCGATCATGGCTGTTGTTCCCTTTTTTCAGGATGAGATATATCGGGCGATGGATCTGCCTGGATTTCCCTGAGCCATTCTCTGACTTCCAGGTTCGGGCCTCCCAGAGTCAGATAACGCTCGAAATGGTTTCGAGCCTTTTGAGGTTGGTTCAAATAATCAAGGTAGATTATGCCTAACTTTAGCTCGCTTTCAAAATCTTCAGGCTTGGTTTGTAAAAGCTTCAGCAAATCATCCCGTGCAGCTTGAGCCTGGTTAATAGCCAAATATGCCAGTGCACGATTAAAAAGAGCGTTGTGATGTTCAGGTTGCAATATCAGCACCTGGCTGTAACAATCAATGGCTTGCTCTTGTTCAAAACGGTCGAAATGAATATTGCCTCGACGATAGTATGCCTGCCATAAATCTTTTTTTAAACGATTGGCCAGTGTGTAATACAACACGGCAATATCCATGTTGCCTTGTTTCTCTGAGGCTATGCCCTTCTCCAGATAACGCTCTGCCTTAATTTCACTAGACTTCTCAATTTGCTCATTGGTTGGAACACTTTGGCATCCGCATAGCAGAGCAATCATGATCGGTATTAAATAGCGATAGAACTTTATGATCATAGATATTTCTCTCCCTTGATATAACTTACTCGCGTCGCTGATATTTCCATTTTCGCGGTTTTTGTTCCCATTTGGTTTGTTCTCGGACGGGCTGCGTCATTTCGGCGGATGGACGCAGTCCCATCATTTGGGAAGCACGGTCGGATGTTTCGACTACCCTGGGGGTGATAAAAACCAACAACTCGGTTTTTTCACGACTTTTGCTTTGGCTTTGGAATGCTACTCCGATTAGAGGTAAATCGCCGAGAATCGGAATGCGAGAGCTGGTAAGATTGTCTTTTTCCTGAAACAATCCTCCTAAAATTACAGTTTCCCGATTTTTGACTTTGACTATCGTATTCAACTGCCTGTTGGTGATAACAGGAGCTGTATTGTCGGGCGGATCGGCATAGCGGCTGATCGAACTTATTTCTTGAATGATCTTGATGGTTACTTCTTCTCTGTTATTGATGCTTGGAGTGATCGTAGTTATCAGGCCGACTGCACGGTATTCAAAATCGCGTGCGATTGTGTCGCTAGTGTTATCAGTACTTTTATCCAGACGACGCTTGAGGATCGGCAAGTCTTCGCCAACAGTGATCTTGGCTTCTTCGTTATTGGCAGTGTATATTTTAGGTGCGGACAAAACATTGATTTCGCTGGTTGTCGCAAGCAAGTTGACCAATGCGCTGACTTTGTCATCAACGACAGCATAGCGGCCACCAGGCAGTTCATTGTTATTTTTCAGTCGCCCAAGTCCAAAATCGGAATCGAATGTGCCGACGGTTCCTTGACTGCCAAAATGATCGCTATTGCGATAGCTCCACTCAGCACCGATACTGTATCTGTCGGTTATGCTAACTTCGACGATTACCACTTCCAAAAAAACCTGCTTTGTTTCAATGTCGAGTTGCTTGATGGTCTCTACAATATCCTCGTATTCATTGTTGCTACATGTGATTATCAGCGAATTGGTGCTGGTGTGAGAGGCAAAACCAATGGCTGCCTTATTTTTGCCAGCATCGGTACCTGCTGATTTGCTAAAAATTTTGCCAAGCTGCTCGCTCATTTTATCTGCGTTCGCATGAGACAAACGATATACGAAGCTACGGGTTCGCTCTCCACTGACTGTGTCGAGCTTGTTTAGCAATGGTAAAATTTTTTGTTCGTATAAATTTTTGCTAGTGCTGATAATCAGGTTACTAGTAAACGTGTCGCCATAAAAAACACCTGCCGAACCTTGTTCGCCGCTTGCGCTGCCAAACAATTTCGTCAAAGTATCGGCCAATTTTTCGACATTTGCATAGCGGACAGGATGAGCGACGATGATTTCTTGGGAGATGTCAGGTAAATCCAAAGTTTTCAAGATCGTCTCGACCCGCTCATGAATGTTTTCTTGAGCCAGTATGACGAGAGCCTTTGACTGAGGCTCTGCCACAAAGCGCACCGTACCTTGAGTACCTTCCAGCATGGGCTTTATGATACGTTCCACTTTTTGGACATTGATATAACGCAAAAAATAGATTTTGGGGATTTCTTTGGCAACAGGGACATCAAGTGCTGCAACAATTTGCGTGAGTTTTTTGATATTCGACGCATAGTCTGTGATGATCAAACGGTTGCCATTGTCCTCATGAGATATTCTTCCGCTTTTTTCCGATAATAAAGGTTCTAACGCCACCCTGATTTTTACCGCCTGTCCAAAGCGTAAAGGAATAATTTGGGTCATAATCAAATCGTTGTCTTTGGTTGAGTGCAAAATCTCAGGTATATTCTGGCCTGTTTCTACTTTGTGGGAATTGCGTGCCAACTGTTCGAGCGGTAAAATTTTCCACACTTTACCTTGCTGCACCAATCCGATTTCTTTGAGTACCAGCACGGATTGCAAGATTTCGAAGGTTTGCTCGATGGTGACTGGCCGTGCATTGATGATCGTGACCATGGAAGACAAGGCCTTTTGCTTGATTGTGTCATCCACGATAAAGGTAATTCCTATTTCCTGGCTAAGTTCTTGCAACACGAACTCAAGGCTGATATTATTGAAATTCAGCACTATCGTTTTTGATAAAGCTCCAACAAAAGAAATCCCTGCAAAAGAAAATTCTTGCCCTGCCTGTAAAGCAGCCGATTCATGTTGGGCAGCGACATAAGCAGCGAAGGAATAATTGCCTGGCACATTTTCCAGATTCATGCTAAAATGGCCGTGCATATTGGGTAGAGCGTCTTTCTCAGATCGTAAGTTTCTAAAAGCTTTGATTAAAATCCGCTGATGAGAAATATAAGGTTGAGTTTTGACCTGGCCTCCAACATAAGCATAGCCAATGCCTGGATTGCGCTCGCTCTTGTTGACATCGAAAGAAGATGCTGTGCCAAGGCTTACTTTGATATCACCATACACATCCCCTGGACTGATTGACGCTATCGAACTTTGTATTGCCATACGGTATAATACAAAGTTGTATGAAATCTCACTCGGCAGTTCTTGTTTCTCTTGATACTCTACAGGAATTTCACAAATCAACCTTTGTTCATGGTATACTCTGACAATGTCTTGGCCTGAAACACTCGTAGCAAGGCAGATACTCAACATCATCAGGAGTACCAAATCTAATTTTCTTGCCATAATTTTATTCAATCCTTTTCCCAGGGTGTTACCCTGGGCTAGTATATACATGCCTTTCAGGCTAAAGATTAAAGCCTTTTCGACTGGCACAATCCGTAATTATTATAATTTACTGTATAGGAAATTATAGTTTTGTCTTAATCTTAATCTTAATCTTAATCTTAATCTTTATCTTTATCAATGCTCATAGAGGATAAGGATTAAGATAACGATAAAGATAACGATAACGATTACGATTAAGATAACGATAAAGATAAAATTACAGCTTACGCACGGGAAAGATTGCCTCCGAAGGAGGCTAATTTACTCTGATTCTTGCAAAGGGAAAAAATGGACTTTCTGGCCGTTTTCATATATGATTTTGGGTTGGGCAGGCTGCGTTTCTTTAGGTTTGCTCGGAGTCACGACAGGGGTGGGGCGTTGTTCGCTACTGATATTCGAGGAAACAGAATGCTGATCCTGTATACGGGAAAAAACTTGCAGCCACTGCGAGGAACCAGCGAAACGCACTCCTGTTTCTTGTATTTCCTCGACAATTTGCCCTTGCCATGCCTGGCCCACACTAATTTTAACGGTTGTTCTTTGAATGGGATCGTAAAAGTAAGCACTTTTTTGCCCGCCTGCTATCAAAATTCCTTTCAGTACGATATTGCCAGATGGAGGTTTTTCTGTCTGCTCTTCAGCCAGTGGCTGTTGGGTAGATTCTACAACATGCGCCGATGGTTCTGATGGCCTTAGCTGGCTCAATTCAGGAATTGCTTGAAATTTAAAATCTGTTGGTACACTCATAGGAACCGTTATTTCATTGGAATCAGGCGATTTAAAATTTATAGCATCCATGATTTTAAAAACGACCAACGACAATATAATGACAGCAGGCACAAAACGTAGCCAATATTTGATATTTTGCATGGCACCACTCCTATAGATTGATCAAATAGGCTGTCAAAGTTAGCGACACTTTATAGCCTGATTTTTGCTCGTTTTGCTCTGCAGGCTGAATTTCAACACGCTCGACATTATACAGATGATTCGAACTGTTTTCCAGCGAATGCAATAGCTTGTGCAATGCTGGTAAATCAGGAGAAAACAATTGATAGGCGAAGCTTTGGATTTTAAAAAATCCTTTTTCCATTGGCAATGCTTCTAGCATTTGTTTTTGTTCGACTTTGATATTGCATGATTGCATTCGTTGTTCAATATCCCGAAAGCAATAGGCTGATACAACAGCAGCGTTGTTAGATAAAAATGGCATATCTCGACCGCTAGCAAGGATTTCTTTGAAAGCTTCGATATTTTTTAAATTGCGATTTTGGTTTTTAATCATTTTTTGCCGACTGATTTCCATTTCCTGAATCATGTATACCAGAAGCAAACAAAGCAATGCTAAAATAATTTTCAAATTGGTTGTTGACATAACACCCATATCTCCAATGCCTAAGGCAAATATTTGCCAACCAGAACAAAATATTCGTTGTCGTTTTGAATCTCAACGGGAGATTCCAGTCTTATATCATGCAACGAGGGGGTTTTGGCACTCAGTTCTTCGATCACTTGTGCAACCTTCGAGGCATATCCGCGAATAGTTACCAGAGCTACTTGTTTTCCACTGGCACCATCAAAGGCAATCTCTAAAGATAAGGATGTCACGATTGTGCTTGGAGGCAGAGCATCGGCCAGTTCGCGCAAAAGCGAAGACCAGCGTGTTTTGCGATTGCGCAACGTCGGAAATGACTCTGCCACTCCAACATTCTGAATATCAAGATTACGCCAATTTAAGCGATGCCATTCGATGTCGTTTTTTTTGTCCAATTCGATCACTAGATTTTCGATATTCGTCAATTCACGGTATTGGTTCGTGCGCAGTGTCCTGATTTGTTGCTCGGCAGAGCGATACCTGAAAAAAGTCACAGCAACATAAATGAGCATAAGCATCACGAGAATGTTAAGAACCGTTTGCGGGAAATAGTTGCGAAGCAATTGCTCAGAGCCAGACGATTTCACTCTGCGCCATGGGGCTGCGATGTTGGGATAGGAACCTGGCTTTAACAAGGGATACAAGGCGATGCCGAACGGCACGACCATTTCATTGAGTTGAGTGTCGGTAATTTGTTTGCGGGCTGAATCAGCCAGAAATTGTTCCAGAAAATGAGGGTCCAGAACATCGATCATTACATCGTTTTCTTGTTCCAGCATTTTTTCATAAATGTAATCGCAAAGCTTTTCAGGTCGCCCATCTATGGGGGAACGTGCTATGGGAGTACTGAAATCAAGCTTGAAAGGCTCAACGCAAGACTGCAAGATAGATTCAAGCTGCGGATGTTCGAATATCGTCCTCAATTTGTTGAAATCCACTTCCGAAATTGTTTTGGCCAGCATTGTTCGCAAAAACAATTGCATCTCGTTAAGACTAATAAAAGAATGATTGCCGAGTAAAACCAATTGATTGACAGTGTTCCCGCCTTGCAAATCGTACATTAAAGACATTTTTGTATTGACGAACACAAACATCGCCAACATGATTTTTCTGGTGACTGGATCCTGGCTTGGGAAATTCGGGATATAAAGAGTTTCTGTTTTACATGGGCGAACGCCTTCTAAAATAGACATCTCCAGATATTTTTCCTGCAAACGGATCAACAAGGAAGTTCTGCGCCTTGAGGCAATATTGGTATGATAAAGCGTTAAACATGCCTGGTTTTGAGATAGCAGCCACTTGGGTGCAGGAAAACCTGCTTGCTCCCAGATGCTGTCATGTTCTTTGCTGCCTAAAATTTCATCGCGTATTTTTTTGGGGCATACCAGCAAATATACGTGAGGATGTTGAGCTACATCCACAGGCTGTGCATCATATACCAACAAGTCGGCTGGATAAGGGATGTTTGTGCGCAAATTTTCTTCCACTGCTCGTTGATAGCGGGCAGGGTTATACAAATCGTTAGAAGAAGAAAAGGGAATATAGCGAATCCAAGATAGATCGCTAGAAATGCCTATAGCTACATCCGATTTGGCAATATTTTTTTCCATCTCCATACGATAAAATTCCAAATCAGGGCTTTCGTATAACTCTAGCAAAGCATTCAGCAATGGATCGTGACCTGGGAAAACCATTTCGCTTGGTTCCGATGCATTGATTTCAAAATTGGCTTGCAAAAAACGCAAAATTTCCCATTTGTTGCGTTTTTTTCGCGCTACGACCAACCTTATTGCGTCATAATCTATAGTAAAGCCTAAAGAATAGTATTTCATAAATTTTTCCGATTATTTCTCATCGTATGACAAAAATACCACTTGCTTTTGATGGGAGACACAAATCATCGCTTCTATTTGGCTTTGGTATGGCAATCCAATCATTCTGCCTAGGGATTTAATACGAAAAACCTGGGACGTTGTTTTGATTCGCCGAGCGGCTTCCTCGGACAAACCTAAAGCGTTTTTGGCATCAGCGATGTTTTGCCAGGATTGCATTTGATTGCGCATTGCTTGTATTTGCTGAATCTGGCCTGGCTTGAGTTGCAAATAAATTTGCAGGACTTCCTTGCAAGCCGTGTTGATATTGATGGCTGTTTCAGTGCCTACCATGACGGTTGTCAGCCTTCGTAAATCGTAGCCGTATGGATTCGCTCCGAAAAATATTGTTTCATCTTGTTCACGCAGGCCATGTATCAGAAATATTTCTTCCAGGCTGTCGAGCCAAATGTTTTTACAATGATAGCGAGGATTCAGCCCCTGGTAATAATTGTCTTCCTTGCCGTTCAAACGATGCTCGTGGTTTGTATCTATCCAATCCAACAACGAATCACGAAAAATTTGGCTTTGGTTAATTGGAAATCCAAACAAACGAAACAACTGGATAAGCTCATCGTCCAGCAGCAGATTGTTGAGATTGATTTTGCCATCCTGGTCTTCGATTATCATTTGATAGACTATGTTTTCTTCTTTATCTATCGGGAAGCACTTAGCTATATTTTTGCTTCCAGGAATAAACTGATACCATTTGTTCCCTGCTCCTGATAGCTTTTCATCCGCTCGCAGCAAAGCAATTCCGTGTGCCAGCCCAGACCTGGCTGCACCTCGGCAGATAGCAATATTTTTAAGGTTGGATGATCTTTTGAGTGCCAGCACGGAATCCTGGTAATAAGAGGATGTAATCATAAACAATACCGTCATTACCAATAAACTCAAGACCAAAGCCAGGGCAGAATTATTTTTTAGGTACCTCGAAATCATCGTTTTTGCCTCCCAGCGGCAAGTGAATCCATAGTACAGGCAAAGTCAGCACTTCGCCTTGTTGCAATACTGACAAAGTAATTTCCACTGCTTCTGGCAGCGAGTTTTTGCATTTGTCTTTATACTTTTTTGGTGGCCAGTCTGGATACCATATTCCTTCAAACAAGTAGCGGGCAACAAGACTATCTACATTGTCCAGCAATGTCGTATGGGTTTCCATATCGCCTTCTTCGCCTTGCTCAATGTCTCCTCTTGCTACTGGATTGTAGCGACGCAACAAACGGGGGTTTGAGCGATCATTGTCAATCCAATAGCCAATTTCCGCTGGCCCTCGATGTCCTAGTCGAATGAAGTGGAACGCACTCGATGATTTTTCTGCTGTGCCACTCATTCCCAGAAAATAATTTTTTCGAGGGCTTTTGGGGCTTCTTTGATCTAATTTTAGACTGTCTGCCTTCATCCATCGCTCGACATTTTGGCGCACATACGCAGACTTCAGATCATGATAAATTTGCTTTAAAGCCATTTCGCCTTGCTGTAAAACGCTTTGCTGGCTTTTGGATGTATTCCAAATCGCAAACGCAAAATGCAAAATGCTAAAACACATTGTAGCGACGATAGAGAGCAAAGACATGGCAATCATGACTTCCGCCAGGGAAAATCCATTGACTGATGGTCTGGATGGACTATTTGATTTCTTCTTCAATATCATCATCTCCGCCTCTTTGTCCATCAGGTCCAAAAGAGGTTATCAACCCTGATGCCTGGCCTCTGGGAGCACGGTATAAGAAATCATTGCCCCAGGCATCCTTGAAGGGATCTTTATCTCCCTGTTTTTTGACATAAGCACCTATTTCTTGCAAACGCTGAGGCCATTTGCTGGTTGATGCCTGATAGGCAATCACCGCTTGAGACAAAATTCTAGAGCCTGTAATAGTAGCCTTGACTTTAGCGTCTTCCAGATAACGAGTATAAGCGAAAGTCCCAACACCTGCTAAAATTCCGAGAATAGCAATTACGATCAACAATTCGGTCAATGTAAAACCACAGCTATTATTCTTACGCATGAAATAGATTCCTCACAAAGTTATAAGTTAATGTTTTTGATAAAAAAAATACTCTTCAATGCCATAATTTTGTCCCTGGCCGATGACCTGGACGCTAATCTTGTAAGTGTCGTTCAGCTCGGTCTTATTTATTTTAGCCTTCCAGGCGAATTGCGACCATGGTTTGGGAAAAATTCCCGATTTTTCGCCTAAGCTGATTGGCTGTAGTTGCAATTCTTCAGCTTTGTTGCGACACAACAGAATGATCATAGAAGCATCGGCGGCGATTCTACTGCAACGGCTTGAAACCTGAAGCGCATCGAAACCAGCTCCGACAACGACTCCTAAAATCGCCAGAGCAACCAACACCTCTGTCAACGTAAATCCACCCTGAGACGAATATGGCTGGTAATTCAATTTTGCACCTCGATTGCAATTTTTCCGCCAATATCAACAGTCACCAAAAAAGATGGTTTACTGTCAATATTGGTGACGATAACCCACGCAGGAGTGACGGTACCATCGTCAAAGAAATGAACTGTACGCAATTGTGAAATATCTCGTCCTCCTATGCCGCTAATCTTGACGCGTTGATAAACGACATTGTCTGGCAGTTTTTGTTTGAGAAGCCGATAGTTGCTTTGCTGTCTGTCTCGCTTTTCTTTGGGGTCGCTAAATTCATCCTGCTTTTCAGACGCGATTTCCAATGCCAGGCAATTTTCGTCCTGGCAACTGACTAGATGTATACGCCCAGACAAAATCGCCTGCTCTCTGGCATACACAAAAAGAGAACTAATCTGCCTTGCTGCACTTTTGAGCCTTATGCCCTCAATCATCTTTTGCCAGGCTGGTGCAGCAACAGCGATCAATATGGATAAAATACCCAAAGCAACCAACAGCTCAACTAAAGTAAAACCTTGTTTTTTCATAGAAATTCTCAGGGGCAATGCCCCTGGCTGCTAAAAGAATCATTTTTCGCTATAGGTCATCTGATACTGCATTTTCATGCTGACACTGCCAGACATTTCTATCTTTCCGTAGGAAAAATGGTTTGTTTGAGCAATTGTACCTGAACCAGAAGTCTTGATTAGAAAAATCCAGGCATTGTCTACCCCAACCACGATCTGGCCTGTCAATTCCATTGGCTTACTTTGACCAGGTGAATTGGACAAGATGGACAAATCGAACCAGGCGCATTTGTAGCCAGACAGCATTTTAATTTCGCGAAGCGTAACCACGAATTTTTGTACTTTGGGTGCTTCATCGTCTCCGATTGTCCCGAATAATGCTAAAGCCTTCGATGGTTCCATTTCAAGAGCAGAGCCAATGCTGAAAGTGCGCCCTGCAAAAATTTCGCTCAGAGGATTATGGCACGTCAGATCAGCACTTAACGCAAGCACGCGATCTTTTTCATCCCCCTCTACCGCTTGCCCCTGTGCACCTGTTATCATGATATTCTGGCCTACGCGATGAACCAGATAGCTTTTCCCTTGTACAGGCGATTGTTCTTCTATGTTTTTTTCATCAGCTCGAACGTCAATTTTGACCTTACAAGGGCCTTGTGCATCGACGGCTAAGATAGCAACGTAGTATTCTCGCACGACGCTATGTTTTTTTGTCATACTTTTTGTATTTTTTTGAGCGAAGCGTTGGTTCATCTCAGGATTGTTACCAACCAATTTGCTGTGCATTTCGATGTTCAAATCATAATTTCGTTCTATTTTTTGAACACCGCCAGTCATAGTACGATGTTCGATTTTAATAGCATTTTGAGCATTAACCATAATGATTCCTGACAAACTTATATAAATTACTAACGCTAAATATCTCATGGAAATGGTTCTCCTTGCCATCATAACCCGAATTTTTGCTTTATTTTATCAACAATATTTTGCGAAATAAATTCAATCATATTTCCTATTCTATGAAGGTCAATATTGATTTCTATATTATCAAATCTAGCACTGCCAATGGATACGTCCAGGGCAATTTTGAGATTCCCCTGCAAAGTAACAAATTTTAGCAAACTAGCGCAACTGATTTCTGCACTGTGAAATACTGGCATATTTGCCACGATTTTAATCGCAGCTTCGAAAGTTTCCCTGACCAAAGGAATACAAATATCTTCGATTACACCGATTTCTATTTCATAACCAGTAATCTGCAAGCCCCAGCTCACTACACGAGATGCTAAATAGTCTTTCCAGTCTGCGTCGTCTATTTTCTTTTTAAGCTCTTTAATTTTTGCTTTTTTTTCTTTGACTTCATCTCTTAATTTTTTAATCGCTTTATCTTTGGCATTATTGATTTTTGTTTCTACTTTAGTCACAATCTCATCCATGTTTTCGCCAAGCGATTGAGAAATGGATGCTTCCATGCCTAGATCCAATTTGTCGTTCAAACTGCTAGGACTCATGCCTGAACTGCGCTGGGACCATAGTTTGAACTCTGCTTCCAAATTGAATAGCGAGGTAGATAAATTGACACTGCATCCAGACGAAGAAATATCAACATCGGTAACACTGCTAAGATTGATTTTAGAAATTTCCAGTTTACCCGAAATTTTAATCATTTGTTCGTCTTTGCGTAGTGCTATTTTAAGATTGGGGCCTTCTGAGTCAGATTTTGCATCACTGATTGTTAGAAAGTCCTTGATTTCGATTTTGGGCAAAACTGCTTCCAGCAATAGTCCTGAGCTATCAATCACTGCACTGTATAGTGCAGTCCATTCTTTAGTTCTGTCACCTGATCGGAAATATAATTCCCCGCTTAGTTCAAAACCCATAGGGAAATAGATTTCTCCTACATTCCATCTACTAAGGCCAATGCGGAAGGTCACATTTTTGGCGCGGATTTCAGGGCAATTTTTTAGCTCTTTCAATTTTTTGATGGCTTTGGTTAGCCACTCAAGATTCAATTCCCCGTCGAAAATGGCATTATCTGTATTTGCTAACATATTGCGCGCTAAGCTTGCAATTTTGTTTAAAGCGGCAATAATATCCTCAAATGGAGGAGTCTGGTTGAGGTTAAAATAGACACCGCTTTTTTTGACATCGAGAACGTCAACATTCCATCCGAAGAAAATTTCCGTAGTGGAAGTACCTGTATTAATGGAACCGATTCCTGCACAACCAATGTTGGTCAGGTAAGGAGCGTTAAGCGAAAGCGCGATTTGAATGGCAAAACCTTTGGCTGGGTCATCTGAGCCGAGAGTCAATCCTGGGATTCCAAAAGCCTTTTCCCATTTTCCCTTCATAGTGGCAGCAAAACTAAGCTCAAGATCAAGAGCGTCTATTGCATAAGAACGTATGAATGTCAACTGAGTGCTGTTGTAAGGCAGCTTGATCAGATAAACATCTTTCCAGCCAGCGATCAGCTCAGGTCCAGTATCTTTATAATTTGCTTCTATGCGTAAATTCAAACTTTCGATTTTAAGACCAAACTCGCGTGACTGCCCTTCCCATACTTTAAAGCCTGCAAGGAGAGGAATTCCTACAGAGAAACCCATACCAGCACTTTTTGCTTTGATATCAAAGGCAATCCAGGCATTGAGCATCAGATTGCCGCTATTGGCATCTTGCTCAAATTTAATAGAGCCAGTACTCACCTTTTTTAACAGCGCAAGCCATTTTTGACGTGCTTCTTGCAGATAGCCTGAAGCTTCGACAATTCCATAAATGTTGATTCCGCTCTTCATCGTGCGGTAAATACCGTTGATTGTTTCATAAAATTCATGGCTTGAAACACAAACTCCAACACCCGTGCAGCGAATCACATCGGCTTTTTGGAGATTCGAGGCCAATGTCGCATTCTTGCTGACCAGACCGATGATTTCGGATAAAGACAGAGTATTGGCCAATTCATAGCGATACATCAGACCAATAGGAACTGGCAGACCGAAAAATTTGCCATTGCTACTGAACAGCGATAGACGGAAGCTTGTGTTCACCTGTATACTGCCGATCATGATCTTCCCACTGACAGTAACTGCCAGCAACTCGCTGTACAGAGTTCCTGAACCTATTTCTATCGTTGGATCACTAATGACAATTGCAGTCAAAGCGGAGGCGGTTTTTTTCCCTAACTCGTTTTTATTCAGTTCAGCTACAATATCTTGATCAAACCGTTCGCCAATCTTTTGCAGAATGTCCAGCATGCTTATCTGGTCAGGCGTTTTGCTTAGTCCATCGAAGATTTTGTAGATAAACAAGGTAAATTTGATAGAAGCCTGGCTGGTCGTCGGTTTTTCCACCAATAGCTTGGCTGCAGTGACATAATTCTGGAGTTGTGTACCAAGCGAATTGGCCATGGTGGTGTTGGCCATGCCTGCAAAAGCAGTTTGCAACTCATCAAAGCCTGATTTCAGGGAAGCATAGCTGTTCATCCAGGTGGGTGCAGCTTGAACGGTATAAGATTGGGTTTGCTGCTGATTCCCTTTAGTCTGTCCAGATGCCGCTTGCTGCGATGTTTGGGAAGGCACAATCAATGTGACGATGATGGAGTTATTGGCTTCGTTTCCTTCGTCCATTTGATTGTAGCTATCGCAAACAATCTTCAATTTTCCTGTCCCTGGTGTCAGATATGCCTGTGCTTGAATTGCCAGATTTTCATAAGCTTTCAGGCTTAGTTCCCGCAAGACTGCAACTACGTTGTCGTTCCACAAAATAAAGCAACTGGTACTAGGAACATTGACCCCCTTGAGTTCTTGCAGGGTAAATCGAATATCGTAGGCAGGATTGCCATTAGTATACTTCAGAGCATCGCTTGTTGCCAGTGCCAGGCTTCCATTGCTTGCCACACTTTTTTGGGTAGTCCCTACTTTGATTATGCTTGCAGGATTTAAATCACAAAGATTGCTGGAAACGGCTACTTTGGATAGTTGCCATTGCCAATCATAGCCAGTCGTGGATGTTACAGCCCACAAAGTCTTTGTGCTTTTATTATAGGCCATGTAACGGCCTGTATTTTCATGCTTAAAAGCAACCAACGCATTGGATATAGGAACTACTTTCCATGGTTCAGGTTTTGTATTCATTTGCAATGAAACCGCACTTGCTGTTCCAGCCTGGACGCATAAATAGGTTGCAGTTTGACGGTTTATAATCTCATGAGAGCCATTTGAAGCAGCAACCAGTTGCCATTGCTGCCTGAATTCTGTTGTGGGTGAGACAGCATTGGCAGTTGCGCTGTTGGCTGTACCAGTCGCCTGCAAATTTTTATCAACGATTTTTGCATTATACCATCCGTTGTATTGAGCAAAGCAAAATGTTGATAAAATCATCAAAAAATATAAAATATAAATAAAACGTACCTTCATGATCCATGAGTCTCCAAAAATCAGTAAGTGAAATAATTTTTTTCAGATCCCTGAGACAAATTTGCCAAAGGTCCATGCTTTAGCAAATGATATACCATTTTTCAAAAGGTACATTTTACAAGGTATTTATTCTGGCGACCAGCCCCATTGCCCATTATTGAAATGTCTTAAATCGGACATTTGCCCATTTTCGGGCAGCATCGAATTTTTGCTTGTAATCCAGGCAGTGTATGCTATATTATGGTTTATATGCGAACGGCAATAAATCCAGGGCGTTATCCCTGGCTATCATATTTTGCATCTTCATGGCTATACAATGCTAAATCCGTAATTCCCTAACACGGATAAACCGTAATCAAAAAGAAAAAAATTTACCGCAGAGGCGCAG